>CAYPJO010000007.1:0-17130 GCA_964411065.1 uncultured Thermodesulfovibrio sp.
AAGAGAGGGTGGAAGGACGGTAGGTGCTGGAGTAGTTACAGAGATATTGGAGTAGAAGGTGAATCAGAAGATCAGAATAAAATTAAAAGCATATGATTACAGATTGCTTGATCAATCTGTGAAGGAGATCGTTGATACAGCACGTAAAACAGGAGCGCGGATAGTAGGTCCAATACCTTTGCCTACTAAGGTTAGCAGGTATACTGTTTTAAGGTCTCCTCATACAGATAAAAAATCAAGAGAACAATTTGAGATTCGAACTCATAAAAGATTGATTGATATTTATGATCCAACGCCTGATACTGTTAATGCTCTTATGAATTTAGATCTTGCATCAGGCGTTGATGTGGAGATAAAACTATGAAGGGCATACTGGGAAGAAAACTTGGTATGACACAGATTTTTATGGAAAACGGGAAAAGTGTTCCTGTTACTGTAGTGGAGGCTGGTCCTTGTTGTGTCGTTCAAGTTAAAACAATAGAAAAAGATGGATATGATGCTATAAAGCTTGGCTTTATAGAAGTGAAGAAAGTTTCAAGAGTCCCTAAACCAGTACAGGGTATTTTTAAAAAGGCTGGGTTGCCCGTTTATAAAATTTTGAAAGAGTTTCCTATGACAGGGTTTCAGGTAGGGGATCTTGTAAAGGTAGACTTGTTTAGCAAGGGTGATATTGTTAATGTCAGCGGTATATCAATAGGTAAGGGCTTTCAGGGGGTAATGAAAAGGCACAGATTTAGTGGTGGTCCTGGTTCACATGGTTCGATGTTTAATAGAGCACCAGGTTCTATAGGGGCTAGTTCATTCCCATCAAGAGTATGGAAAGGAAAAAGGATGGCAGGTCATATGGGCAATCGGAGAGTCACAGAAAGAAATTTGACAGTTGTTGATGTCCGTGGTGATTTAAATCTTATTTTGATAAAGGGTGCAGTCCCAGGAGCTAAAAATTCAATCGTTGAGATATGGAAGGATAATTAAAATGATAGAGATCGCAGTAAGAGATATTAACAATATAATAAAAGAAACGATCCAGTTACCAGAAAAAGTCTTCAATTGTGATGCTTCTGAGTCTGTAGTACATACCGCTGTAAAAAGTTATCTTGCCAATCAGAGACAGGGAACCCACGCTACTAAGACAAGGGGTATGGTCAGTGGAGGAGGCAGGAAACCTTGGAAGCAGAAACATACAGGTAGAGCAAGACACGGTAGTATTAGATCGCCTCTCTGGAGAGGGGGCGGTATTGTATTTGGACCTCAACCCCGTGATTATTATATCCAACTACCTAAAAAGCAGAAGAGGATAGCATTATATAAAGCTTTAACTATGAAATTAGCGGATAAGGAGATTTTTGTAGTTGATGCTTTAAAATTCGATAAACCTAAGACCAAAAGGATGATTGAGGTCATAAAAAAATTAGAACTTGAAGACAGAACAGTTCTCATTGTAATGGATAAAAAAGATGATAATCTGATACTTTCAGCAAGAAATGTTCCAACTTTAGATACTATCTTAGTAAATGATCTTAATGCTTACCATGTGGCTGCTTATGATGTATTGCTCTTTACGAAAGAGGCGATATTAAAATTGCAGGACTCTTTACCTCCAAAAGTAGAGGTGGCTTAATGAAGTCAATCTATGATGTCATAAAAAAACCTCTGTTTACTGAAAAAAATATAGATTTAAAAGAAAAGGAAAACAAAGTTGTTATTGAAGTAGATGTCAATTCAAATAAGCATGAAATTAAGGAAGCCGTGGAGAAGATATTCAAAGTTAAGGTGGAAAAAGTTGCTACCCTTAGGGTAAAGGGCAAGGAAAAAAAGTTTGGTAGATCTATTGGTAGAAAACCTCTGAGGAAGAAAGCGATTATAACCTTAAAAAGAGGTGAAAAACTTGATTTTATTGAGGGTGTATAATGGGAATTAAGAAATATAAACCGACTTCACCTGGAAGAAGATTTGTTGCTACATCAGATTATAAGGAGATAACGAGTGATGAACCTTATAAGCCTCTCACCTTTAATTTGAAAAAGACAGGGGGAAGAAATAATACAGGTCAAATAACTGTCTGGCACAGAGGTGGTGGTAATAAAAGAAAATACAGGATAATAGATTTCAAGAGAGATAAGATGAATATACCTGCTGTAGTTGAATCTATCGAATATGATCCTAATAGATCAGCAAGAATTGCATTGCTAAAATATAAAGACGGGGAGTATAGATATATTTTATCCCCTCTTAATCTAAAGGTGGGTGACACCGTAATATCTGGCTCAGGAGCTGATATTAAGCCGGGTAATGCGTTACCAATTAGTGAAATACCCTTAGGTACATTGATACATAATATTGAACTAACTCCAGGCGGTGGTGGAAAGTTAGTAAGAAGTGCAGGCTCATCTGCACAAATAATTGCAAAAGAGGGCAAATATGCACATATTAAGCTTCCTTCAGGGGAGGTCAGACTTATAAGAACTGCTTGTATGGCTACTGTTGGTCAGATTGGCAATGTTGAGCATGAGAACATATCCTATGGAAAAGCTGGCAAAAAAAGACATATTGGCAGAAGACCCCATGTCAGAGGTGTTGCTATGAACCCAATTGACCATCCCTTAGGTGGTGGAGAAGGTAAGAGTTCAGGTGGTAGACCAGCATGTTCACCTTGGGGAAAGCCTGAAGGAATCAAGACGAGGAAGAACCCTCAAACAGATAAATATATTGTTAAGCGACGCAAATAGATAATTATCTAACGATAGTTTTATACAAAGGAGGAATAAGTGCCAAGATCTCTTAAAAAAGGGCCATATGTCGACCCCAAGCTTCTAAAGAAAGTGCAAGGTGCTATTGCTTCTGGGGAAAAAAAGATAATTAAGACATGGTCAAGGCGCTCCACTATCATTCCAGAGTTTATAGGCTTTACTTTTGCAGTACATAATGGTAAAAAGTTTATACCTGTTTACATAACTGAAAATATGATTGGTCATAAATTAGGGGAGTTTGCTCCGACAAGGACTTTTAAAGGTCATGCAGGCTCTTCAAAGGGTTCAAAGGGGTAAAAAACTATGGAATCGACGGCCCTTATAAAATATGTTAGGGTTACTCCTAGAAAGGCAAGGAGGGTTGTTAACCTCTTAAAGGGTAAAAGTGCCAGTGAGGCTATGGTTTTACTTAGATATATGCCTTATAGGGCAGCTTGCTTTGTAGAGAAGGCATTAAAGTCTGCTATTGCTAATGCTGAACAGAAGAATACTAAGGTAGATATTGATAAATTAAAGATAGTGAAGGCTATAGTTGATCAAGGACCTACTATGAAGCGGTTAGAGCCGAGAGCAATGGGTAGAGCTAATATAATCAAAAAAAGAACATGCCATATAAAAATTATTCTTTCGGAGGAGTAGTTCTAATGATAGATTTTTACATGCTTTTTTCGAAGTCTGAGGATAAAGAAATCTTATTCACGCTCAGAAGTATTGGGGGGTGTTGATTTGGGGCAGAAAACTAATCCAATTGGAAATAGAATAGGCATAATAAGGACTTGGGATTCGAGATGGTTTTTGAAAAAGGGTTTTGGAGATCGGCTTATTGAGGATTTAAAAATCCGAAAGTTAATAAAAGAAAAACTTTATCATGCAGGGATCGCAAGAGTCGAGATTGAGAGGCCTGGTCAAAAGATTAAGCTGATCATTCACACTGCTAGGCCAGGTATCATTATAGGTAAAAAAGGTGCGGAAGTTGAAAGGTTAAAGAAAGAGATAGAAGGTCTCGCTGGCAATCAGGTAAGCATAGATATAAAGGAAGTTAGGAAACCAGAGTTAAATGCTCAACTGGTCTCAGAGAATATTGCAATGCAGATAGAAAAGAGAGTTGCTTTTAGACGTGCTATGAAGAGAGCAGTTGCTTCAGCTCTGAGGTTTGGTGCGTTGGGTGTGAAAGTGCAATGTTCCGGTAGGCTTGCTGGCGCAGAGATTGCTCGTTCAGAGTGGTATCGTGAAGGTAGGGTTCCACTTGGAACTTTTCGTGCAGATGTAGATTATGGTTTTGCTGAAGCTAAAACGACCTATGGTGTTATAGGTGTTAAGGTTTGGATTTATAATGGTGATATTTTGAAAGAATCTTCTGGGTTAATAGGAAGGGAGTAATTGTAATGTTAGCACCTAAAAAAGTTAAATACAGGAAGATGATGAAGGGTACTATGAAAGGGATAGCCTATCGTGGTGCGACTGTTAGTTTCGGGGAATATGGGATTAAAGCGTTGGAACCAGCATGGATTACAAGTCGTCAGATTGAGGCTGCAAGAATTGCTATAACCAGAGCAGCAAAAAAGGGTTGTAAGGTATGGATCAGGATATTCCCGGACAAGCCAATTACGAGAAAACCAGCTGAAACAAGAATGGGGAAGGGCAAAGGAAATCCAGAATTTTGGGTGGCAGTTGTAAAGCCTGGTAGAATCCTCTTTGAGATGTCAGGTGTTCCTGAAGAGATTGCCTATGAAGCTTATAGACTTGCATCATATAAATTACCTGTAGCCACTACGTTTGTAAAAAGGCAGGAGGCTATTTAGTATGAAAGCAGGATCTTTAAGATCTCTAACGATTGAAGAGTTAAAACAAAAACATGCTGATTTAAAAAAAGAGTTATTTCATCTTCGTTTTAGACTTGCAAAAGGTGAGCTTGAAAATAATATGAAGGTTCGGCAAGTAAGAAGAGATATAGCAAGAGTCTTGACAGTAATTACTGAGAAAGAAAAAATGATCTCTCAAAGAAAAGGGGAATAGAATGCCAAAGAAGATTCATATAGGTAAAGTTTTAAGTAACAAGATGGATAAAACAGTCGTGGTTGGCGTTACAAGGGTATATCAGCATCCATTATATAAAAAGACAGTTAAGAGTCTTACAAAACTAAAAGCTCATGATGAAGAAAATAGATGTAAGGTGGGAGATATTGTTCAGATCATCGAGACAAGACCTATTAGTAAAGAAAAACACTGGCAAGTAATAAAAATACTCAGTGAGGGCAGATAAATGATACAAACCCATAGTATGCTTGAAGTTGCAGATAATTCAGGAGCTAAAAAAGTAATGTGTATAAGAGTTTTGGGTGGCTCAAAGAGAAAGTATGCCAGGTTGGGAGATATAGTGGTTGTTAGTGTCAAAGAAGCTGCACCAGATAGTAATATTAAAAAGGGTGCTGTAGCAAAGGCTGTTGTTGTCAGAACAAAAAAAGAAACCCGAAGAGCTGATGGCTCTTACATAAGGTTCGATCAGAATGCAGTGGTGATCTTAAATAACCAGTTAGAACCTATTGGTTCAAGAATTTTTGGTCCTGTTGCAAGGGAGTTGAGATGGAAGGAATTTACGAAGATTATATCCCTCGCGCCAGAGGTTCTTTGATATTTAAGGAGGGTTTAAGTGGGGCTCCGTGTTAAAAAGAATGATACAGTAATAGTAATATCTGGCAAAGAAAAAGGAAAGAGAGGCAGGGTAATTTCTGTTATTCCCTCAAAGGAGAGGGTCATTATTGAGAATGTCAATATAATTAAGAAACATATGAGACCAAACAGGCAATATACTCAAGGTGGTATTATAAGTAAAGAAGGACCGCTACATATATCTAATGTAATGTTAGTATGTCCAAAGTGCGATAAACCAACTCGCATATCTCATGCCTTTGTAGATAACTCAAAGAAAGTGAGGGTTTGTAAAAAATGCAAGGAGGTCATTGATTGATAATGGCTCCAAGGCTAAAAGAGAAGTATTATAGTGATATAGTTCCTGTAATGAGTAAAGAGTTTGGCTATAAAAATATAATGGAAGTACCAAAGTTGGAAAAGATAATTGTTCATGTTACTCTTGGTGAAGCGATTCAGAACATTAAGTTATTGGATGCTGCGGAAAGGCAATTGGCTGCCATAACAGGTCAAAAACCTCTAATAACTAAATCAAAAAAAGCTATTGCTGGGTTTAAACTTCGCAAAGGCGTCCCCATTGGATGTAAGGTTACACTCAGAGGTAACAGGATGTATGAGTTTTTGGATAAGCTAATAAATTTAGCTCTTCCAAGAATAAGAGATTTCAGGGGACTCCCTACAAAATCTTTTGATGGCAGAGGCAATTATTCCTTTGGACTAAAAGAACAGTATATTTTCCCAGAAATTGATTATGAAAAGGTTGACATGGTTCATGGTATGGACATTACTATATGCACAACTGCTAAGAACGACGAAGAATCGAAGGCTTTATTGAAATCATTTGGATTTCCATTTAGAAAATAAAGGAGATATAAGTGGCAAAGATTTGCATGATGGTAAAGGCTTCAAGAACGCCTAAGTTTAAAGTTAGGCAATATAACCGATGTAAGTTATGCGGTAGACCTAATGGTTATCTAAGACGATTTGCAATGTGTAGGATATGCTTTAGGGATCTTGCTCTAAAAGGGCTAATCCCTGGCGTTAGAAAGGCAAGCTGGTGAGGTATATACTATGATGACAGATCCTATAGCTGATATGCTTACTCGTATTAGAAATGCACTATCAATTAAAAATGAAAAAGTTGATATTCCCTCTTCAAGGATCAAGATCGAGATAGCAAAGATTTTAAAGGAAGAGGGGTTTATAAAGTCTTATAAAATAATAAAAGACAAAAGACAAGGGGTTCTTAGATTATCCCCAAAGTATGGTCCTGATGGTAAACCCATAATTTCAGGATTGATGAGGGTTAGTAAGCCTGGGAGAAGAGTGTATGTGGGAAAGGATGAGATTCCAAGGGTAATGGGCGGTGTAGGTATTGCCATTATTACGACTTCACAAGGGATTCTTACTGATAAAGAATGTAGACAGAAAGGTATTGGTGGAGAGGTTTTATGTTATATATGGTAGAGGAGTTATAGATGTCAAGAATCGGCAAGAAATACATTGAGATACCTCAAGGTGTTAGTGTTAGTATTGAGGGAAATGTCTTCATAGCCAAAGGTAACAAAGGAGAACTAAGTTATCAGATCCCTTTGGGTATAAATCTCACAATAGAGGATAATAAGATCATCCTCAATAGAGAAGCAGATACAAAACCTCTCAGATCTCTTCATGGGCTTGCCCGTAGTATTGTTGCGAATATGGTTCAGGGAGTCTCAAAGCCTTATGAAAGGCAACTCCAGATTGTTGGTGTAGGATACAGAGTTCAAATAAAGGGAAATAAGTTGATATTTAATGTTGGTTATTCACACCCTGTGGAGTATCAACTTCCTGACTTAGTTACTGCTGAAATTGATGATAAACAGACTACGATCACTTTAAAGTCTATTGATAAACATTTATTAGGACAAACTGCAGCTAATATCAGGGAAATTAGACCTCCAGATGCTTATAAAGGAAAGGGCATTAGGTATTCCAACGAAAGTTTAAAATTGAAAGCTGGAAAGGCAGGGAAGAAGTAGTTATGAATCTGTCTACTTTGAATTTAATTTTAAAGTTTGGTTTAAGCTTCTATTAATGAGGAGGAGATGGGTGACTTCAAAAGAGTTAGCACTACTTAGAAGGCATAAAAGGATAAGAAAAAAAGTTGTAGGGACATCTGAGCGGCCAAGGCTGTGTGTATATAAAGGGCTTAGAAACATATATGCTCAAATAATAGATGATATAAGAGGGCATACTCTTGTATCTGCCTCTACTTTAGATAAGGAATTTAAAGATATAACTACCAATAAAGGTGGTGTGAAGATGGCAAAAGCTGTAGGGCAACTCATAGCTACTAGGGCGATTAATAGGGGCATTAAAAAAATAGTCTTTGATAGGAGCGGATATAAATATCACGGAAGTATTAAAGCCTTAGCAGATAGCGCAAGGGAAACGGGACTGGAATTTTAGGAGGAACTGTGCAAATTGAGATCATTAACCCGCTAGGACTTAATTTAAAGGATAAAGTAGTGTGTATTAATAGAGTAGCAAAGGTTGTCAAAGGTGGCAGGCGCTTTTCTTTTACTGCATTAGTGGTTGTAGGTAATGGAGAGGGTATAGTTGGTGCTGGAAAAGGTAAGGCAGCGGAAGTACCTGAAGCTATAAGGAAGGCTATAGAGCAGGCTAAGAAGAGACTTTTTAAATTCCCTATAAAGGATGGCACCGTTCCTCATAGAATTGTTGGTCGTTATGGTTCTAATACAGTGGTTATTAATCCAGCAAAGAAAGGTACAGGTTTAATTGCTGGGGGAGCAGCTCGTGCTGTTTTTGAAGTTGCTGGTGTTCAAGATGTAGTTGCCAAATCATTGGGTGGGCATAATCCCTTTAACACTGTAAAAGCTACCTTAAATGGCTTGATGAACCTAAAGGATCCCGAAATGGTTATAAAGCTTCGGGGGAAGGCAGAAAATGAAAATATTAATACAGTTGAGGAAGAAGCTAGTTAGGAGGATTGTGGAGAATTATGAAAATACAAGATTTAAAGCCTGCAAAAGGTAGTACTAAAAACCCTAAAAGAGTTGGTAGAGGAATAGGTTCTGGCCATGGTAAAACTTCTACCAGAGGACATAAAGGTCAGAAAGCTCGTTCTGGTGGTGGCAAAGGTCCAATGTTTGAAGGAGGGCAGACCACTCTTCATAGGAGACTCCCTAAAAGAGGTTTCAAGAACTATCCTTTTAAGAAAGAGTATGCAATCATCAATCTTAAAGATATAGAGAAACTTAATCTTGGAAGCGAAATAACCCCTGAAGTACTTCTTCAAAATAGGATAATAAAAAATATTAAAGATGGCTTAAAAGTATTAGGCGAGGGGACTTTGACCAAGCCTTTAACAATAAAAGCTCATGCATTTAGCACATCTGCTATGGAGAAGATAAAAAGTGTCGGGGGTAATGTTGAGGTTCTAAAGAGTTGAGATTTGTAGTCACTATCCAAAATATATTCAAAATACCAGAGTTAAGAAGTCGGATTCTCTTCACTTTAGCTCTTCTTGTAGTCTACAGAATTGGTGCTCACATTCCAACTCCTGGGATAAATACTGAAGCTTTACGGAAATTTTTGATTGAAAAGGGTGGGGCAGTAGTTGGGTTCTTTGATATTTTTTCTGGTGGAGCCCTTTCCCAGATGGCAATATTTGCTTTAGGGATAATGCCATACATAAGTGCTTCAATTATTTTGCAGTTGCTTACGGTAGTTATACCAACCTTAGGAAAACTTGCTAAAGAGGGGGAGACTGGTAGAAAGAAGATTATCAAATATACCCGCTATGGAACGGTTTTGATTGCGGCAATCCAATCCTTTGGTATTGCGGTAGGATTAGAGGGAATGTCAGGAGGAGAATTTGTTCAGAATCCAGGCTGGTCTTTCAGATTGATTACTATGATTACTCTCACAACAGGGACTGTCTTTTTAATGTGGCTTGGTGAGCAGATAACGGAGAGAGGCATTGGTAATGGTATCTCATTAATAATTTTCTCAGGTATTGTTGCAGGTCTACCTGTTGCTATCACGAGAACCATTGCTCTTATTAAGGCTGGTGAAGTATCAATAATATTTATTTTGATTCTTTTAGTTGTTATGATAGCAATTGTTGGAGGTATTATATACATAGAAAGGGGCCAGAGGCGTATACCAATTCAGTATGCAAGAAGGGTGGTAGGGCGTAAAGTCTTTGGTGGTCAGACAGCTCATTTACCTCTGAAGATTAACACAGCAGGTGTCATTCCACCGATCTTTGCATCTTCGATAATTATGTTCCCGGCTACTATAACTGGTTTCATTGCAATACCCTGGGTACAAGATTTATCTGCTCAGTTATCTCCTGGAACCTTTCTATATACTACTCTCTATATGGTTCTCATTGTTTTCTTTTGTTTCTTTTACACTGCGATTATTTTTAACCCTATTGATATTGCTGAAAACCTTCAAAAGCAAGGAGGTTATATACCAGGTATCAGACCGGGGCAAAAGACATCTGATTATATTTACAGAGTTTTAACAAGACTAACTTTTGTAGGTTCCATATATCTCTGTTTTGTCTGCGTTATACCAGAGATTTTTATTTCTAAGCTAAACGTCCCTTTTTACTTTGGTGGAACTTCTCTTTTAATAGCTGTGGGGGTTGCTTTAGATACGGTATCTCAGATTGAATCTCATTTGATTACAAGATCCTATGATGGTTTTCTTAAAAAAGGGCGCATAAGGGGTAGAAGATAGTTTTTTGTGGTAATAATTAAATCACAAGAAGAGATCAAGAAGATAGCAGAGTCTTGTAAGATAGTTGCAGAGGTATTAGAAGGTTTAAAGTCCTTTATCAAAGAAGGTGTTACAACTGCGGATATCGAAGATTATGTCGAGGAGCATATATATAAAAGGAATGCGAGACCTGCTTTCAAAGGTTATCGTGGCTATCCTTCAAGCGTGTGCACATCGATAAATGATCAGGTGGTTCACGGCATCCCCTCTAAGAAAGTGATACTCAAAGGTGGAGATATAATAAGTATCGATTTGGGAGTTTTATTTGAGGGTTTTTATGGTGATGCAGCAATAACTCTTTCTGTGGGAAAGGTCAGTCAACTCGCAGAAAAATTAATTAGAGTTACAGAAGAGGCACTCTATGTAGGTATTGAGAAGGCAGTTATTGGCAATAGAGTCTCGGATATCTCATCATCAATCCAGCAATATGTTGAAAAACACAGTTTTTCTGTTGTAAGAGCTTTTGTAGGTCATGGAATAGGGCGATTCTTGCATGAAGACCCTCAGATCCCGAATTTTGGCAAGCCTGGTAAGGGGATGAGATTAAAGGAGGGCATGACCTTAGCAATTGAACCAATGGTTAATACTGGTGGTCCTGAGGTAGTCATACTTGATGACGGTTGGACAGCTGTTACTCTTGATGGTAGCCTTTCAGCCCATTTTGAACATACTATTGTAATAACAAAAAACGGACCTCAGATATTGACTAAAAAATAGAGCTAAGTCATACTAATATTGTATTCTGTATATTACAAAAAGCTATGGAAAAAGAAGAAGTCATAGAAGTTCAGGGTAAGATCGTTGAAACACTCCCTAATGCCATGTTCAGAGTAGAACTGGAAAATGGGCAGATAATTCTTGCCTACATTTCAGGGAAAATGAGGATGCATTATATAAAAATATTACCTGGTGACAGGGTTCTCGTCGAAATTTCACCCTACGATCTTACAAAAGGAAGAATAACCTATAGATTTAAATAAAGTAATAACTGAGATTTCAAACTAAAAATCTTTATACCTTGTGTGAGGGGGTATATATGAAGGTTAGGCCTTCAATAAAATCAATATGTTCAAAGTGTAAAATCATAAAGAGAAAAGGAGTTTTGAGGGTATTATGCGAAAACCCCAGGCACAAACAAAGACAGGGATAATAGGGGTTTATTGAGTTTAAGAGGTTAATCTATTAAAGGAGTTTGATAATGGCTAGAATAAGTGGTGTTGACTTACCAAGGAATGAACGTATAGAGATCGGGTTAACTCGTATTTATGGGATTGGTAGATCTTTATCAAGAAAGATCCTTGCTGATACTAATATTAATCCTAACACCAGAGTGAAGGATTTAAAAGATGAAGAGATAGTTAGGATAAGAAATGTCATAGAGAGAGAATATAAGGTCGAAGGAGATCTTAGGAGGAAAGAATCCTTAGATATTAAAAGGCTTATTGATATAGGTTGTTATAGAGGTCAGAGGCATCTTGCCCATTTGCCTGTTAGAGGACAAAGGACGAGGACAAATGCTCGAACAAGGAAAGGACCAAGAAAGCTTGTGATGAAGAAAAAATAGGGAGGTTTCATAGTGGCTCAGAAAAAAAGAAGCGGTAAAAAGATAAAAAAGAATGTAACGTCTGGCGCAGCTCATATCCAGACCACTTTTAATAATACCATTGTTACTATTACTGATCCAAATGGAGCGGTAATTGCTTGGTCGAGTGCAGGAAGCCTCGGCTTTAAAGGTTCAAGAAAGGGCACACCCTTTGCTGCTCAGATGGCTTCAGAAGCGGCAGCTAAGAAGGCTAAGGAGATGGGAATGAAGCAAGTGGAGGTATATATCAAGGGTCCTGGTGCCGGCAGAGAAACTGCTATAAGAGCGCTTCAGGCTGCTGGACTCGAAATTACATTGATCAAAGATGTCACACCTGTTCCTCATAATGGGTGTAAACCTCCTAAAAGGAGGAGGGTATAGATGGCAAGATACACTGGTCCTCTTTGCAAACTTTGTAGAAGAGAGGGAGATAAGCTCTTTTTGAAAGGAAACAGATGTTATACTGACAAATGTTCGATCGAGAGACGTAAATATCCTCCTGGTGAGCATGGGCAGAACAGAGGAAAACTTTCAGATTATGGCATCCAGCTAAGGGAGAAACAGAAAATTAAAAGAATATATGGAATCATGGAGAATCAGTTCAGAATATATTTCAAAAGAGCTTCAAGAATGAAAGGGATTACAGGCGAGGTGTTGCTCCAACTGCTTGAAAGAAGGCTTGACAATGTCATCTATAGAATGGGCTTTGCCATTAATAGGCGCGAAGCTCGGCTTTTGGTAAAGCATCGTCATTTTTTAATAAATGGTAGGATTGTTGATATACCTTCTTACCTTTTAAAACCAGGAGATGTGATAGAAGTAGCTGAAAAAAGTAGGGAAATACCTACTATTAAAGAAAGCCTTTCTATTGCAGAACATAGAGGTATCCCTACTTGGTTAGATGTTGAGATGGATAATTATAGAGGCAGATTTGTTAGAGTGCCTACAAGAGAAGAGATACAACTACCTGTCCAGGAACAATTGATAGTTGAATTCTATTCAAAATAAGGAAATAAAAAAGCTTGCATCGTCATATCGTCACCTTCAACTTATGTTAGCGGTGAAGTGATACAGGAGGTCTTTTAAAATGAGTCTTACAAATAGGGGCTTTCAGTTCCCTCCAAAGATCATCTTTGAAGAAGATACCCTGAGTTTGTATTATGGCAAGCTTATTGTAGAACCATTAGAGAGGGGTTTCGGGACAACCATTGGCAACTCCCTTCGAAGGGTACTGCTATCTTCTATAGAGGGTTCTGCGGTAACTTCAGTCAGAATTGCGGGTGTCTTACACGAGTTTTCAAGTATTGACGGGGTCAAGGAAGATGTTGTTGATATAATCCTTAATATAAAGAAGTTAAGGTTCAAGTTGTTAACGGAGAGGGAAAAGATAGTTAAAATCAGTGCTACAGGTCCAGCTAAGATTACAGGGGCTCACGTACAATTGACCGCTGGAATTGAGCTGATGAATCCTGATCAGCATATAGCAACTTTGGAAAAGGATGCATCAATAGATATTGAAATGCGAGTCAAAAAAGGTAAGGGTTATGTTACCGCTGAATTTAATAAGGAATTAATTAAAGAACAAGATTTGCCTATTGATACCCTCGCTGTAGACTCGGTTTTTAGTCCTATCAAAAAGGTCAATTTTGAAGTAGAGAAGACAAGGGTTGGTAAACAGACCGATTATGATAGGCTCATCATGGAAATCTGGACTGATGGTAGTATATCACCTGAAAAGGCAGTAAGTGAAGCAGCAAATATATTAATTGAACATTTTGATTTATTCGTTTTATGTGATGAGCCAGTAGTCTTAAAAGAGGATGCACCTTCTCATGTTGAGGTCACAACTTCCACAAAAAATGAATATCTTAATAAAAGCATAGATGAACTTGAACTCTCCGTTAGATCATATAATTGCCTTAAAAATGCTGGTATCAAAACTATTGCAGATCTTGTTCAGAAGACCGAATATGAGATGCTTAAAACTAAGAATTTTGGCAGGAAATCTTTAAATGAGATAAAAGAATTATTGAACTCCATGGGACTTACTTTAGGTATGCGGTTGACTTCTGAATAATCTCTCAACAAAAGGAGGACGTAGATGCGGCATGGTATAGCTGGAAAAAAGTTTAATAGAACAACAAATCAAAGGAAAGCTCTGTTTAGAGGTCTTATTTATTCTCTCTTTAAATATGAGAGGGTAGAAACATCCTTAGCTAAGGCTAAAGCTGTTAAAGGTCTTGCTGAAAAATTAATTACCTTTGGTAAAAGAGGAGACTTACATTCAAAAAGATTGGTTTTGAGCTATATTCCCAATAGGGCTGTTGTTGCCAAGCTTTTTTCTGAAATTGCTCCGCGGTTCATTAATAGAAACGGTGGCTATCTGAGAATAATTAAGACACGCCAAAGGGTTAATGATAGAGCTCCTATGGCAATCTTAGAACTTGTAGATTATAAGGAGAATAAGGAGAAGGCAGTTGGAACTTCTGAAAAGAAGAAATAGGTGATAAATTGAAGGTTATTATATTAATTATAGTTATTATATTAGTCGTTGTCTTATTACAATTTGTTATTTTCCCTAAGCTTGGAATAGGAACATGAAAAATATCTTCTAAGGGATCGGGTGATTCCAATAAATGTAAATGAAGATTAGCTGTAAAAGGGGTATTTGGATAGGGGGATTTGGTATTACCAGATCCTTTTTTATTTTTTACTTCAAAATTACCGGCGCATTTCTAAGCAGTCCTGAGTTCAATAGCTAATTTAGAACTTAAGTCAAAAAGTTGGAGGAAGGCTTTTATCCTGCAAAATAAATTGTAATCTATAGGTTGCACATATTAGCAAAATAACGTTCAAGATTAGCAGGGTTTTATATACTGTAAATTCGAATATAAAGATTTCTAATAAATCGCAATTTTAGTTAAATTAACTTTTCATAGGGGGCTAAAATGTTGAAGATTGGTGTCCTTGCATCAGGTCGAGGGTCAAATTTTCAGGCTATTATTGATTCAATAGAGGCAGGAAAGCTAAAGGCTGTAATTAAGATACTCATTGTGGATAAAGCAGATGCTTATGCTATTGAGAGAGCTAAGAAACATTCTATTGAATTTATGTATATTGATCCTTCTAAATTTTCATCAAAGGATGACTTTTTTTCTGAGATTGCAAACAATTTGAAAAAAAGAGACGTGGAGCTTGTACTACTTGCTGGATTTATGAGGATTGTAAGAAAACCACTTTTAGAAGCCTACCCTAACAGGATTATGAATATTCATCCTGCTCTTTTACCTTCTTTCCCAGGGCTTCACGGGCAGAAAGATGCTGTAGATTATGGTGTTAGAATAAGTGGTTGCACAGTTCATTTTGTTGATGAAGGGGTTGATACTGGACCTATAATTATTCAGGCTGCAGTTCCTGTTTCTCCTGATGATACTGAGGAGGTTTTGTCTCAGAGGATTTTAGCATTAGAACATAAAATTTATCCTGAAGCTGTGAGATTGTATTCGGAAGGGAGGCTTAAAATAGAGGGTAGAAAGGTAAAGATTTTGGGTTACAAACTGCCAGAAAGTTTTATAATCAACCCTCAAATTGCTTAGTTTTATGATAAGAATCACTGGCGGGCAATCAAAGGGTAGAAAGATCTCTATTAAAAAAGTTTCTTCAAAGAAAGCAACGGGTCCTCTTAGACCTACTTCTGCAAAGGTTAGGAAGGCAATCTTTGATATTATTGGTGAAAGAATAAGGGGTAGTATTTTTCTTGATCTTTATGCAGGCACTGGAGCAGTAGGCGTTGAGGCTTTAAGTAGAGGTGCATCCTATTCAGTTTTTGTAGAAGAGGACTCAAGGAGAGCCATTGCTATCAAAGGTCTTCTTAACTCCTTTGGATTTTCTGATAGGGCTAATGTAGTGAAAGAAAAAGTTTTGCCCTTTATAAAGGGATACAAGAGGGGCATTATTTTTGATATTATTTTTGCAGATCCACCCTATGAATCTGAAGAGATAAATGAATTATTGCTCCTGATAGACAATAAAGATTTAATAGCAGAAGGGGGAATCCTCGTAGTAGAACACTCATCTAAAAAATTTTTCTTATTACCCCAAAAAGGTCGTTTACGATTCAAAAAAAGATATAAATATGGGGATACTGCTTTAAGTTTGTATTTTAAAGAGAGAGATAGACCAGGAGTCTCTTAATTCATTTCAAATTGTACTAATAACTTTCTTAGTGTTTTTGATTTAGCATTCTTATATCGGTTATTTCTTTTTATTTTTGAAATAAAAGTGAGGAGAAAAATCTATGAGATTTGCAATTTACCCAGGGACTTTTGATCCTATAACGAATGGTCATCTTGATCTTGTAAAGAGGGGTTTGAGGATATTTGATAAGATAATAATTGCAGTTGCCCCTCACCCTAAGAAGTTACCACTTCTATCTTTGGAAGAAAGGATAGAGCTGATTAAGAAAGCCATCAAAGATTATAAAAATGTGGAAGTGGAAGCATTTAATGGTTTACTGATAGATTATGTAAGACAAAAGGGTGGTAATGTTGTTATAAGAGGTCTTAGGGCAGTATCAGATTTTGAGTATGAGATGCAAATGGCTTTAATGAATAGAAGACTGGATATGAAGATAGAGACAGTATTTATGATGCCTTCAGAAGAATTTTCATATTTGACCTCTACTATAGTTAAGGAGATAGCATCTTATGGTGGTTCCGTAAAAGGTCTTGTTCCTGAAGCAGTCGAGAAAGCTCTTAGGGAAAAGTTTTTTGGCTCATAAAGGCGAAATTATTACGACCTCTACATAGCCGATCTTATTGAGATAATTTTATATGATATTGCATATCTTCAGAAAAAGGATGCTAAGTGGCTGACAAAGAAGCTTTCAGGATTGGCAAAGACATTATCTACGAACCCTTTTATGCTATTCATAACGTTATAGAAGTTTTACATTTATAAAAAAGTATCTTATAGTGAGATTCGTTTTTTAAATCCAAAGGTTATGTATAGATTAGTAAATGCTAAGCATATCCTCGGCTCAGGCAATCTTGAGATAAGTAGTTTTTCCGCTCATGTAGATCAAAAAGAGACCTTTAGAGTCGTTAGGGGCTTTTCATAACTCTCATCGAGGTTTTATAGTTCAAGGTGAAAAGAATGTATCCTTAGAGCTTGAAAAAGCTGTGTCGGGACTATTATTAGGGTAGCTACAGCTTTCAATGTTGATGGAGTTATCATTTTGCCATTTACTTGTAATCCCTTTAATCCTAAAACTATTCAAGCAACATCAGGCGGGATATTTCATACACCTATAATCTTTGCTGAGCACAAACAGATTTTAGAGTTTTTGCAAGATGA
>CAYPJO010000007.1:17230-43907 GCA_964411065.1 uncultured Thermodesulfovibrio sp.
ATACACCTATAATCTTTGCTGAGCACAAACAGATTTTAGAGTTTTTGCAAGATGAAAATATCCCTCTCTTTATTGCCAGTCCTAAAGCAAAAAGGCCTATTTATGAGATAAAATTCAAACAGCCTCTGGCTATAATCGTTGGCAATGAAGCCAGAGGAGTGACAAAGATTTTTTTAGATTTTGCAAAGGATACTTTTTAGAATACCCATAAGTAAAAAAACGGACAGTCTAAATGTTGCAATAGCAACTTCAATTTGTCTTTATGAGGTTACAAGGCAAAGATATCTAAAACAGATTTGAGAGAATATATATTGCTTTTGATTATTTTAGATAATGGGTTATACTAAATTAATAAATCTTTAAAGAGGGCGAAAGGAGTTTTAAATTATGCAGATTATTCTAAAGGCTAATGTTAAAAATGTAGGGCAGATAGGTGAGATTGTTACCGTAAAAGATGGTTTTGCAAGAAATTATCTTATTCCAAAGGGCTTAGCAGTTGAAGCCAACCCAAGAAATTTAAGGTCTTTAGAACATGAAAAAAGGAAGATAGAAGAGATAGCAAGAAAGGAAAAAGCAAATGCTGAGAATCTTGTAGCCAAAATATCCAATTTAAATCTTGTAATCAAGGCTAAAGCTGGTGAAGAAGAAAAACTCTTTGGTTCTATTACAGCAATAGATATCAGTGAAGCACTTAAAAAAGAAGGTATCGATATAGATAAAAGAAAAATCCTTTTAGAAGAACCGATAAAGAGACTGGGTAGTTATACTGTTCATATTAAGATCCATCAAAATGTTACAGCAAAACTTGATTTTACTGTTGTCTCGGACTGAAATATGTCATCTCTAATTGATCTAAATACAGGTAAATTGCCACCGCAGAATATTGAGGCTGAGCAATGGGTTCTTGGTGCTCTTATATTGGATAGCGATGCTTTACCACAGGCTATGGAGATGTTAGAGAGTGAGGAAGATTTTTATAAGGACTCTCACAGGCGAATATATAAGGCTATGCTTGAATTATTCAATAAAGGTGAACCAATAGACATTATTACACTATCTGAATATTTAAAGAGGTCTAATGAGCTTGATTTGGTAGGAGGCATAACTTACCTGTCTTTTCTGGCAAATAACATCTTGACATCTGCAAATATAAGATATCACTCGAGGATTGTCAGGGAAAAGGCTATCTTGCGTAGATTGTTAAGTTCAGCTACACAGATTATTACAAAAGTTTATGATGATGAGTTGGAAGCTGATGAGATGGTTGATTATGCTGAAAAGATAATCTTTGATATAGCTGAAAAGAGAGTTAAGACTTCATCTTTTTCTAGTATTAAAGAGGTTATCAAGGATACTTTTGCTACTATTGAAAGAATTTATCAAAAAAAAGAGGCTTTAAGCGGTATACCCTCTGGCTTCAAGGACTTAGATGCATTAACGTCAGGTTTTCAAAGAGGTGATCTTATAGTCATTGGTGGTAGACCAGGCATGGGCAAGACAGCCTTTGCTCTCAATATTGCTCAATATGTTGCAATAAACGTTAAAGAACCAGTCGCCTTTTTTAGTCTCGAGATGTCTAAGGAGCAGATAGCCCTTAGAATGTTATGTTCTGAAAGCATGGTAAATTCTTCTAAGATAAGGAGAAATGACTTAAGCACAGAAGAGTGGCAGAGACTAATTCGTGCAGCAGGCAAACTTGCAGATGCTCCAATATTTATCGACGACTCTTCGGGAATTTCAGTGTTAGATATTAGAGCTAAGGCAAGAAGATTAAAACTCGAGCAGAAAAACTTGGGGCTCATTATTCTTGACTATTTACAGCTTATGAGAGGTAGGGGTAATTTTGAGAGAAGGGAACAGGAAATATCTGATATCTCAAGATCTTTGAAAGCCTTGGCTAAGGAATTGAAGGTTCCTGTTATAGCTTTAAGCCAGCTAAATAGAGGGGTAGAACAGAGGCCCAACAAAAGACCTGTTCTGGCTGATCTTAGAGAGTCTGGCGCTATTGAGCAGGATGCAGATTTAATCATCTTTCTCTATCGAGAGGAGGTTTATAAGAAAAACGATCCCTCTATTAGGAATAAAGCGGAGATATTGGTAGAAAAGCAAAGGAATGGCCCTATAGGTATAATACCTTTAACTTATCTCGCTGATTGTACCCGTTTTGTTGATTATATAGATGAGACTTACGAAATATTTGAGGAGGTTGAATAAATGAGGAGGGTAGCAGCTGTTGCTGGGCAATTTTACTATGGGAATCCTTCGAGGCTTAGAGTTCAGGTAGAGCAATATATTAATAGGGATATTCCCAGGGAAAAAGTTATTAGCATTGTTGCTCCACATGCGGGTCTTATTTATTCTGGTCCTGTTGCTGGAGTTGTTTATTCCTCTATAGAGTTTCCTGAAACTTTTCTCCTTATTGGTCCTAATCATACAGGTTATGGTAAAACAGTAGCTGTTATGGCGAAGGGTATCTGGGAAATGCCAATGAGAGCTTTTTCAATAGATGAAAAGATAGGTAAAGCAATCCTTGAAAAAGTCCCTTATGCTGAGGATGATCCAATGGCTCATCGTTTTGAACATTCTCTTGAAGTTCAACTGCCCTTTATAGCTTACTTTTCAGATATAGCTAAGATAGTTCCTATAACAATAATGCAGGCAACTCTCAACCAATGTCAGGAGATAGGGAAAGGAATAGCTTCAGTCATTAAGGAGACAGATTCAAATGTTGTGATAGTTTCAAGTACTGACATGAGCCATTATGTCTCCGATACTGTGGCAAGAAGACTCGATAATCTTGCATTGAATCGTATACTCAGTCTTGATCCCGAAGGACTTTATACTACTGTCAAGAATAAAAAAATCTCTATGTGTGGCTATATCCCTACAACAGTAATGCTTTATGCTTCATTGGAGTTAGGAGCAAAGGAGGCAAGATTAATTAAATATGCTACCTCTGCTGAGGTTAGTGGTGATTATGAACGTGTTGTTGGTTATGCAGGGGTTATTATTAAGTGAAGTCCCTTTTAAGGAGTAGAGATATATTTTCTGGAGCCATCTTAGCAGGTGGCAGAAATAAAAGGTTTCCTATAAACAAAAGTTTTTTAAAGATAGAAGGGATTAATCTTATTGAAAGAAATATTAAGGTTTTAAGCTCAATCTGTAATGAAGTTCTCATAAATACCAACAATCCTGAACAATATTTCAAGTTTAAAGTAGGAATGTGTGCTGATATTTTCCCCTTCAGAGGTCCTATGAGTGGAATCCATTCTTCTTTGGTAAATGCTAAATCTGATAATCTATTGATTGTAGCTTGTGATATGCCATTTCTAAAAATTGAAGTCCTGTTATTTTTAATAGAAAGTCATTTGAAAAACTTGGAAAGAGGTTTTCACAATGCAACCATTCCAATTTACAATAATAAATTTCAACCCCTTTGTGGAATATATCATAGGGCACTTATTCCTTTTTTCGAGGATCACTTAGTGAATTACAAGAATTCTCTAAGTCTTTTTTTAAAGGATGTGGGAGCAAATTTTGTTGAGGAAAGATATATTAGAGAGATAGATCCTGAAGGCTTAACTTTTTTAAACATTAATACCATTTATGATCTTAATTTTTTATGTACAAAGTTTCCAGACTTGTCTCTTACTTTATAAGTAGATAAGTTTTCAAGTTTTTACTTAATTGGTGAGTACTTGGAGGAGCTATTATTTGCAATAAATCTTTGGCAGGAGGTTTAGATGATGCCGTTAGGAGTAACTGAGCTTATTATAATATTAATAATAATTCTTGTTATCTTTGGTGGTAAAAGGCTTCCTGAACTTGCTACGAGTTTAGGAAAGGCTATAAAGAATTTTAAGAAATCTACAAGCGAGCTTGATGAGATAGATGTAACACCTTCAAAGGGTTATGCTGAAAAGATCGAGAAGAAAGAGATCGATCAAAAATCAGGTAAAGAAAAAACTTGAGATAATATATTAAGTCTTAACAATGAAAAGGGGAGCAGTTGCAGAAATAGATTTGTCAGCTATTTCCCATAATCTTAAGGTTATTGGCAAGTTAGTTCAAGGTTGTTCGATTATACCTGTTGTTAAAGCTGATGCATATGGCCATGGTAGTGTAAAGGTAGCCGAAAGGCTTCTAAAAGATAAAGTTCAATTTCTCTCTGTAGCTTTCTCAGATGAAGCAAGGTTAATCAGAGAGGCAGGGATAAAGTTACCCATTTTAGTTTTCTTTGATCCTGATCCAGATGATGTTCTTAAATACAATCTCATCCCGGTAATCAGCGATAAAAAATCAGCTCTTAGATTGTCAGAAGTTGCTCAAAAGGCTAAGCTGGAAATTCCCATCCATATTAAAGTTGATACTGGCATGGGGCGTTTGGGCTTCATAGGGGATGAAATAAAAAGCATTTGTGAGATAGCAGATTTAAGAGGTATAAAGATCTCTGGGATAATGAGTCACTTTTCCGATTCAGATTCTTCTGAACAATCATTTGCTAAACTGCAGATAGAGAGGTTCAAATTTTTAAGAGAGCAATTAATAGAAAAGGGGCTAAGGATAGAGAAGTTTCACATGGCAAATAGCGCAGCTATCATTTCTTTGCCAGAATCATATTTTGATGCTGTAAGACCTGGCTTGATGCTTTATGGAGTTTCACCCATCGAGAGACCTAGTGCTTCAATGGAAGTAGCTTCTGGATATTCATTATTGCCTGCTATGTCTGTAAAAACAAGAATAATATCTATCAGGAAGGTACCAAAGGGTACCCCTATAAGTTATGGTAGAACCTTTATAACTCAAAGAGAAAGTTTAATTGGTGTTATTGCTATAGGGTATGCTGATGGTTTTTTTAGAGCTTTTTCTAACAATGCAAGCGTATTGATAAAAGGTAAAAGAGTGCCGGTAGTAGGAAGGGTATGTATGGATTTAACTATGGTAGATCTGACAGATATTAAAGATGAAGTTGGGGAGAATGACGAGGTTGTAATTCTTGGTAGGCAGGGCAAGGAATTCATAAGTGCTTCTGAACTGGCTTTTAGAGCTGGAACTATTTCCTATGAGATTTTGACCTCCTTAGGTAGAGGAGCATATAAGCTTTATAAAGAATAGTTGTCTAATTCTGTAAATGGGAGAAAGATAATTTTTGGTAAATAAATTTTTTTTAATCTTTTTTGCCTTACCTGGGAATAAGGATAGAATAAAAAACTAAGTATTACTGTATGAGGCATACTTTTCATACTACTTATACTCTTAATCCCTTTGATGATCCCTTTGTCTATATTAGAATTTTAAGAGAGAGGAGGGCTTTACTTTTTGACTTGGGCAATATTAGTTCAATTGAGCCAGGAAATCTTCTAAAGATTTCAGATATCTTTGTCACTCATACCCATATAGATCATTTCATTGGCTTTGATACAATCTTAAGATTAGTCTTAAGAAGAGACATGCCTTTGAGAATCTTCGGTCCAGAAGGCATAATAAGGTGTATCGAGGGTAAGCTAAGTGGTTATACCTGGAATCTTATACAGGACTATCCACTTAAAATTGAAGCATTTGAAATAAAAGATGGCAGTATGTATCATGCAAGTTTTTATGCAGAAAACCGATTTAAAAGGTTTGATAACGAGATTTTAAAGTTTGATGGAGTTTTATATAGAGATACTTTCCACACAGTTAGAGGATTACAACTCTCTCACCAGATACCTGTTCTTGCTTTTTCATTAATCGAGGACTACCATATTAATATTAATAAGGAGAGACTTTTAGAATTTGGTCTCTCTATCGGACCTTGGTTGTCTGATTTCAAAAAAGCTCTCAGGCTAAACTATGATGTAGAAAGAAGTCAGTTATTGAGGGAGAGTGAGGTCCTTAAGGTAAAAGATACTACATACACCCTTGCTCAACTGTTGCCGATTGCTATTATTTCTAAGGGGCAAAAGATTTCATATGTGATGGACGTCTCTCCTACTGATGAAAATTTTGAAAAGCTCAAGTCTTTTGTAAAAGATTCTGATTATTTATTCTGTGAGGCCTATTTCCTTGAAAGGGATAGACAAAGAGCCATTGCAAGACATCATTTAACAGCTTATGATGCAGGTAGGCTTGCACGAGAAGCCAATGTGAGGAATCTCATCCTTATACATTTTTCGCCAAAATATATAAATTGCCCGCAGGAATTATATGAAGAGGCACAAAGAGAATTTAGAAAATGAGCATTTTGCATTTAAGGAGCTAAATAGATGGCACCGTATATAGTGGTAACTAATGATGACGGTATTCATTCCCCTGGGCTACATGCCCTTTTTGAAGCAATGAATCAAATCGGTGAAGCTTTTATTGTAGCCCCCGATAGGGAGAGGAGCGCTGTCAGTCACGCTCTTACTTTACATAGACCCTTAAAGGTTGAGGAGTTGAGAAAAAATGTTTATAGCGTTAATGGAACACCTACTGATTGTGTCGCTCTAGCAATAAATAAGATTTTGCCGAGGAAGCCTGACTTGATTGCTTCAGGGATCAATTCCGGTGCAAATTTAGGGGATGATATCACTTACTCAGGGACAGTGTCCGCTGCAATAGAAGGAACTATCCTTGGGGTCTCTTCCTTTGCTATCTCTTTAGCTGGTGATAGGCCCTTTTTTTATGAGACTGCTGTTCCCTTTGCTATAATGATTGCTAAATACATTCTTGATAAATCTTTACCCTATGATACTTTGCTCAATGTAAATGTTCCTAATATCCCCTTAGAAGCTATTAGAGGTGTCAAAATTACGCGCCAAGGTAAAAGAGTATATGATAATGCTATCAAAGAGGTCTTTTCACCATGGGGTGATAAGCATTATTGGATTGGCGGAGGAGATCCCTATTGGGAACATGGTGAGGATATGGATATTCAAGCTGTGATTGATAGATATGTATCTGTTACCCCTATTCATCTTGATCTGACCAACTACGAGGCTCTTGATTATCTAAAGAAAAATTGGCAGATTGATGGGAAAAGCTGGAAGTAATAGATACGATGTAATAATTGTAGGGGCTGGACCTGCAGGTATTTTTTCAGCTATTGAATTGGTCAGGAATCTTCCAGATCTTAAAGTGCTTATCATTGAAAGGGGAAAGGATATTGAGAGTCGCAAGTGTCCTTTAAGCGCAAATGGAGACAGATGTCTATCTTGTACTGTTTGTCAAGTTTTAAGCGGCTGGGGTGGAGCAGGTGCTTTTAGCGATGGGAAGCTTAATCTTTCTTCTGAAATTGGGGGTTTCCTAACAAGATATGTTGACTTAGAAACTTTACGAGAATTAATAAGATATGTCGATAGTATTTACTTAGAATATGGAGCTCCTCAGCATCTTTATGGAGAAGATGAACAGAAGATACAAAATTTAAAGGAAAGAGCAGTTCGCAGCGAACTTCTTCTCATATCTTCTAAATTAAGACATATTGGCACCGACAGATGCAGGGTAGTTCTTGGAAATATGTGGCAGGAATTAAAAGACAAGATTACAGTTATGTTCGAATCTGAGGTAGAAGAGGTTATCACAAAGAATAAAAAAGCTATAGGTGTAAGATTAAAGGGAGGGAGTGATATTTTTGCTGATTTTATTGTCCTTGCACCGGGTAGGGCTTATTCAAGATGGCTGGAAATGGAAGCCAGAAGACTTGGTTTGACCCTGTTGAAGAATCCTGTGGATATTGGCGTTAGGGTAGAAACTCATGCTCATGTATTAGAGCATCTTACCAAGATAGTATATGAGCCGAAGCTTGTTTATTACTCAAAGAAGTTTGATGATAAAGTAAGGACTTTCTGTTTTAACCCCTATGGAGTAGTTGTAAAAGAACATTTCGATAGACTCTGGACAGTCAATGGACATAGTTATTCAGGAATAAAAACAAACAATACCAATTTTGCTATACTTGTAAGTACCTATTTTACCGAGCCTTTTGATGAACCTATCTCTTACGGGATGTATATAGCACAGCTTGCAAACTTTCTTGGTGGCGGTGTAATTGTCCAAAGGCTTGGTGACCTTAAAAAGGGACGTCGTTCAACTCCTGATAGGATATTAAAGGGAATGGTAGAACCCACTCTCAAGGATGCAACTCCTGGAGATTTAAGCTTTGTTCTGCCTTATCGACATTTATCGAATATCCTTGAGATGCTTGAAGCTTTAGACAATATAGCTCCTGGAGTAAATTCAAGACACACTTTGCTCTATGGTGTAGAGGTTAAGTTCTATTCAATGCAACTCAAGCTTACCTCAAGTTTGGAGACAGAGATAACTAATCTTTTTGCTATCGGAGATGGAGCTGGTGTTAGCAGGGGATTGGTTCACTCTTCGGTCTCCGGGGTCATATCCGCTAGAGAGTTATTAACCAGATACAAAAAGCAGAGGAAAGGATCAGGAAGTAAATTATGAGAGATTTTATAAGACTTCGTGGTATCATGGTTGACAAGCAATTAATTTTAAGAGGCATTAAAGATAAAAGGGTTCTTGATGCGATGAGGAAAGTTCCTCGACATCTTTTTATTCCAGAGTCATCTTGGGACGATGCTTATGAAGATATGGCTTTGCCAATAGGTGAGGGGCAGACCATTTCACAACCCTATATGGTAGCTATAATGACAGAACTCTTAGAATTAACAGGTAATGAGAAGGTTCTGGAGGTTGGTACAGGATCTGGATATCAGGCTGCAATCTTGGGGGAGCTTGCTAAGGAAGTGTATACAATTGAGAGAATTGAAAACCTTGCTCTTGAGGCTGAAAGGAGACTTCGTGAACTTGGATACAAAAATATTTATGTATTTATTGGCGATGGTTCTAAAGGACTCCCAGAAAAATCTCCCTTTGATCGTATAATTGTAACTGCTGCATCTCCTGAAATACCTAAGTGTTTAAAAGAGCAATTAGGTGATAGCGGTATAATAGTTGCACCTGTCGGTCAGAGATTTTCTCAAATGTTAGTTAAAGGTAAAAAGGTTAAAGGAGTTATAAGGGAAGAATTTCATACTCCCTGTATTTTTGTTCCTTTAATTGGAGAATATGGTTGGAAGGAGTAAGATTCGGGTAAAGGGTTAATCCATCTTAAGCTCCGCTAAAGTGTTCAGCAGATAGTCAATATCTTCTGCTGTATGGGCAGCAGATACTGAAAATCTAATTCTTGGTATTTTTACTGTAGGTGGTCTAATAGCCGGTGCATAGATGTGTTTTTCTTTAAGCTTTTCTGAAAAGGAATTAACATTTTCTATAGTATCCTTTGAATAATAGAGAGGAGGTATGAGAGGTATTATAGGGCTTTGACTGTTTAAGGTATTAAACCCCTGTCTTTGTAGACCTTCAAATAATTTTCTCCTATTTTCCCATAAAAGATCAATGAGATAGGGGGTATTTTTAATTATCTCTAATGCTTTTATAGAAGCAGCTACAACAGTAGCAGGTAAAGCGGTGGAGAAGATTAGTCCTCTACTGGTGTTTATTAGCCATTGAATGACCTCTTTATCCCCAACAACAAAAGCTCCAAAGGAACCTAATGCTTTAGAGAAGGTTCCTATTTGAATGATCCAAGGGGCAGGTTTGATCCCAAAATGTGACAATGCCCCACGCCCCCCCTTACCGAGAACTCCTGTGCCGTGAGCATCGTCTAAATATAAAATGGCTTCATTCTCTTTACAAATGGTATATAAATCTTTTAAAGGTGCAATGTCGCCATCCATACTAAAGACCGTATCTGTTATAACTATCTTCCTTTTACCATTTTCTTTTTTGATAAGTTCTGATAAATTATTCATGTCTATGTGTCTGTAAATAATCTTTCTTGCTTTACTAAGTCTACAGCCATCTATTATGCTTGCATGGTTAAGTTCATCACTGAAGATAACAGTTTTCTCATCGCTAATAGCTGGAATGACACTGGTGTTGAGAGTATACCCTGAGTTAAAGATTAAAGAAGAATCACTTCCTTTGAATTCTGCTATCATCTTCTCCAGTTTTTCATGCAATTCGGTCCCACCAGAGAGAAGGCGTGAAGCACCAGCTCCAGTTCCGAATAACTCAATTGCCTCTTTGACTGCTTCGGAAATAGCCTTATTGTAGGACAGCCCAAGATAATCATTTGATGAGAAATTTATAAATTCTTTCCCTTCAATCAATGAATGAGCTGTGCATTGTGGTCTAAAATTAAAAGGTAGGGTTCTCCCTAAATTCTTAATTTCGGAAACTGTTTTTCGATGAGCATTTCTGTCTTTTATACTCCTCAATAGCTTTATTTCTTTTAGTTTTTCAATTTCTTCTTTAAACATATAACTCTCTTAATAGATAGCAATTCAATATGTAGTATGATCTTTTTTCTCTACTACATTATGTAGCGATATTAATTTTTCTCTTGACATAACTTTCTCATAGTTATATTATGTAGAAAAGTGGTAAAAAGTGGTAAAAAGTGTCTTTCTTTTTTGGTAGATATTATCATACCTTAGACTCAAAGGGTCGAATAATGTTACCGATCCCCTTAAGGGAGATACTATATAAAAACTATAGCATAGATAAATTATACATTACTAATTCAGCCTTTGATAAGTGTTTGCATCTTTATCCTCTTGAGGAATGGATGCGACTCGAAGAGAAAGTCAGGAAATTACCCCGACTGGATGAAGCGGTCAAATATTTTATGAGGAGAGTTATTGCTTCAGCATCTGAGGTCGCTTTAGATAAGCAAGGTAGAGTCCTGATCCCCTATGAACATAGACAAGATGCAAATATTACTAATGAAGTAGTCATAATTGGGCAGATTGATAAGATTGAAATATGGGATAAAGCTGAATGGGATGCAGTGATTGACCCTAAAAATGTTAACACTAAGGACTTCGAGTCAAGACTCATAGATTATGGAATTTGAAGATGGGGTGAATTGTTTATGGTGTTAAATGGAAAAGGAGATTGTAATGAAAAGGATGCTCTTGATGATGTTTTTTTTGAATATCCTTTTCATAAAGTGGATATATCTTTGTTAAAAGGGGCGGTAAAGGAGATGATATTGATTGAAAGCAAAATTATAAGAGATATGACCGATGAGACACAAAAAGTATAAGTATTTTGAGTTTTGTGGAGATTCATAGACCTGTACTTTTAAAAGAGATCTTAGAATTCCTTCTTATAAAAAGAGATGGACTTTATGTGGACGCAACTGCTGGTTTTGGAGGACATTCAAAGGCGATTTTATCACAGTTGGGTAAAAAAGGAAATTTAATCGGAATTGACAGAGATAAAGACGCAATAAAATATCTTACTGAACAATTAAATGATCCGAGATTTAAGGCGATAAAGGGCAATTTTGCTGATTTAAAAGAGTTGCTCAGAAAAGAAGGTATCACTGAAGTGGATGGGATTCTCTTTGACTTGGGTGTTTCCCTTTTTCAACTTAAAGAGGCAAATAGAGGTTTTAGTTTTATGTCTGATTCGAGATTGGATATGCGGATGGATAACACACAGATTTTGGATGCCTGGGAAGTGGTTAACAAATATTCACAGAAGGCGTTAGAAAGGGTTTTTATAGAGTTTGGTGAAGAGCCCTATGCAAAAAGGATTGCTAAAGCAATTGTTGAAAAGAGAAGGAAGGAAAAAATTAATACCTGTAAAGAATTATCTACTCTTATAGAGAGAGTTTATGGTAAGAGAGGCAGAATACATCCAGCAACACGAGTATTTCAGGCAATAAGGATTGAGGTTAACAGAGAACTCGAATGTTTGCAGAAAGGACTGGTAGAAGCTTATGAGTCTCTCAGAAATAATGGTAGACTCTGTGTTATTTCCTATCACTCTCTTGAAGATAGGATTGTTAAGAATTTTTTGAAAGATTATGCTTCTACACAAAAAATAAGAGTCCTTACTGAGAAACCTATCCGTCCATCATTAGAAGAGTTAAAGCTCAATCCCTCAAGCAGGAGTGCCAAGTTAAGGGTGGGGGAAAAGGTATGAGAACTAAAAGGAGGGGAAACTTCCATAGATTCATCTTAAAGTCTTTTATGATAATTCTCTTAGTTTTATCTGTTTTTGTTATGTTAACTCAGAGAAGCACTTTTACCGCGATAGAATACAAGATAAGCAAGTTAGAGAAAGAGAAGATCGCCCTTTTGAAGGAAAGAAAGTATCTTCTGACCACAAAAGCAAGTCTCACTTCCATAAGTAATATTAGGAAAGCAGATGCAAAAACTGAAGGCTTTCACTTTCCTGACCGAACTAAAATCATTTATGTGAAAACTACAAAAGAACCAGAACCTTTGCAAGCTTCTTTTCCAGGCGAGGGTAGGCAATCACGCTAAAATACAAGTTGTTTAGTAAATAGCTATTGCTATAACACAAACTTAGTATCTTTAGCACTAAATTAGATATCTCTTATTCACGAATGTTTCAAATGATATTATGAAGCTAAGGTTGTTCATCCTCATATGTTTTATATCTATTGTTTTTGTTGTAGTAATAGCAAGGCTTGCTGACATAATGATCTTAAATCATTCTTTTTACGCTCAAATGGCAAGGATGCAACAGGTTAAGATAGAGGAGATGCCTTTAAAACGAGGGTTTATCTTTGATAGAAGGGGTAGAGAGCTTGCTGTAAACCTCGATGTGGAATCAATATATTGTAATCCCTCTGACATACCTGAGCATGAAAGAAATAAGGTTGCCCAGAAACTATCAACTATTATAGGTAGAGATGTAGAATCAATTTTAACTAAAATTAAAACAAACTCCAAGTTTGTTTGGATAGAAAGAAAGGTTTCACCAGAAATTGCTGAAAAGATCAAAAAAGCGAATATAAAAGGAGTAGGTCTGATTTCTGAGACTAAGAGGTTCTACCCAAAAGGCAATTTAGCCTCACATCTACTTGGGTATGTAGACATTGATAATAGAGGGATTGAAGGTATCGAGAAAAAGTATGATAAAGAGCTAATAGCTATAAATCAAGTTAAGGTCTCTTATTATAGAGATGCAAAGGGCAATTTGCTATCTAAGGGCGCGTTAAAGGAGATTAAAGGTAATAATATTATTTTAACTATAGATGAAGGCCTTCAGTTTATACTTGAGAAGAATCTTGAAGAAGCCGTTAAACACTGGAAAGCCTCCTATGCTTCAGCTATAATGATGGATCCTTTTACAGGAGAGATATTAGCAATGGCTAATAGCCCTTCTTTCGATCCCAACAATCCAGCAGTAGCTAAGGCAAGCATCAGAAGGAATAGAGCTATAACAGATTGCTATGAACCTGGGTCAACCTTTAAAATAATAGTCGGTGCAGCTGCTTTGGAAGAAGGTTTAGTTAAGCCTAACATGAAATATGATTGTTCAGCAGGCTATATAGAGGTTGGTCGCAGGAGGATTAAAGACGCTCATAGACATGGCGTTCTGACTTTTCAAGAGGTTATACAAAAATCTTCAAATGTCGGCACAATCAAGATAGCCCTCTCTTTGGGCAAGGAAAGACTCTATAACTATGCAAAAAAATTCGGCTTTGGGGATAAAACAGGCATTGATATTATTGGAGAGGTTTCTGGATGGATGAGGCCCCCTGAGAGATGGTCTGGTATGTCAATTGGATCTATTTCAATTGGTCAGGAAGTAGCTGCTACCCCTTTACAGTTAATAAGAGCCTATTCTGTTATTGCAAACGGTGGTTTTCTTGTAAAGCCTTATTTGGTTTCGGAGATACAATCTCCAGAAGGCATTACAATTTATAAGGCGATGCCTCAAGCAACAAGAGTTATATCGGAAAAAACCGCTGAAGAATTCAAACGGATATTAACTACTGTTACTGAAGTAGGTGGGACGGCTAAAGAAGCTTCCGTTGATGGCAATACAGTAGCCGGTAAGACAGGCACTGCACAAAAATTCGACCCTCTTACAAAGAGATATTCAAAGGTCAACTATGTTAGCTCCTTTGTTGGTTTCTTGCCAGCGGATAAGCCAAGAATAGCTCTAATAGTAGTAATACATGACCCAAGAGGTCATATCTATGGTGGCATTGTAGCTGCTCCTGTATTTAGAAAAATTGCTAATGATGCCCTTTCCTATTTAGAAGTTCCTCGAGACGACATAAAAAATAGGAATCTATTAGTGACTGCAAGATGAAAATTAAGGATCTCCTTTTAGATGGGTTTGCTATTTCAGGCAATCTCAATGTAGAGGTTACTGGTATTGCTTATGATTCAAGAGCTGTTAAGGAAGGAAATTTATTTGTGGCTATAAAGGGAGAGCATTTAGATGGACACCATTTCATTGAAGATGCCATTAGAAAGGGAGCTACTGCCATAGTATATGAAATGGATAAATCTCTTGATATTATAAATAAATTTAGAAACATAGCCTGGATTGGTGTCCCAAATAGCAGAGACGCCATTGCTAAATTATCTCACATTTTTTATGGAAGCCCCTCATCCCAATTAACTTTAATTGGTATAACAGGCACTAATGGTAAAACAACCACCTCCTATATTATTAAAAAATGTTTAGAGAAAGGTGGTTATAGTGTAGGTTTGATTGGTACCATAGGTTATTTCATTAGGGATAGTTTTTTTGAGGCTCTTCACACAACCCCTGAAGCTCCTGCTTTTCAGTATCTTCTAAGACGTATGGTTGATGAAGGATGCCAATATGCAGTAGCAGAAGTCTCTTCTCATGCTTTAATCCAGCAAAGAGTGGATTATTCTATTTTTAAAGTGGCTGTTTTCACCAATTTGACTCATGATCATTTGGATTATCATAAAACTATGGAGGATTACTATAAAGCAAAGAGAAGGCTTTTTTTTGAGATCCTTGTTACCGGAGGTATTGCGGTAATCAATGTAGATAATCCTTACGGCGAAAGGCTTTATAAAGAGATCAAAGAAGAAAGAATTGATTTATCTACTGTTGTAGGTATAAGTATCCATAGCCTTCATGCTGATTTATTGGCAACTGACGTCAAGACGACCTTTGGAGGGACGATCTTTAGGTGTAAAGGGAAGGGTTTTCTAAAGGAATGTGTAAACGATGAAGTCTTCCAATCGAAACTGATTGGCATCCCTAATCTATATAATATGCTTTCTGGCATTGCTACGACGATAATGTTAGGATTACCAAGAAATGCTATAAAGGTCGCTTTAGCTGAGATTGAACCTGTTGAAGGAAGGTTTCAAAAAATAGCAATGGGACAGAATTTTTTAGCAATTGTTGATTATGCTCATACACCAGATGCTTTGGAGGGACTCCTTAATACAGCAAGGAGACTATTAAAGGATAATAAACGATCAGGAAAAATTATAACAGTCTTTGGTTGTGGTGGTAACAGGGATAAATCAAAACGCCCAAAGATGGCAAGTATTGCAACTGAATTAAGCGACCTTGTTATAATGACTACAGATAATCCCCGATTCGAAGACCCCCTTGAGATAATCGATGAGATGGAGAGGGGTGTCTCAAATAGCAATTATGTAATAATTCCAGATAGAAGATTAGCCATAGAGATGGCAGTAGATATGGCTTCGGGGGGTGATATTGTGATAGTAGCGGGGAAGGGACACGAGAATTATCAAGAGATAGAGGGAATTAGAACTGAATTTAGTGATAAGATTGAGTTAGAAAAGTCTATTTTAAAGAAGATCAAAAGATAAGATGCCTCCTTTGCTTACTTTGGAAGATATTATAACTGCTACCAGAGGTATATTGGTTAGAGAATCCTCAAAAGAATTCACAGGTGTTTCAATAGACTCAAGGACGATAAATGAAGGAGAACTATTCATAGCTCTAAAGGGAGACAATTTTGATGGCCATGATTTTATAGATGATGCCCTAAAAAAGGGCGATGGAGTTGTAGTTAGTGAGAATCGACTCAATTTTAATTTATCTAAGGAGCTCAATAAGACTTGGATAGCTGTGAAAGATACTCAGAGAGCATTACAAGACATAGCTCTTTTCTTGAGGAAGAGATTTAGTGGACAAGTTATTGCAGTAGTTGGTAGCAATGGCAAGACGACCACAAAGGAGATATTAGCTAATATTTTAGAAAGGAGCAAGAGGGTTCTTAAAACTAAAGGCAATCTCAATAATCATATTGGGATGCCTCTATGTATGTGTCAATTGGATAAGAATAAGGAGATTCTATTAGTAGAAATGGGGACTAATAGGCCTGGAGATATAGATAATTTGTGCAGGATAGCTATGCCTCATCTGGCAGTCATTACAAATATTGGTTATGAGCATATAGAGGGATTTGGTTCCTTAGAGGGAGTAAGGGAGTCTGAATTCGAAATATTGCCTTATGTAAATACCGTGGTCGTTAATAGGGATGATAAATTTTTGATGGATGGGCTTATAGAGAAGTTTAAAGGTAAGATTATAACTTTTGGCATTAAATCTCTCTCAGATGTAACCGCGACTGATATTGAACTTTCGGAGGGGCAAACAAGTTTTCTTCTGAATTCTTTTAAGGGATCTATCTATATTGTGTCTAAGCTTACAGGTATCTTTAACCTTTATAATTGTATGGCCGCAGCTTCTACAGCTTTATCTGTTGGTCTAGATCTTGAGGATATAAAGAGAGGCATAGAGTCCTTTGAGGGAGTAGGTTTAAGATTTGAGATAAGAAGACTCAGAGGTGTCACTGTTTTATATGATGTTTATAATGCAAATCCTTCTTCTATGGAAGCTTCAATTACTGAAATGGTAAGGATCTTTAATAACTCAGCACCTAATCGATATAAAAGAAGAATAGTTGTCTTAGGTGATATGCTTGAATTAGGATATTATTCGGTTAAAGCACATAGCGATTTAGGTAAACGCCTCTCGGAACTTAATATAGATATTTTTATTGGTGTTGGTAAAATGATGAACCATGCCCTTTCTCAGTTTAATGGTATTCGTTTCTATGCGGAAGATTCTATTAATGGTGGCAAAATTCTGGCTTCCCTATTAAAAGAAGGTGATTTGATCTTGATAAAAGGCTCAAGGGGAATGAAGATGGAGAATGTTTTTATAGAGTTAGAGAGGATTTCATAACTATGCTTTATGAATTACTTTATGATCTGCATGTCTATTTTTCACCTTTCAACGTATTTAGATATATTACTTTCCGAACAGCTCTTGCTGTTTTTACCGCTCTCTTTATAACTCTTGCAATAACACCTTATGTTATAAAATGGCTTAAAAGGGTTAGCATGACCCAGCAGATAAGAGATGACGGTCCACAGAAACACTTTTCTAAGGCAGGTACTCCTACAATGGGTGGTATTATAATTCTATTTGCTATTAGTGTTTCCATGCTACTGTGGGGGAATTTCAGTAATAATTATGTTTGTGTAATAATGTTTGCTCTTCTTGCTTTTGGTTTAATAGGTTTTATAGATGATTATTTGAAAGTAATGAAGAAGAGCTCTAAAGGTTTAAGGGCGAGGTATAAATTCCCTGCTCAGACAATTCTTGCACTCGCTATCTGTATTTTTCTTTATTATAATTCTACAGATCCTTATAAAACTGTATTGAGTGTCCCCTTTTTTAAAAAGTGGCTTTTCGACATCGGGATTTTTTACATTTTTTTTGCCATATTCGTTATTGTAGGAGCATCTAATGCAGTTAATCTCACCGATGGTATAGATGGACTTGCCATAGGGCTTATTGCTATAGCTACTATAGCTTACGCAGGTTTTATATATGTTTCAGGACATGCTGTTTTTGCAAGGTATTTACATGTGTTATATCTTCCAGGGATTGGTGAATTAACTGTTTTCTGTGGTGCTATGCTTGGTGCAGCTCTTGGTTTTTTATGGTACAATGCTCATCCTGCGGAACTCTTTATGGGAGACGTAGGAGCTTTATCCTTAGGTGGCGCTTTAGGCACTCTTGCAGTCATGACGAAACACGAAATAGTTCTTGCTGTTGTGGGTGGTATTTTTGTTTTAGAGACTCTATCAGTGATCATGCAAGTAATATGTTTTAAATGCACGGGGAAAAGGGTTTTTAAAATGGCGCCTCTTCATCATCATTTTGAGCTTAAAGGATGGAGAGAACCTAAAATAATAGTGAGGTTTTGGATAATTGGAATTATCTTAGCATTGATTAGCCTTTCGACGCTAAAACTGAGGTGATAAATGTCGTTATCTTTATTTGTGAAACACTTTTTAATCAGATGTCATAGATTTGTTATACCTTTTTTTATTCTTTTAGTTCTCTCTTTTTCATGTATTTATGTAGAAGCAGAAGAGATACGAGCAAAAGCTGCTGTGGTTATTGATGGCGAATCAGGGAAGATTTTATATGGGAAGAATCTCCATTGGAGATTACCACCTGCAAGCACTACTAAGTTAGTTACTGCGATGGTAGTTTTAGATAAGATCGGATTAGATAGAGTTGTAACTATCAGCAAAAATGCTTCAAATGTCCAATCTGTTGCCCCCCGCTTGAGTGCAGGTGAGAGATATACTGTAAGAGATTTGCTGTATCTTTCACTGATGAGGTCAGTAAATGGAGCTGCTGTAGCACTGGCTGAAGCTGTTGCTGGAGATGAAGGAAGATTTGTAGTTATGATGAATGACAAAGTTAATGCCTTGGGATTAAAGAATACAAAATTTAAAAATTCTACTGGATTACCTGGTAAAGATCAATACACTACTGCTTATGATCTTGCTCTATTGATGAGAGCTTCCCTTGGGTATCCCGAAATAGTTGAGATAATTAATACAAAAATTGCGGAGATTACAAATGGTGGCGGAAGACAGTTCCTCATTAAAAATACAAACTATCTTCTTTGGAAAGATGATGAGCATATAGGTGGTAAAACAGGCTATACACGAGCTGCTGGACATTGTCTTGTTAGCGCTGAGAAAAAAAAGGATAAAATATTGATTGCTGTTGTTCTGGGGGATCGTAGAAGAGACGATCTCTGGGATAATACCTTCTTTCTCTTTTCTAAGGCAGAAGAAATTTTGCATCTTAACAGAGAACCTGTCATATATGTTACTAATCTTAAACACAAATCTGTTTCGTTGGTATCCATCAAAAATAAGGAATTATCAAAGAAGAATAAAAAAGTCGTCTCTAAAACAAAAATAAAATCAAAAAAGAAGAGTAAAAAGATCAATAGCTCTATATAAGAGAGAGTATCTCCAAGTTTGCATAGCTTTACCAAATAAGAGTTCTTAATTAAAAGATTATGACAAATATTAAAATGGATTTTAAAGGTAAAAGAGTTACAGTTGTCGGTCTCGCACGAAGTGGTGTAGGAGCAGCAAATCTTTTATCACTATTAGGTGCATCAGTGACAGCAACTGATATTAAGAGAGAAGAGGATCTTTACCCATATTTGAAAGAGCTTGAATATGATATTAGATTAGACCTTGGCAGGCATTCTGATGATTTGTTTGAGAATACCGATCTAATAGTTTTAAGTCCAGGGGTTCCTATGGATATAAAACCATTACGGAAGGCTTTGCATAGAGGGATTGAAGTTATTGGGGAGCTGGAACTGGCTTATAGAGTAATAGTGGCTCATAATAAGTCATCGAAGATTTTCGCTATTACTGGCACAAATGGTAAATCGACTGCAACTTCTCTTTTATATAGTATTTTAAAGGAAGATGGTTTTAAGGTAATTGTGGGTGGTAATATTGGAGATGCTATAACTGAGATTTTATACGAGCTGTATACTAATGATAATGGATCAGATGTCGATTATTATGTAATTGAGGTTTCAAGTTTTCAGCTTGAAAGTATTAGTGAATTCAGGCCCTTTGGCTCTACTATTTTAAATATAACCCCCGACCATCTCGATCGCTACAGTTCGATGTCTTCTTATATCGATGCTAAGTGCAGGATCTTTATAAATCAAGGAAAAGGAGATTTTATAGTTCTAAATGCTGACGATTCAGCAACAAAAGAGATCTTGTCAAGAATTGATTCAGGAGTTGGTGGCAGTAGCTTAAAACCAGAGATTTTTTATTTTAGTAGAAAAGAAGAGGTTGAAGGAGCTTATTACTTTAAGGAAAGGGGGATTGTTAATTTTAATCTCCCTTACTCTAAGTTAGAAAGAATCAAGACAGTTTTTCAGCATGTTCCGAAAGACTTTTATCTTGACCCTCAGACATTCAAAATTAAAGGAATACATAATATAGAGAATGTAATGGCTGTTAGTTTAATGGCTTTATTGGGTGGTAGTAGACCAGAAACAATCTCGAATGTTTTAAAGCATTTCCCTGGCTTAGAACACAGACTTGAATTTGTGAGAGAAATCGGTGGTGTTACCTTTATAAATGACTCTAAGGGGACAAACGTCGGTGCTGTTATAAAATCTCTTGAAAGTTTCGATAGTCCCATAGTACTCATTGCAGGAGGTAGAGATAAGCACGGTGATTTTAGTGTTTTAAGGCCATTAATAAAAGAAAGGGTTAAAACCCTTATTTTGATAGGGGAAGCTAAGGAAAAAATCAATAAAGAGTTAGGAGACCTTACAAAGGTTTATTTAGAAGATGATATGAAGAGTGCCGTTAGCAGAGCTCACTCTATTGCAGTTTCTGGAGATGTAGTTCTTTTATCTCCTGCTTGTGCCAGTTTCGACATGTTTGAAAATTTTGAAGATAGAGGCAGAAAATTTAAAGACGCTGTCTGGGCTTTATGAACTCAAAGATTGATGGCTATATTGTATTTTCTGTTTTTGTTTTGATAGTTATTGGTTTAATAGCTGTTTATAGTTCTACCTCCATTGAATTTCCCGACAGCAAAACAAACCAGTTTCACTATTTAAAGAGGCAATTATTTACTTTAACTATAGGTATATTTATCATGATTTTAGCATATAAAGTGAGGCTGGAATACATAAATAAATTGGCTTTACCTTTACTTCTAATATCCTTAATTGTGCTTCTCCTTGTTTTTACAAGTCTTGGCTCTACTGTAAAAGGAGCTACAAGATGGATAAAGATATCATTTTTTTCTTTTCAGCCATCTGAGTTGGTTAAACTCTCTATGATAGTATTCCTTGCATGGTATATGAGTAGAGAATCTTTCAAGAAAGATAGTCTCCTTAGCTTCCTCATTCCAATTTGCGTTATGGGTGTTTATCAGATTATTTTTTTGATGCAACCTGACTTTGGTGCTACCGTTAGTTTAGCAATTCTGACCATCTGTATGCTCTTTTTAGGAGGCGTTCGATTAAGGTATATAGGAGGGTTGTGCGTCCTTGCAATTGCGGTATTTACTTTTCTATTATTTTCAAAGCCTTATAGAGTAAAGAGATTACTTGCTTTTCTTGATCCTTGGAGTGATCCTTTAGGGAGTGGCTTTCAACTTATTCAATCTTATATAGCTTTGGGGAGTGGTGGATTAACTGGTGTTGGTTTAGGCGAAGCAAGACAAAAGTTAGCTTTTCTTCCTGAAGTACATACAGATTTCATCTTCTCTCTTATAGGAGAGGAGGGGGGTTTTCTTGCAGTTCTTTTAGTAGTCGTACTTTTCTTGAATCTATTCTATAGAGGAATCAATATAGCTTTGAAGACAAAAGATCTCTTTGGTCATTATATAGCTTGTGGTGCTACTTTGATGATAACTCTTCAAGCTTTGATTAACTTTCTTGTCACTACGGGGTTGGCTCCAACAAAGGGACTCCCTTTGCCTTTTATAAGTTACGGTGGTTCGTCACTGATTGTGAGTCTGGCTGCAGTGGGTTTGTTGCTTAATGTTTCCAGATATCAGGAAAAACAAGTAGTGGAATTGATGGGTAATAGGGATAGTCATAGAGCAAGTAACGGATCTATTAAGAGATCAAAAGTCGTGAGAGAGTGGCAAAGGGCTTTTGGATATAGGTTTTGTTGTGCACTTCGTAATAAAAGGGATTCTTTGTTATAGAGGCTATGAACGTCATAATTGCAGGGGGAGGGACTGGTGGTCATCTTTTCCCAGGAATTGCTATAGCTGAAGCACTTGTGGAAAGAGGTATCTCTTCAAAGGATGAGATATTTTTTATTGGAACCCCTCAGGGAATTGAAGCACGTGTTATACCAAGGGAGTCCTATCCATTAAAATTTATAAGATCTCATGGGATAGTTGGCAAATCATTTTATGGTAAGCTAAAAGCCTTTTTCTACATTTTCTTTGGGGTTCTTGACTCATTCAGACTTCTACAGCTCATTAAACCCAAAATAGTCATAGGCGTGGGCGGTTATGCCTCTTTTACTACTGTTTTGACTGCATGTTTCAAGCATATTCCTACAATTATACTTGAACAAAACTCTTATCCTGGTTTAGCTAACAAGGTTTTAGCTAAATTTGTTGATGCTATAGCTATTACTTATCAAGAAAGCATATCCTATTTTCCTCAGCATAAAACTTATTTGACAGGTAATCCTGTCAGGAAAAACATAATATTTAAAGATAAGAAAGTAGCATATTCGTATTTTTCATTAGAAGAGGGAAGGTATACTATCTTCATATTTGGAGGGAGTGCAGGGGCCCATAGTATAAATAGAGCAGTATGTGAGGGATTGAATTACATAAAAGATTTAAGAGAAAATATACAGTTTATTCATCAAACAGGTATGGCAGACTATGAGCTTATTAAGGAGATATACAGAAAATTGAATTTTAAGGCATTTGTAGCACCCTTTATTTATAAAATGGCTGAGGCTTATTGTATTTCAGACCTTGTTATATGTAGGGCTGGAGCTACTACTCTTGCTGAAATTACTGCAGTAGGAAAGCCTGCCATATTGATTCCCTATCCCTACGCTGCAGGTAACCATCAGGAGTTAAATGCTCGCAAATTAGCAGATATGGGAGCTGCTAAGTTAATACTCGACCGGGAATTAAACGGCATTGTTCTTTCTAAAACTGTGAAAGAGCTTTACAGCGATCGTCATTTGTGTCATGAGATGGGCAAGATGTCTGCTGCTTTTGGAAGGTTGAATGCTGCTGAAAAGATAATCGATATTATTCTAAATCTTGTCAAAAAAAGAGGTTTAAAGAGTTGTTTTTAAAATATAGAGAGATACATTTTGTAGGTATTGGCGGTATCGGGATGAGCGGGATAGCTGAGGTACTCCATAATCTTAATTATAAAGTTACAGGTTCAGACATAAAGGAGTCAGAAACCACAAAGCATCTCAGCAGTAGAGGGATAAAAGTTTTTATTGGTCATTCTGAGAGTAATCTTATCAACCCTCATGTAGTGGTTGTGTCATCTGCGATATCATCAGATAATCCCGAAGTTAGAGTAGCTAAGGAAAGGGGTATACCAGTCATTCCACGAGCAGAGATGCTCGCTGAGTTAGGAAGGTTAAAATATGGCATTCTGATAGCTGGTGCCCATGGAAAGACTACGACTACTTCTTTAGTAGCCACTATTTTAGCAGAAGCCGGCTTTGATCCTACCATGATCATTGGAGGTAAACTTAAAGCCATAGGTGGTAATGCTAAGCTTGGTCAGGGTGATTTTTTTGTGGCAGAGGCAGACGAAAGCGATGGATCTTTCTTAAAACTTAATCCCACTATTGCTGTTATTACCAACATAGACAATGAACACTTAGATTACTTCAAAAATATAGAAGAACTTAAGAAAGCTTTCTTAAAATTTGCAAATAAAATACCTTTTTATGGAACTGCCGTAGTTTGTATAGAAAATGAACATTCAAAAGAAATTATCCCTCATATTGAAAGGAAGTGTATAACCTATGGCTACTCTAAGGAGGCAAATTACTATGCAAAAAATATTGTCTCCTATGGTAGAACAATGAGTTTCGATCTTTATGTAGGAGAAGCTTTTGTGGATACCTTTATGGTACCACTTCCTGGAGAACATAATGTTCTGAACGCTCTTGCTGCAATCGCTACCTCTTTTGAATTGCAAATTCCTCTTGGGACAATCAGAAAAGCTCTTGCCACTTTTAGTGGTGTTCATAGAAGGTTCGAATTAAAGGGAGAATGTAAAGGCATCCAGATATTCGATGATTACGGTCATCATCCTACAGAGATAAAGGCTACTTTGAGGGCTGCAAGAAAATGCTTTATTGAAAATAGATTAATTGTAATTTTTCAGCCCCATCGGTATACACGCACAAGGGATCTTATGGATGAATTCTCTAACTCCTTCAAAGAGGCAGATCTTTTATATTTAATGGATATTTATTCGGCTGGAGAAAAGCCTATTGAGGGCGTTAATGCTAAAGTTCTTTTCGAAAAAATTGTTAGAACTAAAGGAAAAGACGTCAATTACATTCCCCATAAAGATGAATTATTAGTACATTTAAAGAATCATGTCAGAAGTGGTGATATAATTTTTACTATTGGTGCAGGGGATGTCTATAAAGTTGGCGAAGAACTTCTGAGGATTATTCGCAATGGTATATAACTTTTTACAGGATTTTTGCAGTGAAAGAGAGATAGAAATCAGATTCAATGAACCTATGTCGCTTCATACTTCCCTAAAGATAGGCGGTGTGGCAGAGGTAGCAGTTTTCCCACAGGAAGAGGACCTTCCTGCTCTTATTAGGTTGTTAAAAAGTAAGAGTATCTCCTATGTGATAATAGGTGGGGGTACTAACCTTCTCATACTTGATGGAGGGATTGAAGGGGTTGTAGTCTTTACAAAAAAAATGAATAATATAATAGGCGTTGAAGATGGAAATTTAATTGTGCAAGGTGGATGTAATTTACAAAGGGTAGTATCTATGTGCGCTGACATTGGTTTATCTGGGATGGAGGGATTAGCAGGCATACCCGGTTCTATTGGTGGAGCTATTGCTGGCAATTCAGGTTCTTTTGGGTATGAAATAAAAGATAATATCGATTTTATAGATGTTCTCTATCCTGATTCAGCTATTAAAAGGCTTAGAAAGTCTGAAATTCGCTTTAGTTATAGGAGTTCCAATCTCCCTGATGATTGTGTGATTTTAAATGCTTCTTTTTCCTTAAAACTCGATGAGCCAACCAGAGTCATTAAAGTTACCAAAGAATATCTGAATGAGAAAAGATTAAAACAACCTCTTAACCAATTCTCAGCAGGGTGTGTTTTTAAAAATCCAGAAGGCCTTTCCGCCGGTAAGCTTATAGATGAAGCAGGTTGTAAGGGTTTAAGGATAGGCGGGATACAGGTTAGCAGACTTCATGCGAACTTTTTTATAAATGTCGATAATGGAACTGCAGAGGATTTTCTTAGACTTATGGATCTTGTGAGCAATAAGGTCAAAGAGAAATTTAATATCATACTCGAACCTGAGATAAGAATAATTGGAAAGAGTTAATTTGCTATGGCTATAAGTTTGATACTATTCGATCTTGATGGAACCTTGGTGGATACATGTGAGGATATTACAAACGCAATAAATTATGCCATCGAACCATATAAGATAAAGCCTTTAACACCTAAGGAGACAATAAGTCTTGTTGGTGAAGGTATTACAAGGCTTATGGAGAAGATCTTAGAAAAGAAAGGTTTCATTAATGGTGATATCTCTTTAGAGACTTCTATACATCCACCAATGATTAGAGATATCTTGGTGAGCAGATTTCTTGATTATTATTCAAAACATCTTACTGATCATAGCACTTTGTATCCTGGTGTAAGAGAGGTACTTGAAGAATTAAAAGATTATAAAAAGGCGGTTATTTCTAATAAAAGGGAAGTTCTTTCTGTTAAATTACTTAAAGATCTGGGAATCCTCCATCATTTCAATTTAGTTGTCGGAAGCGATACTACGCCTGAGAGAAAGCCTTCACCACAGCCTATTTTGTTTGCTTTATCTAAGCTTGGAGTAGACAGTAACAGAACTGTTATTGTTGGCGATAGCAATCTCGATATAATAGCTGGCAAAAGAGCAAACATAAAGACAATTGGTGTCACCTATGGATATAGACCGGCTGAATTACTGAAGGATGCTGACTTCTTAATAGCTACTATTGAAGAGCTTAAGAATATTATCTTTATTCTTTAACCTCTTTTGCCTCTCCAGATCTTCATCTGCACTTTTTAAATGCCCAAATTAAATAGAAAATCTCTTTATTTCAACTTAAAAGTCTTTAGTGTTAGAGGATAGTTAAGGGGATAATCAATATAGATTTAATTTCAAAAGGAGTTAGAAATTTTTTAGATTATTAGAAAAGAGTTAGTCGAAAGTGGCGGGAACGTGTGGGAATCGAACCCACCCTGCCGGTTTATAGCCGGCAACACCGGATTTGAAGTCCGGGAGAGACACCAGAACCCTATACGTTCCCACTATTAATTTTAAATGAATCGCCTCTTAATAGGCAAACAAACTTGTAAAACAAAGTCTAATAGAAGCTTGTATTATAAAAATAAAAAATACCCCCTGCAGGAATCGAACCTGCGACACCAGGTTTAGGAAACCTGTGCTCTATCCTACTGAGCTAAGGGGGCTTTGATAAAGACAACTCTTATTTTATCATAACTTGTAGAATTTTTATAACAACATTATATGTTTTGTAAGCATCTTTTTTTCCGTGATGGAAAACATGCTGCGAACTGGATAAGCTCTTTTCTCCTTTCCTGCCAGTAGGCATCCCATTCACCATTGAGTCTCAAAAGCCTTAGTCTTAATAAGGGGTTTGCACCTTTCTTATACCAACTCATCCTTCGCTTCTTAAATCTTCTAGCAACGGAGGTTAAAATAAAATTGTGTCTCTTTTATACTTATAGGACAGGTATTAG
>CAYPJO010000008.1:0-41659 GCA_964411065.1 uncultured Thermodesulfovibrio sp.
GAGCAATGGGGAAGAAAACCATTAAAGGAATTTACACAGAAGTATTGACATTACCTATATAACTCTATTGTTGATTAAAAAAGTGTGATTGCAATATTATTTTAAAAAATACTTATAAGGAGCAAAACATGCAGGAGATAATATCACCACTAATACAAAAAAATACATCAAAAATCATATTAATTGTTCTTGACGGGATAGGAGGACTCCCAATCAATGGCAAAACCGAACTTGAGGTGGCAGAAATTCCTAACCTCAATCTCTTAGCCAAGGAATCCGCTTGCGGTCTCCATATTCCAGTAGCTCATGGCATCACACCCGGAAGCGGCCCTGGTCATCTCAGCATTTTTGGTTATGACCCCATAAAATATCAGATTGGTAGGGGGGTTTTAGAGGCATTAGGCCTCGGGCTTGAGGTAAAAAGCACTGATGTTGCAGTTCGTTGCAATTACGCTACGATTAAAGATGGTCTGATTGTCGATAGAAGGGCCGGTAGAATTCCAACAGCAAAAAATAGGGAGTTGACCAACAGGTTGAGCAAGGAGATTACTAAAATCGACGAATGTGAATTGATGTTTGCTTCAGGGATGGAACATAGATTCGCAGTGGTTATCAGATTCCCTTATCCCTTAGAGCCTGACTCAGCTATGATACTTGATACAGACCCTCAAAAGGTTGGGCTTAAACCTTTACCACCAACACCCATATCTGAAAGGGCTGAAAAGACTGCTAAAGTAGTAGATGAACTGATACAAAAATCAGCAGAAATATTAAAAAATGAAGACAGCGCAAACTTCATACTCACAAGAGGTTTTGCTACAAAACCTCAACTCCCATCCTTTGAAGAGGCTTTCGGACTCAAAGCTCTTGCGATTGCAGTATATCCTATGTATAGAGGGCTTGCAAACCTGGTAGGTATGGATACTCCTATGATTGAAGGGGGTCTTGAAGAGGAGATCAAAATCCTTACCGAATTATACCATAATTATGACTTTTTCTTTTTACACATTAAAAAAATCGATTCAGCTGGTGAAGACGGTGATTTTAATGCTAAGGTAGCAAAAATTGAGGAATTTGATAGATTCCTGCCTCAAATCCTTGCTTTAAGACCAGATGTAATAATTGTGACAGGTGATCACTCTACGCCTGCTCTAATGAAATCTCATAGCTGGCATCCTGTCCCTGTGATTCTTAAATCTCCCTACGTTCTTGGTGGAACTAGCTTAAGGTTTACTGAACGGGAATGCTTAAAGGGTGAACTTGGTATTTTTCCAGCAATTAATTTATTGCCCATTGCACTCGCAAACGCTATGAGACTAAAGAAATTTGGGGCATGAAAACTCTATGGTGATTTGAAGTCATAGTTCAGCAAAAAAACTTCTCTAACTTTCCGATAATGTTTAGGTTAAGACCCCTCTAAAGGTGGAGGTAATAGATGGAATTTCGAAGGTAAAGAGCTATAGAGCATTTTTTCTAATAATTCTTCTAAAATAAATTTCTCTTTTTAGTTGATATCCTCTTCTGATATATCGTAGGTTTTAATCTTTTTATGTAACGAACTTCTTTCTACTGAAATCATCTCGGCAGTCTTGGATATATTCCAGTTATTTTCTTTAAGTTTCCTGATAATATAATCCCTTTCGAAAGCTTCTTTAGCCTCTTTTAACGTTTTAATTGAAAAATAGTCATTTTCCTTTGATATTATCTGGGTTTGGAATATACCAGCCCTCTCAATATCTTCCAACTGTACATATCTTGCGGGCACCATAATCATAATTCTCTCTACAACATTTCTGAGTTCCCTTATATTGCCATACCAGCTATATTGTTGAAATCTCTTCAGTACTTCTGGACTAAACTCTTTCTTTTTTAAGCCAGTCTCAGCGCTAATTAAAGAGATAAAATGTTCTACAAGCAAAGGGATATCCTCCAACCTCTCTCTAAGAGGAGGGGAATTTATACAGATAACATTCAGCCTAAAAAATAGATCTTCTCTAAAGGTGCCCTTCTGGACCTCAGCAACTAAGTCCTTATTAGTAGCAGCAATAATACGAGTATCTACTTTGATATTTTTATTCCCACCAACACGCTGAAACGTCTGAGTCTCTATAACCCTCAAGACCTTCGATTGAGTGACCAATGACATATCGCCTATCTCATCTAAAAAGAGAGTTCCTCTATCAGCCAATTCAAATTTGCCAACCTTTTTGTCAACAGCTCCAGTAAAAGAACCCTTTTCGTGTCCAAATAATTCACTCTCTATTAATTCCTGAGGAATCGCAGCGCAATTTACCTCAACAAATGGATAGTTTGATCTCGGACTATTTTCATGTAATAAACGAGCTATTAACTCTTTGCCGGTACCACTTTCTCCAGTAATTAAGACTCTGCTATTACTCCTTGAGGCATAATCTATCTGTTGTCTGAGAGCTTTAATTTTATCTGACTCCCCAACGAGTCTCCATTGTTTACTTATATGAGCCTTTAATTGAAGATTTTCTGACAGAAGCCTTCTCACTTCTAAAGCTCTTTTTGCCATGAGTATAATCTCATCGTAGGAGAGTGGTTTCTGAAGGAAGTTATATGCACCTAATTGCATTGCCTTTACAGCAATTGGTATATTGCCATGCCCTGATATCATAATTACTGGTATATCAGAAAGACTCTTAATTTGAGCTAATACCTCAATGCCGTCTATTCCTGTAAGGCATACATCGAGAAAAACAAGATCAGGCGAATCATTTCTAATTATTTCTATGCCTTCTTCACCTGAAGAGGCCATTAATACTTCAAATCCTTCATCCTCAAGAATCCCTGCAAGGCTCTCTCTTATTGGTTCTTCATCATCTATTATCAAAGCAACTGGGTTAAGCATAAAAAATTCCTCGCTTATCTTAGTTTAAAGGTAATTTTATAACAAAAACACACCCATGCGGAATGTTATCTCGTACCGAGATTTGTCCTTCATGATCAGCAATTATTTTAGCTGCGATTGCGAGTCCCAACCCTGTGCCATCCTTCCGTCTTGAGAAGTAAGGCTGGAAAAGTTTTTCTTTTTCAGCATCTCCAATCCCTGGACCGGTATCAGCAATCTCTATTATTAAAAAACTATTAGAAATTTTAACGTTAAATTCAATCTTCCCTTCTTTCTCAACGACTTTTACAGCATTATCTAATATATTAATTAGAGCCCTTTTTATCTGCTCTTGGTCCAAATTAACTATCGGCAAATTATCTTGGATGAACAAATTTATCTCTACGTCCTCTATGTCTCTATACAGATTAACAACTTCTTCTACTAAGTCTTTAACACTTACAGGACTTTTTAATATTTCAGGCATTTTCCCATATTTTGAGAAGGAATCAGCTAATTGAGCGAGACTCTCGACCTGAGAAATTATTAAATTAGTTAGCCTCTCAAAATTTAAATCGAAATCCTCCTTCTTCTCTCTCCACTTTTTAATAAGCCTTTCTGTAGACAGCTTAATAGGGGTAAGGGGATTTTTTATTTCGTGTGCTAAGTTCCTGGCTAACTCCTTCTTTGCTATAAGGCTTTGAGCTTCCACTAAAGCTGTAATGTCATTAAATACCACAAGTAGTCCGAGAGCGTTCTTTGTATAATTATCCCAGATTCCTGAAAGATAGACACTAAGGATTTTCTTTTCATTTCCTAATTCCAGTTTAATCTCTTTTCTCAAATTCATTATTTTTTTATTTTTTAGACTTTCTACGAAAGATTTTAGACCAATTGAATTAAACTGATTGATAAATTCTTCGTAATCCATACCAATACAATTATCTATGTTTATGTTCAATATGCTACCTGCAGCTTTGTTAATCGTTAATATTTTCATATTAGTATCAAAGAACACGACACCGGAGTTAATGTTCTCCAAAATATTCTGAACAAAGATTCTTCTCCTATCTGATTCCAAATATGCTTTCTCTAAGGACTCTTTATTCTCTTTAAGCTCCTTAACCATTTGATTAAACGATTTTATTAAGATACCTACCTCATCGTCGGCTTTAGCTTCTACTGAAACGTTAAGATCTCCTGCCGCTACCCTCTTGGTTGCCAGAGCAAGATTTTGGATAGGCTCAGTTATTCCTTGAGAGATCTTAAGAGATAGCCAGAGACCAGAAAAAACTATTATTAAAGTTATGAAACCTAACACTAAGATGAAATTCACCTTAAGGGGTGTTGTAAGAGATTGGAATTTTATGATTTCCTCGTGAAATGTTCTCATTCTCTCAGTCTTTTCCGCGATATATGAAGGTAGCTTGATTTCTGCAACTAAAATCTCCTTTACTTTATCACCAGAAGTAACGGGGACAACTGCTCTAATTACATCTCCATCCATAGAAGAAATGATCTCTGTGCCTTCTTTTCCTTCAAAAGCCTCCCTAATTGTATCTGTTGCATCCCTATCAAGAGCATTAAGTCTATACAATTTTATATCATTTATATCATTGGCACCACTATTAACTCCCTTCGCAACTTGCTTGGCGGTATCAAGCAATTTTGCTCTTTCATAGTCGTAGAAAGACCTTGCTAATTCTACTGAATTTGTAATGCCCTCTTTCAGAGGCAAAGAGAGAAAATTGTTTATGTAATTTATTGAGATGCCAACTGCGCCTATGAAGAGTATGCCTGCAGGTATTAAGATGAGTGCCATAAAAATAAGCACTAAACGGCTTCTAAATCGATACCCCAAAATCCTATCCCTTCTCTCAAGATATAATTTAAAGAGATTCTTAAATACCAAAAAAGTAAGTGTAAGAAGAGCTACAATATTAATAGTTAATATGCCCATTAAGATAACTCTTGTAGTTAAATCAATATTTGGAAGTTCGAGAAAATATAACTGAGCTATAGTAAGCATTACTACTATAAGTACTACAAAAAGGAAGGTTTTGATTTTATCTAATCTTTTCATTATTTTATCTTCTATTTTATCTTCTTCAGGGCTGTTGAATAACAGGTTCAAAAATATGTAGTTTATTCATGATTTCATCTCAGTAAAAAACTACTAATTTGATAAGGGATTGATCATAAACCTATGAGATTTCTTTGATACAGTAAACTCACTCTGAGATAGAAAGAACAAAAAATAGCCTACGAAAGGGGGAAGTCTTTTGATATTTGACTCAACAGTGACTTTAATGAAATAACTACCAGGTTCTAAGTCTTTAATATTAGTGATTTTGTAATCAGTGATAGTTAGTCCCCACGATAACATCCCACTAATATCTTTAAATCTTTTTTCGATTGTCTGGTTATTATCAAAAGTTATAACAGAATACTCCCTCTTAATAGGATCACTTTTTAGAATCCTCATAATTTTAGCTCCTTTAACAAACTCATTAGGCCAAACATTCCAGATTCTAAAGAGGTCTATATAGAATACGACCTCCTTAGATACACCGGCAGTGATACTTTCTATAAAATTTGAATCTGGTATGAAGTTGGTAGTGACGTAAATCTCGTCGTTGTTTATTCTTACCATAATATTGTCAATTTGATTGGAGCATACATCCCCAACAAAGACTGAAAAGAGAGCTAAAAAGAAAAAAAGGTTTATCATTAAAAAATTTAAATTTTTTGCAAATTTTGGTAAAGAAATATTCAGCATAAACAAAAAAGATTAACGCCAAGACTTTGTGTAAACTATAATACACACCTTAAAAACCTTCTTTAAAATTATAACATACCAGTTCAAGCTATTAATTTGATAACTAAAACTTACAAAGTATCTCCTCCACAGTCATTAATTTGACATAAATTTGAGATCCCATTTTAGCCTGATAGAATTCTGACTACTAAAAACTTTCTATTTGTCAAAGAAACTTTTTCATAATTAATGCCCCTTGTAAGGATTTTGACTACACTAAATGTTTCCTTTAGAGTTTTAGGCTTTGGCATAGACTTTGATTATCAATTTTTAATGAAAATAGTTGACTGGAGGATTCCATGGCTGAAGAGATAAAAGAAGGTTCCGCAAATCAACCACAAAAAGAAGAAGCAAAAAAAAGCGGTAAAAAGAAACTGATAATAATCGTCATTGTTGCCCTTCTAATATTTGGTAGCGGAGGCTTCTTAGGATATACTATCTTTTTCTCCGATCAAAGCAAAGGAGGCTCTAACCAAAAAGCAGAAAAGAGTAAAACTAAAAGCGCCATGATGGCTTTAGACCCTTTCATTTTGAATCTTGCAGAACACGGAAGATTCCTTAAGTTAACAATACATCTTGAGCTGAGCGATGCAGCCGACCAACCATTAGCTACAGAAAAAATACCTCAATTGAGAGACGCCATTATTACCCTTGTCAGCAGTAAATCCGCTGAGTCTCTGTCGAGCCCTGAAGGAAAATTTCTCCTAAAAGATGAGATATTGTTAAGGGCAAACCAAGCGATAGGAAAAGAGATTTTTAAAAACCTTTATTTTACTGAATTTGTAATGCAATGAGTAACGAACTTCTATCACAAGACGAAATAGACGCCTTACTAAAAGGTGTTCAGTCTGGTGAAATTGATACCGAGACCGCTAAGGAAAAGATTCTTAGTGGTATAAGACCCTACGATTTTACTTCTCAGGAGCGTATTGTTAGGGGGAGGATGCCAGGGCTTGAAGTATCTAATGAAAGATTTACTCGTTTCTTTAGAAACACTTTATCATCTCTTTTAATGAGGCATGTTGATGTAACTTCACATACTTACGAAATCATTAAATTTGGTGAATTTTTGAGAACTATACCATTTCCTTCAAGTATAAATATATTCAAAATAAACCCTCTAAAGGGCTATGCGATTCTACTCATTGAAGCGCCAGTGGTTTTTGCATTCATTGAGTTCTTCTTTGGCAGTGGCTCTGCAAGGTTAGTGAAATCGGAAGGTCGCGCTTTTACAGCTATTGAACAGAGAATAATAAAAAAAGTCGTTACCGCAGCACTAAAGGATTTTTCAGATGCGTGGAGTAGTATTGCAGAAATCGTTCCAGAATTAGTCGGCTCAGAAATGAACCCCCAGTTAATAACAATCGTGACACCAAGTGAAATAGTAATAAAAATAATTATAAACCTCGAGATAGAAGATTTTAGCGGAAAAATTTATTTCTGTATCCCCTATGCTATGATCGAACCTGTTAAAGAAAAATTATACTCCTCTATCCAGAGCGATAAATTCGAACTCGATATAAGATGGGCTGAGAAGATAAAAGAATCTATCTTGAATTCTGCTATTGAAGTAACAGCTGAATTAGGCAAGACAAATTTATCAGTCTCAGATATCTTAACCTTGGAAGTTGGTAGTATTATTCCCCTTAATAACTCCGCCAAAGAGGATATTCTTATAAAAGTAAAAGGCAAACCAATCTTTGCCGGGATTCCTGGGCATAGCAAGGGTAGTCAGGCTGTGAAAATAACTAAAATATTAAATCAAGGAGACTAATTATGAGTAACTCCAGTGAATATCGAACGGAGGATTTGGCTTTCCAGGATTTAAAAGATGAGAGGGGAGAGAAGAGTCGTCCAAGGGATATAAATTTTTTATTAGATATCCCTCTTGATGTCTGCGTTGAGATAGGAAGGACAAAAATGCAAATTAAGGATTTACTACAATTGGGTCAGGGTTCAGTTATTGAGTTGGACAAACTTGCTGGTGAACCTGTAGAAGTCTTGATAAATGGCAAACTCATAGCTCGAGGAGAAGTAGTAGTAGTAAATGAAAAGTTTGGAGTGAGGCTTACTGATATCGTAAGCCCTTCAGAAAGGATACAGCAGCTAAAATGATCGAAACATATTCCCAGATTGTAATAGCCCTGTTAGCTGTTATAAGTTTAATCGTTCTTATTGGTTTGTTGATGAAAAAAAGGCAATCAACAGCTGGCATCATGAGCATAGTGTCCTATCAAACTTTTGGTCCTAAAAAAGCTATTGCTGCAATAAAAGTCGGTAAAGAGATTCTATTAGTGGGTATTACACCAACAGATTTAAAGCTTTTAAGGACTTATCAACAAAGTGATTTAGAGAGCGAAACTTACAGAGAAATGAGTGACAAGCTTGTTAAGCTTAAAAACATTAGGGAAGGATTACATGAATCTAAATGATCCAATTATTAATGTTTTTCTTTTAATCACTTTTCTGTCTCTTTTACCAGCTGTTCTTATTATGTTTACCTCCTTCACAAGGATTGTGGTGGTTCTATCTTTTCTTCGGCAGGCGTTGGGAGGGCACCAGATACCTCCAAATCCTGTTATAATCGGGTTAGCATTATTTTTAACCTTTTTTATAATGTCACAGCCCTTAGATATAATCACCAAGGAAGCAATAAAGCCTTACTTAGCTAAACAAATAACCTTAGAGGAAGCTTTAAAAAGAGCAGAGCCACCTATTAAAGAGTTCATGCTAAAGCAAACTCGCCAAAAAGATATAGCCCTCTTTTTAGATATAACTAAGGAGCCTTTACCAGAAACACCGGAACAAACTCCTTTGAGAGTTTTAGTCCCAGCTTTTGCTATTAGTGAGCTTAAAACAGCTTTTGAGATCGGCTTCCTTATTTATTTGCCTTTCCTAATAATAGATATGGTCGTTTCTAGCATATTGCTATCTATGGGCATGATGATGCTACCACCTATATTGATTTCTTTACCGTTTAAATTACTTCTTTTTGTATTAGTTGATGGCTGGAATTTAGTCATAGGATCTCTTTTAAGGAGCTTTCAATGACAGTGGAGCTTGCTAAAGAAATATCTACAGAGGTCTTAAAGACAATATTGCTTGCTTCTGGTCCCATACTCTTGATATCTCTACTTGTAGGTCTTGTAATCAGTATCTTTCAGGCTGTTACCCAGATACAGGAGTTTACATTAACCTTTGTTCCAAAGATTATCGCTGTTTTTATTTTTCTACTTATTTTTTTCCCTTGGATCTCGACGACTCTTATAACTTTCACAGTAAACATTATTCAAAAGATTCCAGTATATATTAAATAAAAATGGTTAATGAATTTTTTTTGAAATATCTCCCCGCTTTTTTATTTGTTTTCCTAAGAACCGGAATAGTAATGAGCTTCCTACCAATTTTCAGCAGTAAAAGTCTTCCTGCACAGTTTAAAATTGGTCTTATTGTTGCATTATCTCTTATCCTTACTCCCATTGTTGATGTTGGAAATATTACTCTCTCTGATCTACCTTCTTATGTGATTCAAGAGGTTCTCTTCGGTATAGCTCTTGGAAGTGTAGCCAGAGGAATTTTCATGGCAGTTGAGATGGCTGGACAAACAATGAGCAATGTAATGGGTCTTTCAATTGCCACTGTCTTCAATCCTGAAATTGGACAATCTACTGAGATCGCTAGACTATATAGCCTTATCGCAATAATGATTTTTCTTGCAACTGATATACACCATCAGTTCATTTATGTATTTATAAGAAGTTATGAATTACTTCCCCCTGGCTCTATCTATGGTGAAAACCTTCTTACAAGGGTCATTACTGGAGGGGCGAAACTTTTTATTTTAGCTTTTAAACTGAGCGCTCCTGTACTTATCATAATGCTTATACTCAACTTAGTATTCGGCTTTTTGTACAGGACTGTACCACAGATGAATATTTTCTTTATTACCTATCCGGTTTTCATTTTTGTTGGTTTTTTGGTTATGCTCTTAAGCATTCCATTTTTAATTAATTTTTTAGTAAACAATTTTGGTGCATTAAGAAACGAGATGGAGAGAGTTTTATTCCTTGGGAGAGGATAGATGGCAGAATATCAAGACAGAACTGAACAAGCAACACCCTATAAAAGACAGAAGGCAAGGGAAAAAGGGCAAGTTGCAAGAAGTAGAGAACTTATCTCCCTCCTCAGTATCGGAGGCGTTATTCTCTTACTCTATATAGAAGGATCCAGCTTCATTAAGAAAATTTCAGAATTAACTAAAAGACTTCTTACTCTCAACTATGGAAATGATGTCGCAAGCGTTTTGAGAGTTTCATTAATTGAAATGTTATACATTCTTGCCCCCCTTTTTACTATAGCCTTTGCATTTTCCTTATTTGCAGGAGTTTTACAAGGCGGTCTCATTTTAAAGCCTCTTAGACTGGAATTCGAAAAAATCAATCCAATAAACGGCTTTAAAAGAATCTTTTCACAGGAAGGTTTAGTAGAGATTTGTAAAACAATATTTAAATTTGTTGTTGGAGTTTTACTCTGTTTCTTTACTGTAAACGAAGCGATCCAGGTCGCCCCTACCCTGATCACCTTTGATATCCAATCTATTAATAAAACTGCTCTTAATCTGATATCAAAAACTGTTGTAATTGTTTTTCTCACCTTTTTTGTTATTGCTATACTCGATTACTTATTTGAGAGATGGAGGTTTGAGAGATTCCTGAGAATGTCTAAGGAAGAATTGAAAGAAGAATATAAGGAGACTGAAGGAGATCCTTTAATAAAGGCAAGGATAAAGAGCATTCAGAGAGAGATCTCTAGAAAGAGAATGATGCAAGAAGTCCCAAAAGCGACAGTGGTCATTACTAACCCTCTCCATCTTGCTGTTGCATTGCAATATAAAAGGAATGAGATGATGGCACCAAGGATAATCGCTAAAGGAGCAGGATTTGTAGCAGAAAAAATTAAAGAAATAGCTTTAAAACACAATATACCTATAATAGAAGATGTCCCTCTTGCCAGAGCATTGTTTCAACTAAAAGTTGGCTCATATATACCTGAAGAACTTTATAAGGCGGTAGCTAAGATTATTGCTTATATATACAGAATGAGAGGAGTGGCTTGATAGGCACATTTTTTGCAAAAAACTTTCAGAGAAAACATGATAAATAGGTTCTTATACTTGACAAAAAACTAACAAGAGGTCTAAATCATGAAGATTCTTAACTCCATCGCCAAAAGAGGAGATGTCATCGTTGCAACAAGTATAATCGGACTTCTCGGTTTAATGATACTACCTATACCTCCTTTTTTACTTGACATCTTCCTTTCAATCTCTATATCTTTAGCCATTGTTATAATGATCTCAGCTGTATGTATTAGAAAACCCCTTGATTTCTCCGTATTCCCTTCTATTCTTTTGATCACGACACTTTTCAGATTAGCCCTTAATGTTGCCTCCACAAGGTTAATTCTACTAAAAGGCGATGAAGGTATAGGGGCTGCTGGCGAAGTAATTAAGTCTTTTGGAAGCTTCGTCGTTGGAGGAAATTATGCAGTAGGTTTTACAGTATTTTTAATTTTAGTGATTGTTAATTTTGTAGTAATTACAAAAGGAGCAGGAAGAATTGCAGAAGTAGCAGCAAGGTTTACTCTTGATGCTATGCCTGGCAAGCAAATGGCAATAGATGCCGATCTAAATGCAGGGCTTATTGACGAGGCAGAAGCAAGAAGAAGGAGAGCTCTTATATCACAAGAAGCTGACTTTTATGGAGCGATGGATGGTGCAAGTAAATTTGTAAGAGGTGATGCAATAGCTGGTCTTATTATAACTGTAATTAATATTATTGGAGGCCTTTTAATAGGAACTCTCCAGAAGGGATTGCCTTTTATAGAAGCTCTCCAGACATATACAATTTTGACAATCGGTGATGGCTTAGTCTCACAGATTCCTGCGTTAATAATATCTACATCCGCCGGAATAGTTGTAAGTAGAGCAGGAGGTGAATCAGACTTGGGCAAGGATATCACCCATCAGATATTTGTTAATCCTAAAGCTTTAGTAGCCACTTCTGGGATAATGTTAGTTCTTGGTCTTGTTCCAGGGCTCCCTAATCTCCCTTTTTTCATCCTCTCAGCTTTATCAGCAGGTATAGCCTATTTTGTCTCAAGGCCTACTCTCCAACAAACTAAGGAAGAAAAGACTACTGAGCCCGTTGATACAGAGATCCCAATTGAGACCTTACTGGAGGTTGACCCCTTGACATTAGAGATAGGGTATGGATTGATACCTCTTGTAGAGTCTGACAAAGGACCTCTCCTTAATAAGATAAAAGCAATGAGAAGACAAATTGCTTCTGAAATGGGCTTCGTAGTACCAGCAATACATATTAAAGATAATCTTCAATTAAGACCTCATGAATACTGTTTCTATATCAGGGGTATTGAGGTTGCAAAGGGTGAAGTAATGTTAGGTTATAACCTCGCTGTGGCATTAAAGGAAGCAGAAAAGATAGATGGGATACCCACAAAAGAGCCAGTTTTTGGACTTAATGCATATTGGATTGAAGAAAAAGATGTCGAGAAAGCTCAAACAAAGGGATATATGATAGTAGATCCTGCAACAGTTATAGCTACTCATTTGACAGAACTGATCAAAAACCATGCATGGGAACTTCTTACACGAACAGAAGTTCAAGCTCTGCTCGATAAAATATCTCGTACACACCCCAAATTAGTTGATGAGCTCATACCCTCAATGATGACTCTTGGAACACTCCAGAGAGTTCTTCAGAATTTGTTAAAAGAGAAGGTTCCAATCAATGATATGGTCAGTATCCTTGAAACCCTATTAGATTATGCCCCTACAGTAAAAGATGTCGAAATATTGACAGAATATGTCAGACAATCTCTATCAAGATTCATAACAAAACAATACATAGGGCAAGATGGAATCCTACATGTTGTCACATTAGATCCACAATTTGAAATCCTTTTATCAAAGGCAATCGAAGCTGGTGGAGCTATAAACCCAGAAATTGTCAATAAGCTCATCAAAGCAATAGAGAGAGTGGTTTTGGAAGAGAAGTTCAAGGGCTCACAACCTATTATTCTCTGTTCTCAACATGTAAGAAGATTTTTGAGAAAGATCATAGAGAGATTTATTTCTTCCATAGTGGTATTATCAAGCTCAGAAATTGCACCTAATATCAAAGTTAGTATCACTGGAGTGCTGAAATATGAAGATTAAACAATACAGAGCTAAAACTTTCCAAGAAGCTTTTGAAATGATTAAAAGAGAATTAGGAGACAATGCATTGATTCTGTCATCAGAAGAGAATAAAGGCAATCCTTCATATGTAGTTGTTACCGCTGCTGTTGATTATGACTACAGCCAAGACTTGAATGCTAATAAATATAAGCCGCTTAAAACTTCAAAAAATAAAGAGGAAATACAGTTTATCTCTTATTACAAAAATGTCACAGAAAAAGTCTCAATCAAGCCTTCTTCTAATCTAAATGATGGTATAAACATTAGAGATCCAGAAAAACCTCAAGAAAAAGAAAAGAGAGAATTAAAACCAAAAAAATCAGAGGGGGATGATCTACTAAAGTTACTTAAAAAACACTCCATAAAAGAAGAGTATGCAATAGATTTATGTAAAAGCGCAACAAGCCTGGAAGAAGTCCACTCTTTGATGAAACTGCAGTTAGTAACCAAAGATTTCTTCAAAAACAGCAAGTTAATAATGTTAATAGGTCCAACAGGTGTTGGTAAAACTACCACCATAGCCAAGCTTTCAGCTAAAGCAATACAGGATGGCAAAAGAGTTGGAATCATCAACCTTGATACTTATCGCATAGGCGCTTGTGAGCAAATTAGGATATACGCAAGAATAATGGGAATACCTTTGCTTATAGCCTCAAACAAAGAAGCTTTCAATGAGTCTGTTATCAGGTTCCAGAAAGACAGAGACATAATTTTTATTGATACAATGGGAAGAAACCCTAAGGATAGAGAGTATATTAAAGTTCTGGCAGATATCTCTAAATCAAATAGCAGGATAGATATACACCTTCTGATTAGTGCTAATAGCGACGATGAATATATCTCAAAAATATACAATTACTATCAGGAACTACCAATTTCTTACTTAGCTTTTACTAAGATAGATGAAGCGATTAGATACGGCTCAATATATAATCTCCTTATGACTTCTCGCAAACCCCTTGCCTACTTAACTACAGGTCAACAAGTTCCTGATGATATAGAGTTTCCATCACCAGAAATGCTTTCGAGGATTATTTTACAGTTATGCTAAGAGCTAACAAAAGAACGAAAAATATTATTACTGTAGCCATCTCCAGTGGTAAGGGCGGAGTAGGAAAGAGCAACATTGTGGCAAATTTAGCTATAGCTCTTAGAAAAATAGGTAGTGAGGTGATGATACTTGATGCAGATTTAGGTCTAAGTAATATAGATGTATTATTTCAATTAGCGCCAAAATATAATATCCAACATGTTTTAAATGGTGAAAAGACCTTAATCGATATCATTACAGAAGGACCTCATGGAATTAAAATTTTACCTGCCAGCTCAGGCATTCAAGAACTTACCGCTTTAGATGAGTTCCAAAGACTTAAAATATTAGAAGAATTTGACTCCTTTGATAATAACTTGGACATTCTTCTTATCGATACCGCAGCGGGCATATCTGAAAATGTTGCTTTCTTCTGTGTAGCCGCTCAAGAGATAATAGTAATTACAGCACCAGAGCCAACAGCTTTAACAGATGCCTATGCACTTATAAAGGTACTCTCCACTCGTTATCAGGAAAGGAGTTTTAATGTCCTTGTTAATTCAGTAAGTAGTCCTAATGAAGCTGAAGAAATATTCAGAAGGCTATACATGGTAGCTGAGAGGTTTTTGAGCATTTCTTTGAACTATCTCGGTTATATCCCCTATGATGAGGCAGTAAAAAAAGCAGTTAAAATGCAGAAACCATTTGTAGATATCTATCCCACATCTCCTGCCTCGAAAAAAATTTATGAACTTGCTCCGAAACTACTAAAAATGGAGGGAAAAATAAAGGGATCCATCCAATTCTTCATAGGCAATTTACTCTCTATAGGGAAGGAATAATTAGCAAGATAAACTTATAGAGGCAGAACAGAAGCAAGAAAATATGAAGTTTAGATAGAAATGAAAAAAGATTATTCAGAAAAGAAAAAAGAATCCTATTGTGATAAAAATCAGATAGTTGAAGAACTACTTCCCTATATAAAGTCGACTGCTTTAAGACTTTCATGGCGTCTGCCCCCTCAATTAGCGATTGAAGACTTAATACACGAAGGAATTGTCGGACTTCTTGAATCAATTGAAAGATATGATAATGAGAAAGGCGATATTTTAACTTTTGCAAAACACAGGATAAAAGGTGCAATGCTCGATGAGATAAATAAATTTAGATCTCAAACTAAATCTCAAAAACAGAAATTTCATGCAATCATGAACGCATGTACTCAATTAGAAAAAGAATTAGGGCGGCCACCAGAAGCTGATGAGATAGCTCAAAGACTTGAATTAACTATCGATGAATATTACGATTTACTCATGAATGCAAATTTTTTTAATATGCTAAATTTTGATGAGATATTGGATAACCAAAATGGTTCTGACAATTTAAAAAAAGTGATAGCCGAAAAGTCAGCTATCAGTCCTTTAGAAAGGTTTGAAGAATTAGAGAAAAAAAGACTACTTGAGGAGATTATAGATGAGTTACCTGAAAGAGAGAAATTGATTTTATCTCTCTATTACTGGGATGAACTTTCAATGAAAGAGATCTCTCAGGTTTTGGATATGTCTGAGGGGAGAGTATGCCAAATACACAAAAAAATACTTATCTGGTTAAGAGCAAAATTAGAATCAGATAAAAGAATTAAAGATTTTTTAAATTTTTCCGATTATAAAAAAAGTAAGAGGTCATAGGATAAATAGAAAAAAGGAGAGTTAAATTGCATAAAAACATTTTGAAACACATCAAAAACCTTTCTGATAGCAATGAAACAAAAAGGCGTTTATCAGCAGAGGCTTTAAGTCAGGGGGATGAGAGGGTTATTTACCCTCTAATAAAAGCTTTGAGGGATAGCAGCGCTGGCGTGCAAGACGCTGCTATGAGATCTCTTATAGCCATCGGTGGTGAAACGACTGCATATATGGTTCTACCCCTTCTTAGAGAAGATGCTTTCTTGAGAAATACAGCAATGATTATTCTAAAGGAGATTGGTAAGGATACAGTGCCTTTGCTCCGTAATTTACTGAGGGATAAAGATGATGACGTAAGGAAGTTTGCAATTGATCTATTAATCGAAATAAATCATTGTGATTATCCTGATGATATTGTGTATCTACTAAAGAGTGACAAAAATCTAAATGTTAGAGCATCTGCTGCAAAAGCCTTGGGAGTTTTCAAATATGCTAAAGCAATTCCTGATTTAATAGAGGCACTTAAAGATAATGAATGGGTTTGTTTTTCAGCTCTGGAAGCTCTTTCTCATTTTAAAGAGGAATCTACAGTGGAAGCGATAGCCTCTTTACTGAATAGTGAGTCTGAAACCTTAGTAATTCATGCAATAGAAACCTTAGGTATGTTAGGTTTTTCTAAAGCAGAAAGGTATTTGATAAAGCATTATCCTTTAGCTAATAGGATCCAAAAAGAAGCAATAATAAAGAGCCTCATTTCCATAGGCTCAACTCCTGAGCTCCCCGGTGCTACAGAGATACTAATGGATATCTATATTAACGGTGACTGGCAAGAACGATTGATTGCTTTAAAAGGTCTTGTAGCTCTAAAAGACACTACAAATCTTAGGGTGATATTAGATATAGCAGGCTCCCTTGATCCTTCCATCCCTCAAGATTTAGATATTCTTAATAACGTTAAACAAATCCTGATTGGTTACGATTGTGTTAAACCTCTTTTAGATGTTTTGTTAGATAAAGAAATGAAGTATAGAGCAAAAACCCTCGTTATTGAAATAATTGAGGATCAACGTTGCCATGAGGCCATCCCCTATTTGATCAAATTATATGAGGAAAATTTAAGAGATATCAAAAGAGCAAGCATCAGAGCATTGGGAGAGATTGGGGATAAAGAAACAGACTATGTTTTATTAGATGCCAGTGAGAATGAGGATGGTCATGTTAGAAAGAATGCAATTTCAGCAATTGGGCGAGTAGGTGATAGAACTGTTCTTACAAAGCTTTTAGAGTTACTCGAGAAAGAGGTTTACAAAGATGTTATGGAAGAAATCATAAAGGCTATTAATACAATTGACATTACAGTGCTTCAACAAAAATTAGGGACTTTCAAGCCATCGATAAGAGAATTAATAGCAAGACATACTAAAGATATAGACACCTTGGACACCCTTTCTTCTGATCCTGATCTTAACGTGAGGCTCTCAGCAATAAGCACCTTAGGAAGGATAAACAACGAGAGAGCCGTTGAAATCCTTAAGGGATTTTTGCAGGATAAAAATGCCCAGGTAAGAAAAACAGCCCTTATGTCCTTACAAGACAAAAGATGTTGTATAGAAGACATTCTGCCAATGCTTGACGATGTTGATCTATGGGTAAGGATCTATGCTGTCAAAGCCTTAGGCAACTCTTTGGATCTTAAGGTAGCTGAAAAAATAAAGGGGTTATTAAGTTCTCCAGAAATTCCCTTAGTCTCTGTAGCGATGGATGCTTTGCATCAAATCGCAAGTTACCATAAGATCGATACCAGAGAAGTATTCAAATCCCTATCAGAACATAAAGTGCCTTCAATAAAAAACCGTGCAAAGGAAATGTTAAGAATTTATGAATCCACTGAGTGATACAACTTTCAAACAAATACGAGATTTTATATATGAAAAAAGCGGTATTTTCATTGCTGATTCAAAAAAGTATCTGATTGAGAATAGATTAGCTAAGAGAATTCAAGAAAGGAAACTAAATAGTTATGATGACTACTTAATGTTACTACTCTATGGTAATAGCTCTGAGGAACTCACAAAACTTTTTGATGCCGTTACAACGAACGAAACCTTTTTCTTTAGAGAACCTCAACAATTTAATGTATTCGTTGACCATTTAGTACCGAATCTTATAAATAAACAATCCTCTAAGGATTTAGCAATTTGGTCTGCTGCTTGCTCTACGGGGGAGGAACCTTATACCTTAGCGATGTTATTAATTGAAAGGGGCTATACCATAAAAAATAAGATACTTGCTTCAGACCTAAGCGAAGGAAGTTTGGAATCTGCCAGAAGAGGCATTTATAATTCCTACTCTATCAGAAATATCCCCACTCAATATCTGCAAAAGTATTTTAAGGCTAATGGTCATCTCTATGAATTATCGCCAGTCATTAAAAATACTGTAAAGTTTATGAATATAAATTTAGTAGATGAGAAAAAGATGAAGTTAATATCAGGCATAGATGTAATTTTTTGTAGGAATGTACTTATTTATTTCGATGATAGAGCTAAAAAGAAGGCTGTTTCCCTTCTTTATAACAGCCTAAAACCCGGTGGTTACCTAATAATTGGCATGTCTGAGAGTCTCCATAATATTACCATGGCATTTAAACCATTAGTTATTAATAAAGTCGTTGTATACCAAAGGATATAGACTATGAAAATATTAATAGTAGATGACTGTCAAACAACAAGAAAGTTATTAACCTTATATCTCAAGGTAAAAGGTTTCGAAGTAGTCTCAGCAGAAAATGGACTGGATGCGATTGAAAAGCTTGCCTCTCACGAAGTTAATTTGATACTTTCAGATTTGAACATGCCTTTTATGGATGGAATCGAGTTAATCAAAACTCTCAAAGCTGATCCGAATATGTCTCATATTCCAGTGTTGATGGTTACCACAGAGGCTGATCCTGAAGAAAAACAAAAGGCATTGGAAGCTGGTGCTAGTGAATATCTTGTTAAACCAGTTACAGCTGAAATGGTTACCCAGAGTATAAAAAATATTCTGAAAGAGATGTTCAAGAAAGGAGGAGGCTATGCCTGATTATAAAATGAAGATTTTAGTTGTTGACGATTTTGCCACCATGAGGCGGATTATCAGAAATATTTTGAAGCAGATTGGCTTTGAAAATATAGAAGAGGCAGAGGATGGAGAACAGGCATATGCAAAGCTTAAAAATGGGAATTTCAAATTCGTCGTTACAGACTGGAACATGCCAAATCTTGATGGTCTCGGATTATTAAAAAAAGTTAGGAGCGATCCAGAACTTAAGAATTTACCTATTTTAATGGTCACAGCGGAGGCAGAAAAAGAGAAAGTCATAGAAGCCATTAAAGCTGGGGTCAACAATTATATAGTGAAACCCTTTACTGCTGAAATACTAAAAGAGAAAATGGACAAGATCCTGGCTAAGATAGAGAATTAAAAAAAGTTTATGCCTTGAAGGTGACAAAAATGTCTGAAGAATTTGAAGAGATAATCGCAGAATTCATAAACGAATCGCAAGAGTCCTTAGATGCAATAGACCCTTTATTCGTTGAACTCGAGACTAAAGGGGATGACAAGGAAATTATAAATGAAATCTTTCGAAGCATTCACACAATAAAGGGGGCTGCTGGTTTTCTTGGTTTCCAACAGATTGTAGAAGTTACCCATAGAGCAGAAAATATCCTTAAAAGATTAAGAGACGGAGAGATTAAGCTAACTACCCCGATGATGAACACCATCTTAAAAAGCGTTGATATGGTAAGGCTTCTAATAGCTCATATCAAAAACAAAGATGGATTTATAGAAGATATCTCTTCTCTATTGCAGGAGCTTGATGCAGTTTTAGAAGTTTCAGAAGAGGGTTCAATTCCTCACCCCTCTGAGCATGTAGTAAGTTCTAAGCCTTTGGAAGAATCGGAATCAAAAGAGAGTATAAAAGTTGATACAGAGTTTACAGTCAATCCTATTAGGAGTTTAAAGGGACCTCCTGAAGTTACTACAGACAATATTTCTTATGATAAATCAACTACTCTGGAAAAGAGCAACATAACAGCTTCTCTGAAAGAGTCAAAGCAGACTCTAAGGGTTGACGTAGATAAGATTGATAAGGTCATGAATCTTACTGGAGAAGTAGTTTTAGTAAGAAACAGGTTGCTAAACATTGTTCATTATCTTAGCTCCACCTATCCTGACGATTCCTATGTAGATAATCTCTATGAGACAGTCTCATTTTTAGATCTTGTTACTTCAGATATGCAATTAGCAGTTATGAGAATGAGAATGCAACCTATAAAAAAAGTCTTCGGGAAGTTTCCAAGACTTGTCAGAGATATAGCCAATTCTTTGAACAAAGATGTTGAGCTGATCATATCCGGAGAAGACACTGAAGTTGACAAAGCTGTTATAGAGCAGATTGGAGACCCCTTAGTTCATATAATAAGAAACGCCATCGATCATGGCATTGAACCAAGAGATGAAAGAATACTAAAAGGGAAGCCGGAAAAAGGCACAATCTCCATAGATGCATATCAAAAAGGCAACCAGATAGTCATTGAGGTTAGAGATGATGGTAAGGGGATAGATGTTGTAAAGGTAAAGAAAAAAGCTATAGAAAAGGGATTGATAACAGAAGAAGAAGCCTCAAAGATGACCGATGATTCCGCAATAAACCTTATATTCTTACCTGGATTCTCGACACGAGATATCTCAACTGAGTTGAGTGGCCGAGGTGTAGGTATGGATGTAGTGAAGACAAATATCTCTAAACTTAACGGTTATGTAGAAGTAAAAACGAGAAAGGATCTCGGTTCAACTTTTATCATTAGCATACCTTTGACACTTGCTATAATCGAGACCTTGATGGTTAAAGCTGGTGGCTCTCGCTATGCTATCCCTCTCTCCATTGTCGAGGAGATCACGAAAGTTCAACTTAAAGATATCTATGAGGTTGTAGCACAGAAGGTTGTCCGAATCAGAGACAAAGTCTATCCAATATATTCCCTTGCAGATATTTTAGGCAATAGAAGCTCCATCAATGATGAGCATAAATACGCTATTATTATTTCTATTGGATCGGGTAAATTCTGTCTTTCAGTAGAGGAGCTATTGGGGCAAGAGGAAGTTGTGATAAAGACCATTGAGGGGATAGATACTTCCTCATCTTATATTTTGGGAGCCACAATCACAGGTGACGGAAAAGTAGTTCTCATACTTGATCTTGCAAATATCTCAAGAAATGCATTGGGATTAACAAAGGTGTAAGGAGAGAATATGCAACAATATATAGGTTTTTATTTAGATACTAATGAATATACCATCCCCATTTTAAAAGTTCAGGAGATCATAAATACACCTCCTATTACAAAGCTCCCTCAATCTCCCCCATACGTTGAGGGTGTCACTAATTTAAGAGGGAGGATAGTCCCGATTCTAAACTTAAAAAGCCTTATTAATCTTTCTTCAGATAGTGGTAAAGGCAAAAGGGTTATAGTAGTCTCAAGCGGTAAAATTGTCTTTGGTATTCTGGTTGATGATATTAGTGGAGTTATAACTATTGATGAATCTACAATAGATTCATGCGACGATTTTTTACATAAAGGTAATGAGCAAGTAAAAGGAGTAGCTAAACTTCAGGACAGGTTAGTTGTCCTATTGAATACAACAAAATTGATACCTCAAGGGGACATGAGTCTTTTAGAGGAGTATTTTGAAGAAATAAAAGAATTAGAGGGAGGTGAAAAGGTAGAAGTCACAAAAACAGTCAATACTATGGGAGGAGAGACAAAAATGAAAGAGATCTATAATGCAAAGGACTTCTTTGAGAAGAGTGGAGTTTCTTATAATGATCCAAGATATTTGATTCTTGATGACATTATGGCTTTTATGGATGCAATTGCCGAACAGGACTACGAAAAAGCTGATATAGCTGTTCAAGAGATAATTAAAAAGGGACAAGGAGAGCTCTTTAAAGAGGTTGGGAAAGTCACAAGGAAGCTCCATGATTCAATCACAAGCTTCAAAGAAGCATTGGACCCAAGACTTAAGGATATAGCGGAAAATGAAATGCCAACAGTAGTAGAAAAGCTAAATTTCGTTATAGATAAAACAAAGGAAGCAGCAGATAATACCATGAGCATTGTGGAAAAATATCTTATGCTTATGGATGACGTCTCATCAAACATCAGGAAACTAAAGGAACCTGAAGAAGCAATTAACTTTCTTAAGAATTTTAAGGATGACCTGGAAGAGGACCTAATAAAGATTATAACTGCTCAATCTTTTCAGGATCTAACAGGGCAGACTCTTAAGAAAGTTATAAAACTTGTTGGTGAAATTGAAGAAGAACTCGTAAGAGTAATCAAAACCTTTGGAATAAAAATGACTACAACAGCCAAACCACAAGAAGTAATATCAGACAGAATTTCACAATCAGAAGTAGATGATTTATTGAAAAATCTTGGTTTTTAAAAATTAAGTGGGGGAATATCAATGCAAATCCTTAGATTCAGAGACTGGAATGTTTCAGTAAAAATAATGTCTATCCAGATTATCTTAGTTATTATCCTTTTTATCGGTACTTTTGCCTTTTTAATGCCTTTTATTGAAGAAAAGCTTATTGAAGAAAAAAAAATTGCCGTAAAGCATCTCATTGAGGTTGCCGATACCCTTCTTGCTGAATATGATTTAAGGGCTCAAAGGGGAGAGTTTCCTGTAGAGGAAGCTAAAAAAAGGGCAGCACTTAGAATCAAAAGTCAAAGATATGGAGATGGCGATTACTATTTTATCATCGATAGCCATCCGAGAATGGTAATGCATCCTATTAAACCTGAACTGGATGGGAAAGATTTAAGCGACCACAAAGACCCTAAGGGTAAGTTATTATTCGTTGAAATGGTCAAAGTGTGCAAAGAAAAAGGTGCTGGGTTCGTAGATTACCTCTGGCCCAAACCTGGTAAGACTGATCCAGTTCCAAAGATCTCCTATGTGAAACTCTTTAAACCGTGGGGATGGATTATAGGTACAGGTATATATGTAGATGATGTAGACGCAGTTTTAGCTAAATTAAGATGGACAATAGTTATTGCCACCTTAGTTCTAACGGTTATAATGCTTGCAATCACCTATGGAGTAAGCAAAATTATTGTGAGTCCTTTACGACAGGCTAATGAAGCTATAAGACAGATAGCTGAAGGTGGAGGAGATCTCACGAAAAGATTAGAGGTCAGGAGTAAAGACGAGATAGGCAAAGTATTAGAAAATGTTAACAAAATGCTTGAGGCTTATAGTCAGATGATTAAAAATATAATATCATCTGGTAATAAAGTAATTCTAACTGTTGATTCACTAAAAGATAGTTCAAAAAGAAACACTGATAGTGCTAAAAACTTAGTATCTCAAGCTTCTCATATAGCTACAGCTGCTGAAGAGATGACTCAGACCATAACAGATATAGCAAGGAACGCATCAATTGCATCAGAAACCTCTGAAAAAGCAATGGAGATAGCATACAAAGGTAAAGAGATAGCAGAGGGAGCAGTAGCCTCAGTAGGACGAGTGCATACCTCTACAGTGGAGCTCGCTTCGATGATAGATAAACTCAATGATAGGGCAAATGAGATTGGAGACATAGTAACCGTAATAAAGGACATTGCGGACCAAACGAATCTTTTAGCTTTAAATGCAGCTATAGAAGCAGCCCGTGCAGGCGAGCAGGGTAGAGGCTTCGCAGTAGTTGCCGACGAAGTGCGAAAACTTGCTGAAAGAACAATAAAGGCAACAGCGGAGATATCTGCAAAGATTTCTGCTGTCCAGTCAGAATCTCAACAGACTACCAGATCAATGAGCGAGGCATCAAACGAGGTAACAAAGGCAACAGAATTTATTAGGCAGGTTGGAGAATTCCTTAACAATATCGTTGAAAGTGTCCAAAGAGCAAGAGATCAGATTACTCAGATAGCTACAGCAGTAGACGAACAATCAGCAGCATCCGAAGAGGTAGCTAACAATATAGAAAGGACTTCTGCAATTGCTAAAGAGATGGAAAAAATATCTGAAGAAGTTATGAAAGAGGTCAGCCGATTACTCCAGATTGCTGAGGAATTAAAAGGTTCAACTGCAGGCTTTAAAGTATAGAATATTTTAGTAATTATTAAAAAAGGTGTTTCAATGGTAAAGGTCTTAATTGTAGACGACTCTGCTTTTATGAGGAGTGCTCTGTCGACCATGCTTTCTTCTGATAAAGATATAAAAATTGTAGGTACTGCTCGTGATGGTTTAGAGGCAATTGAAAAGGTCGCAACTCTTAAACCTGATGTTGTAACAATGGATGTTGAGATGCCAAAGATGGATGGCATCACTGCCTTAAAACACATAATGCAGAAGAATCCTGTGCCTGTTATCATGGTTAGTTCATTAACGACTGAAGGTGCTAAAGTTACTCTGGAGGCTCTTGAATTAGGGGCAGTTGACTTTATACCTAAGAATCTATCAGAACTCTCTATAAACATCGTAAAAATCAAGGAATTATTGATTGACAAAATAAAACAGATTGGTAGAAAAGAGATTCTTAAGGTTTTACAAAAAAAACACATTAACCCGAAGCCTCCAAATCTCTCAAAGCAAATAACCTCTTATTCCGTAGGAGACAGGAGAATTGGTATAGTTGCAATTGGAACATCTACAGGTGGACCAGGGGCTTTACAGCAGATAATACCCTATCTTCCAGAGGATTTTCCTACTCCCATAGTGATAGCTCAGCATATGCCGCCCAATTTTACCCGTCCCTTTGCAGAAAGGCTTAACCAACTTAGTAAGGTCAGTGTAAAGGAGGCTGAGGAAGGGGAGACTTTGAAGTCAGGAGTTGTATTTATTGCACCTGGTAGAGGTCATATGAGGCTTAAAAGAGTTCGTGGGATTGAGACTGTTATCAGTATTTCTGAAGCAAAGGAAGATTTTATATATCGCCCCTCAGTGGATGCCCTTATGACGTCTATTGCTGAGATTTATCCTGGGAGAGCTCTTGGAGTAATTTTAACAGGCATGGGAAATGATGGTCTAAAAGGATCAACAGCCCTAAAGAAGACCGGTGGTAAGGTTTATGCTCAAGATGAAGATACCTGTGTAGTCTTTGGTATGCCAAAAGCTGTCATAGAGGCAGGCTTAGCAGATAAGGTTGTACCTATTCATGAAATGGCTGGTGAGATTATTAATTCTGTGTAGTTTTATTAAGTCTATGAGTTTGTAGGATAGAGAATTAGAAATTTTTATATTTGATATAGGCAGAAAGAGAGAGTTTTAAATGACTCTTCAAGATTTAAAAATTTCTGCCAAATTAGAAAAGGAGGCAAGAAATGACAACCTCAGCAAGTAAAGAGCTACTTCAGTTAGTAACATTCAAGTTAGGCGACGAAGAATATGCCATCGATATTCTCAAGGTTCAGGAAGTTAACAGAATGGTTGATATAACCGCTGTTCCTAACTCTGTTAGCTATCTCGAAGGTGTCATCAATTTAAGAGGAAGAGTGATACCTGTTATAAATTTGAGAAAGAAATTCGGATTGAGCACAAAAGATCTCGATACTCATTCCAGAATAATGGTAGTAGATGTTGGAACGACAGTTGGTCTTATTGTAGATTCAGTCTCAGAAGTATTGAGAATCTCTCCAGATACAGTTGAACCACCCCCAGCAATGGCTGGAACACTTGAATCAGATTATATAAAAGGTATTGGCAAGCTTCAGGATAGATTACTAATCCTCCTCGACATAGATAAACTTTTAAAAGAATATGACAAGTCTAACTTAGCACTGATTGGAAAAGAAGCAAATAAGATGGAGACAAATCTTCTTAATTGATCTTGTCTGTAGTGCCAAAGATCTGAAATAAAAGCCATATCTTTTTAAGGCTTTTTGATGTTCAGAAGTTATCAGAGAGACTCAGGCAATCTGTCACTTGCTTTTTAGTGGCAGAATTGCCAGAGTCATAAAAGATTAATAGAGAAAGTGTTTTAGCTCTACATTCTCTGTAAAATGGTCTTCCCGTAATTTGGTAACTTTAAAGAGAGAAGGATTACGACTCTATCTTACCATATCCTCCTCCACCAGGGGTCATCATAAGGATAGAGTCTCCGGCCTCTAATCTCAGAGATTCGCGATGTCTTAAAATTATCTCTTTACCATCAGCTTTTTTAAGTATGTTTATACCCTTTTCTCCTTCATCACCACCTTCCATACCATAAGGCGAAAAAACTCTTCTTTCTGATAGAATCGAGACTACAGATGGCTTAAGAAATTTTATTTCCCTTATTACCCCATCTCCACCTTTATACCTTCCCTTCCCGCCAGAATTTTTCCTAAGTGAAAAACGCTCAAGAAGTACTCCTGGATGTCGATGTTCTAATATTTCAGGATCTGTCAGTTTGGTATTAGTCATATGAACATGGATACCCGATGCACCATCACATCCCTCTATTGCTCCAGCTCCACCAGCAATTGTTTCGTAATAGGGATACTCTCCCTCTACCTGGAAGGAAAAATTGTTCATCGTGCCTTGGGATGCTCCAGCAATCTTAAGACAACCTAAGAGTACATCCACGATTCTTTGAGAAGTCTCTACATTTCCTGAGGCTACAGGGGCAGGATACAATGGATTCAAAATAGTCCCTTCAGGAATAATAATTGTAACTGGTCTTAAACAACCACCGTTTAGGGGAATATCAAGATCGATTAGTGTCCTTAAAACATACATAACCGCTGACCTAACAACGGACAAAGGAGCATTTAGATTATCACTACTATGTTGTAAGCCCGTTCCAGAAAAATCAATGATAGCACGGAGAGTTTTGGGGGGATTCTCTCCTCCTAAAATAGTAAACCTTGCAGTTATTGGTGTTCCATCATCTAAATAATCTACGTAAGATGAAGAGAAAAAATTTTTAGTAAGGATTAGTTTGTGTAGAGCTCTTTTAATAAGATATTCAGCGTTATTTTGGATATACTTCATGTAAGTCATAACAGCATGATAGCCATACCTTTTAATCATATTCAAAATCTCAACTTCTCCCTTTTTGCACGCCGCTATTTGAGCTTTTATGTCGGAGATACGTTCACGAATATTTCGAACAGGATATTTACAGGAAGACATCAACTGTAAAAGTTCCTCTTCCATAAAATACCTATCTCTTAGGACTAAAAAATTGTCGATAAGTAATCCTTCTTCTTCAATGTGTGCTACCTCCGAAGGCATAGAGCCTGGTATCTTACCGCCAATATCAGCATGATGTCCTCTGCTGGCAATGAAGAAACTGGGTTTATCACCCTTTACAAAAATTGGGCATATGACTGTCAAGTCTGGTAAATGAGACCCCCCCTTGTAAGGATTATTTGATAAATACATGTCTCCTGGTCTCATAGTGTCTTTGTTTTCAGCATAAATTGCCTTTACCATATCAGACATACCTCCAAGGTGAACAGGGATATGGGGTGCATTGGCAACTAAGTCTCCAGCACTATCAAAAATAGCACATGAGAAGTCGAATCTTTCCTTTATGTTGACTGAATAAGCTGTCTTTTGGAGTATTATTCCCATCTCTTCTGCTGCATTTGTAAAGAGGTTGTTAAATATTTCAAGAAGAGAAGGATCTGGTCTTCTTTTTTCAAGTCTACTTAAGACCTTTTTATGTTGTTTCAGTCTTTTTAAATTAATGAGTCCCCTTTCATCAATCCAGGCATAAAAATCCTCGTCTATAAAAAGGGTAAGATAAGTATCCACCAGAAAAGCCGGTCCTTTGATCTCGAAGTTTTCTGGAATTGTATTTGCCAGATAGACAGGAACTTTTGAGAAACTTTTTCTGCAAAATACTACCTGGTGAAGCAATGGTTGTGGTTTTACTATACTTCTGCCTCCTTTTTTGGCTCTATAGACAGGGAAAAATTCTGATTCATCCTGAAATTCTATACGCATGTTTACCAGTTCTATCTCTTGACCCTCTTGGTAGAAACCAAAAAGTTGTGTATATTGCGATCTGAAAGTACTTATATTATCATCAAAATCTCTAAAGGGTAGTGTTATAAATGTTTCAGCTCCCTCAGGCCTTAGATCAATTTCTCTTCTGAATGAGTATGAGCTTTTAATATTTTTTTTAAATCTCTGTTCTTCTACTTCAAATATCTTAGAGACTTCGTTATGAGTGTTCTTGTTATAACCCATTAACAATGTTTTTGAAAATTTATTAGCCCTAAAAGCTAAACCGATGCCATAAGCAGACATCACACTAGATAGGGGGTGAACAATTATACTTTTTATACCTAAAAGTGAAGCAATAGCACATACATGCTGGCCACTTGCACCTCCAAAGCATAATAAACTATATTCTCTAACATCAAATCCCTTTGAGACCGAAATCTCCTTAATAGCTGTTACCATCTTTTCATTGGCTATATTTATAAGACCCTCTGCTAATTCATAGGGAGTATATCTACTTTTTAGTGCATTATTGACTTCTTTAGTGAGATCATCGAATTTCCTCTGGACAATCTCCAAATTAATAGATGACCTTCTCCCTTCTCCAAAGGTTCTGGGGAAAAACTCAGGTATTAATCTCCCCGTTAGAAGGTTTGCATCTGTAATTGTTAAAGGTCCACCGAAACCATAACAGGCAGGTCCTGGAATCGAGCCAGCAGATTGTGGACCTACAGTAAGCTTTTGACCATCAAAGCCTACAATAGAACCTCCCCCTGCAGCAACAGTAACTATATTGAGCATCTCCGTCTGTATAGGAATACCTGCTATTATTTTTTCATAAATTTTCTCAAAAGTTCCCTCAAATCTTGAAACATCTGTTGAAGTTCCACCCATATCGAAGCCTATCACTCCCTTTAGATTTAACTCCATTGCTATCTGAGCTGTTGCTAATACCCCTCCTGCAGGACCTGAATAGAGAGCGTTTTTACCCTTGAAAGACTTTGGAGTACTTAAGCTACCACTGCTCTCTATGAATTCAAAAGGTATATTGCCGAGTTCTGACTTTATCTTCTCTAAATAATCCATAATTATTACACTTAGATAGGCGTCAATGATTGTGCTCTGCCCGCGACTGATTATTTTGATGTGATTCATCGTCTTATGAGAAAGAAAGATATTTTTAAAGCCCCTATTTGCTAAAATCTCTTCACAAATAAGCTCATGTTCTGGATTGATCCATGAATGCATCAGGACAACCGCTACAGAATCTATCTTTGATCGATCGAGCTCTGATAATTTCTGCTCCAATTCTAATGAATTTAGATCTTTTAGTATTTGACCTCTACTGTTTATCCTCTCATCAACCTCTAATAAATTTGAATATAATGGTAAGGGCTTGTTGATACAGAGTTTGAATAATTCAGGTCTACTCTGGTAGCCTATGTCAATTATTCCAGACAAACCTTTAGTGATAATCAGAAGAACACTGTTTCCTCTCCTTTCTAAAAGAGCATTAGTTGCAATGGTAGTGCCAAATCTTATACCCTCTATCAAGCTTTCAGGTAAAGGTGAATTATTAGATATATTGAGTATCCTTCTGATACCCTCTATTGAGGCATCATCATATTCTGGTGAGTTAGACAAGAGTTTTAGATAACGGAATTCGCCCTCAGGGCTTAGCCCAAGGATATCTGTAAAAGTGCCACCTCTATCTACAGCAAAGCGCCATTTTTTCATGAAAAGTTAAATCCTCAATGGAAAAATTGAAAGAAGACATCTCCTAAGAAAACCATTTTGAACAAATAATTGGCATAAAGGATAAAAAAATTTTATCATAAGTTATCAATTCGAGAAGAAAGATAATAAATTAATAGATGCACACATAGGGCTTCTTTCTTGTATAATACTTTACCATAAAAGTTTCACAATTTTTAGATAAGGAGCGATAAATGGAGATTATTAGAGAATATAAAGTTAATGATATTTCTATGAGACTCGTCCTTGGTGATATTACAGAAAGGGAAGTAGATGCAATAGTAAATGCTGCTAATGAAAGACTCCAGCATGGCGCAGGTGTAGCTGGGGCTATTGTTAAAAAGGGTGGTAAAATCATTCAAGAAGAGAGCGACAAGATAGGTTATGTTCCTGTAGGAGGTGTAGCTCTAACAACAGCTGGAAACCTAAAGGCAAAGTACGTTATTCATGCAGTTGGACCACGGATGGGTGAAGGTGATGAAGATAATAAATTAAAGAATGCTGTGGTAAACACCTTGAAACTCGCTTCAGAAAAAGGTTTCAGAAGTATATCAATGCCAGCTATAAGCTCTGGAATATTTGGCTTTCCAAAAGACAGGTGTGCAAAGATCTTAATAGAAGAGACTAAAAATTTCTTAATGAGGAATCCAAATACATCTATAAAAATAGTTGAGTTTTGTATATTTGGTGAAGATACCCTCACTTTCTTTAAAGAAGAATTTGATAGGCTAAAGACTGCTACTTAGGTTTTCGAGCTGGGCTTTTTCTAAAAACTCTTTGTAATATTCATCAAGAATTTGTCCGATTTCAACTCTTGAGTTTCTTTTCATAAAGGTTAAGAGCGAACTTTGCCATACACACCTACAAAGAAATATTAGAAGGCATAGGTGGAAACAAGACTTCTCCTTAATGTTAAATGCTATGCCCAGACATAAAATTATTGATCAGCATCAAATGTTAATATAGCGGAAATATCAATCTATTAATAATAACAGAATAAAACAAGTGAAAATGGCTAAAGCCCCTTATTGAAACTAGATGGCAAAGTCAATGATTTGTCTAAAGGAATAGGAGAAGTTTATAATTATAAATAAATCGACGAAAGCTAAGAAGTCTTTGAAGATCAAAAAAACCACAACTATTAATAATTTGCTGTTAATTTTCAAGATATGAAAAAACCTTTAATAATTGGAGTAGGAGGGTATGAGAGCGGGTCGGGTAAAACTACTGTCATAACAAATATTTTAAGAGCCCTCACTGATAAGAGAGATTTTATAAAATGTTCTTCCTCTATTTTAAGGACTATGAAAAGATGGGGTGCTATAAAATATACAAAAACAGAAATTTACTCTTCTATTATCGAAGACTTTGAGATATTGAATGAATCTAGTAAAGATACACAAAGACTCTTCGAATCAGGAGCAGAAAAGGTCTTATGGGTTATGGCTACTTCTTCAGACTTGCCTGAGATAATGCCCGTTGCCATAGAAAGGCTATATAATCTTGATGGAATCGTGATAGAGGGTAATAGCGCAATTTTAACAGCAAATCCCGATATTACAATCTTCGTATCCTTGACAGAAAGCGATTCCGAGATCAAACTAACAGGCAGAAAAGTCTTAGAAAAAGCACAGATAGTCTTAATCTCCCCTAATTCACCTTTGAAAAATTTACATGGGGTGAGTAAAGGTTCACAATCTTTTCTTGTTAAAAATGCACAAAATATTCAACAAGAAAATATAATAAATGAGGTTATTGATTATATGGACAAGTTGATTGATAGAAAAAGAATCGAGGAATTACTTATTAAACACTCCTTTGATAACAAAATCAACTGCGAGAAAGCAAGGATGATAGCTGAAGAATTGGGTGTACCTTACCACGAAGTAGGAAAGATAGCAGATGAATTAAAAATTAAAATCAAAAATTGTCAATTAGGTTGTTTCTAATGGAGACTATCATCTTTGAGCTCACTTTAACATTCTATTTTGCAGCAACTCTGGTTGGTCTTATAGAGATATTCAGAGAAAGTAAAGGATTATCTAAGATACTATTAATTCTAACCTTTTGCGGTTTTATTTTACATACTATAAATATCATTATCAGATATTACGCCAGTGGTTATTTGCCAATAACAGGTATGCATCAAGCAACGTCATTCTTTGCATGGTTTATAGTTCTTATCTTTTTATTTCTTCAATATCGCTACAAAATCGGCATAATTGGGGCTTTTATACTACCTATAGTATTTATACTTATGCTTTCTTCTTCTACTTTTCCTCGTGAAATTATACCCCTTCCCCCTGTCTTACAGAGTTATTGGTTTAATATTCATACAGTGCTTGCTTTTTCTGGTAACGCCTCTTTCGCCATAGCTTCTGGCATAGGTATAATGTATCTCCTTCAAGAACGTTATCTAAAATCAAAAAGATTGGGAGGGCTATTTCAGCGTCTTCCAAATTTACAGGTACTTGACGAGATAAATTATAAGCTCATTACTATAGGGTTCCCATTGTTGACTATTGCAATAATAACAGGTGTTTTATGGGCTGAGAGTGCCTGGGGCAGATATTGGAGATGGGATCCCAAGGAAGTATGGTCTCTAATCACTTGGGCTATCTATGCACTTGTATTACACTTAAGAGCCATTAAAGGATGGAGAGGTAAAAAAGCTGCCATTTTATCTCTTATAGGATTTTTATCAGTACTTTTTACTTTCTTTGGAGTCAACCTTCTCCTTAAAAGCATTCATATTTTTGGTTAGAGAGGAAAACTTTGGGCATTTCAGTTGTAGGATTAAACCACAAAACAGCTACCATTGATCTAAGAGAAAAACTTGCCTTCAACGGTTCAAAATTGGAGAAGGGTCTCATAGGCTTCAAAAGCCTCTCCACAGTCGATGAAGTTGCAATTCTCTCTACATGTAACAGAGTCGAGATTTATATGTATGAAAAAAATGGGATAGAAAGCTTTGAATCTATTAAAAATTTCCTCTCAAATTTTCAGCAAGTTGATAGAGCAGAATTTGAGTCAGCTCTTTATTTATACACCGACAGAGATGCCATCAGACACATTTTTAGGGTAGCTTCCAGTCTTGATTCCATGATCATAGGAGAACCACAGATCTTAGGGCAGTTGAAGGATGCATTCGATTTTGCTCTAAGCAAAAAAACAACAGGACCAATTTTAAATCGCCTCCTAAAAAAAGCTATTTCTACAGCCAAAAGAGTCCGAAGGGAGACAAGAATAGCTGAAAATGCTGTATCTATCAGCTTTGCAGCCGTTGAGCTGGCTAAAAAGATATTTAAAGAATTACAGGGTAAATCTTTTATGCTCCTTGGAGCCGGTGAAATGGCAGAGCTTGCTGCTAAACACCTAATCAATAATGGCGTTAAAGATGTCAAAGTTGCAAATAGAACCTATGAAAGAGGCTGTGAACTCGCAAAAGAATTCAATGGAAAGGCTATAAAATTTGAGGACTTCCTTAAAGAACTAATTTCTACTGATATTGTAATCTGCTCAACAGGAGCATCAGATTACATTCTTAGAAAGAATCAGATGCAGAAGATTATGAAAGATAGGAGAAATAAGCCTGTTTTTATAATTGACATATCCGTTCCACGGAACGTTGATCCTGATATTAACCTGTTGGACAACGTTTACCTCTACAATATAGATGATCTTCAACAGGTTGTCGACAATAACCTTTTTGAACGCAAAAAGGAAGCAGAAAAGGCCGAAGCTATAGTAGAGGAAGAAGTAGGAAAATTTCTCAAATGGTTAGAATCTCTTGATTCCATTCCTCTAATAATTTCAATAAGACAAAAAGCGGAAATAATAAAGAGAGAGGAGTTAGAAAAATTCAAACATAGATTCCCCAACTTAGAAAAAGAAAAGTTTGAAGCTATTGAACAACTTGCTTCTTCAATAACTAATAAGCTTATTCATCCACCAACCGTAGCTTTAAAAGATAATTCTGAAGATAAAGAGTTATTAACTATAGCCATAAAGAAGCTATACGGTTTAAATGATGACGAAGAAGAGTAGCGAAAATCAAGTCTACCATCTCTTTCATCTGACAAAATCTTTATCTTTCTCTAATTATTCTTTTCTCTTCAATAAGTATAAAGCTATTGCTCTTAAGGGATCAGCCTTTTTATCAAATTGTTTAAGGGAAAGTATAGCTTTATCGATCAAATCTTGAGCCATTATTTTAGAAGTCTCGATGCCATAAAGTTTAGGATAGGTTAGTTTTTTTTTCTTCTCATCGGAACCAATACTTTTACCCATCTTTTCTGTATTTCCTTCTATATTAAGAATATCATCTACAATTTGAAAAGCCAATCCTATATTTTCACCATATAGGGTGAGACTATCCAAGTTCTCATAACTACAATTTGCAAGAAGTCCCCCAATTCTGACGGAAGCAGTTATTAAAGCCCCAGTCTTTTTTCGATGAATTAAGGATAAAATCTCTATATTCCCCTCTTTACCCTCCAATAGGATGTCTAAGGCTTGACCAGCAACCATTCCCTTTGCACCTATTGCATTGGAGAGTTCAGATATGATTCTTACTTGGGTATCAATGGAAATGCCAATTTTAGAAATGTTTGGATGGGAAGATAGCAAATAAAAAGCCTCTGTTAACAAAGCATCTCCAGCGAGAATTGCGAGTGCTTCCCCATAAACCTTGTGGTTTGTAGGCCTGCCACGTCTCAAATCATCATTATCCATCGCTGGTAAATCATCATGTATTAAAGAATAAGTATGGATAAACTCTATAGCTGAGGCAAAGGGGACTATATCCTCAACTTTTTTTCCGCCACAGGCTTCATAGGTTGCAAGACATAAGATTGGTCTAATCCTTTTACCATTTGCTGTCAGAGAGTAAGCCATAGACTCCTTTAAAATTTCTGGCTTAATGTCTGCACTATAGACATAGGAGCTGATGAAATTGTCAATTAGTTTTTTTTTCTCTTGAAGGTATTGTTTTACAATCATGAGTTTATATCCCCTAAAAAGATTAGTTAATAAACTACTATAACAAAAAAGCTGGCTAATTACTAACTTTTAAAATCCCATTGCCCTAATAATCAAAAACCCTAAATATAGTAAATCTAATTTGGACTTTTAAAAAAACAACCTTGATATATTGTCCTTTAATAACCTGTCTTAGTTTTTAAAGTTAAAGCCATAGCCTGTAGTATCTGATATACCAAAGTCTCTAAAAATGCAGATAAGAGGTTTGCGAATTAAAATGCTTAAGATCAAAATGCTGTCTAAGACCTTTAGCTCAACACCTAAGGAAGAATCTTTATCTATCTCCAAAGCCAACTGTAGCCTTGAATATCGAGATTTGTTAAGCCTAATCCTTTTGCTTTGTTTACAACCTTTGTATACTCTTCACGAGTTATTCTTCTAGAAATTTCGGGATAGTCAAGTGCCTTATAAAGAGGGGTATACTGAGACATAATATTAACATAGGTCTCTTTGGGTAATTTCTGCGATATCCATTCCATGATTTTTTCTGAACCGCCCACATCATTCGGCATCACCAGATGTCGGATAATAAGCCCTCTGTATAGAAGTCCATCCTTTGCTGGTTTTGCAACTCCTACTTGTCTATTCATCTCAAGAACAGCATCTTTTGTAACTTCAGGATAGCTTTCTGCTCCAGAAGAATACTTTACCGCCATTTTGCTATCCCAGTATTTGAAATCTGGCAAATATATATCTACTACTCCATCAAGAATTCTTAGTATCTCAAGTCGTTCCCATCCGGAGGTATTATATACAATGGGTAGTCTTAAACCCTTTTTTGCTGCTACATCTATAGCTTTCAGAATATGGGCAGAATAATGGGTTGGAGTTACAAGATTTATATTGTGACACCCAAACTCTTGAAGCTTTAGCATCATATCTGCAAAATCATTAATGCTTCTCTCAAAGCCTCTGCCAAGATGGCTTATCTCCCAGTTTTGGCAGAAAACACACCTGGTATTACAGTGGGTCAAAAAGATTGTCCCAGAACCATTTCGTCCAACAAGCGGTCTTTCCTCTCCAAAATGGGGATGAAAAGCGGAGATAAAGAGGCGAGCACCAGGAGCCTGGCATAACCCACTTTTACCTTCAAGCCTATTAACACCACATCTACGAGGACAGAGTTGGCATTTCTCCATAATCTTCCATAACTCTTCTGCTCTATTCCTCAGGTCACCAGAGAGATGGAGCTTCAGATAAGCTGGTTGAAAATTGGGATCAATGGCAGGAGAACCCCTGTTCCTAATAAAAGCTTCAGCTGTTTTTGAAAAATTTATAAGAAAAGAAGAAAAACAGAAGGGGATAGATAGTTGTCCTAATTTTTTGAAGAATTCTCTCCGACTAAGTTTTTTAAGATAAAGACTCGCCATTTTAAATAAGTCTTATTTTCTTAATTATATCACATCTTCAAGATTTCGAAAATGGCAAGGCATTTAGCGTCAAAATAAAGATACTCCATAACTTTAAAAGGACAACTACAATGAACCCTTCATGTATCCCCAGAATAGGGAAAAGAACCAAACTACCTATTAAACCTCCAAGCCAACCTCCCAGCAAATCTAAACTATAGAGATGCCCTGCAGATTTGCTTAAGTTTAGGGTTCGACTCACATATAGTTTATTTGCTAACGGGAATTGTGCCCCTATCAGAAATCCGCTAACAAAAGATATGAGCAAGAATAAAATCTTTAAAAAGGGAAATATTTCTAAGTTATCCGCATAGGGCCGGATAGAAAGATATATAAAAGGCAGAGCAAGAGAAAAAACTATAATAGTTAGATCAACTATTATAAAGGACTTCATACAATCTTTAATCCTATTAAGGAAAGATGTCGCTATCAAAGCACCAGCAGTTGAGCCAGCCATAAAAGCCGTAACCAGCAGACCTATCCAAGAAAAGACATATCCATAGATCGTTTGGAATATAAATATCACTCCGAGATCGAACAACATACCAGCAAAACCTGTTGTAGCTATGCAAAGGGGGATTCCAAGGGATAAAGTATTAATTCTCCTCCGCAGTATAAAAGATATAAAAACCAATAAAACGAGGGCAATACAAAATATCCATATATTTATTTTTTCAAACCACTTGAATATCCCTGTAAGATAAGGCGCAAAGAGGCTATTCCAGTGGGAGATGCTATAAAACAATCCTATCGGGGTAAGATCGCTATTGATTTTCTTAGTGCCTCTCTCAAGGAATCTTGAAAACCAATCCTCCCATCCTGGATGAAGCTTTCTCTCGATATACCAGGGAAGAACCATCTCTGTTTTTAGCCTACGCTCACTTAATCTTTTTATAATTCCTGATGTATCAATAAGAGAAGCTTCTTCAGAATCTGATGCAAGATAGAGATTTGTATCATCCCCTGGAAATACCTTCACATGAGTGAATACACCTTTTAGAGTATTCAAAATACAGCTATTGAGATTTATTAGTTCATCATTTATATAAGTTAAAGAGCCCGGTAGACCAATTACAAGTATGCCATTACTACTTAGCTTCCTTTTAGCCAAGGAGAAGAATTCCTTTGTGAAGAACCTATTTATCTGTAAGTCAGAAGGATTAGAAAGGCCTATAAAGATTATATCGTACTCATTTGCTGTCATTTTCATATAAATATGTCCATCTATATGATTGACTACAACTCTTTTGTCGGTTAATTCGGATTCTACAAGAGCGGTTGAAAATTTTCTAATAAGTTTAATTAGCAAGGGATCTAATTCGGTATAATCCACCATTTCTATTGACGGATGTTTAAGGACTGAATCTATAACTCCTCCAACACCACCACTTACAATAAGCACCTTTTCTGGATGAGGATGGATGAGGAGAGGTAGATGAACAAATTCCTCAACAAAAGCTATATCAGGAATTGGTATGATGAGATTAGCTATACCATCTAAAAAGAAAATATATTGCCCCTCTCTCTCTATAACACAGATATTACCATATATAGAATTTTGATAATGGACTATGTTATGGCCCTTCCACTGGTAAGTTATAGAGAGGTGATGGAGTTTATCTGCCACTTTAGCAAAAAGCATGTACGAGGAGAGGATAAAAAATAGAGCACAGATGAATATAGTTGCTTTTGTTAGAAGTCCCTGCATTTTATATGGTACAAACAAAATTAATAATACAAAGAAATTAATTACAGCCAGAGCTACTGCTATTTGAAAGGAATTAAAATGAGGTATAAGAAGATAGGTCCAAATAATCCCTCCAAGGATCATCCCGATTGTCTCATAAGCGTAGACTTTGCCAACTGAGGTATCTCGGTCAGAAAAAAGGGAGTAAATTTTACAGAGAAATGGGAATAAAGCTCCATGACTTACACTCACAGGTAAGAGTATAAGAAAAGAAGAGTAAAGCATAGGTAAGAAAGCGAGACTTTCTCCAATAGATATGCCAAGAATATTCTTAAGTATGCGCGTTAGATAAACCATTGAAGGTAGGGATACTGAAAAGAGGATAGTAATACCTGCAAATGTTTCAATTTTATTTTTAACAAATTCGGCTTTTTTAGCTGAGAGGTAGCAACCGAGTGCCTCAAGGATAAGCCAATTAGCAAAAATAATACCGATGGAGAGTTCATTGCCCGAAAAGATAATCAACAACTCCCTTAAAAGCACCATTTGGGCAATCAAGCCACTTAAACCCATCGTTAATACAGCTATTTTAAGATGATTAACCATTCCTCAACATTAAAAATTCAACTCTATCGTATTTTTAATTCACCATCTTATTATTATTTTCGTTGTCTCATATATGAAAGACTCTTCCTATTTATAATTAGGATATGTTTCTACTAGTGGAAGAAAAGATGTAAAAACCACTACCTATCAAGTTTTAGAATAAGTTAAGTTCCACTAAGATTATTGATTTTTAACTACATCACATCTATGCTTCACTCAAACAAATCAAAATCCGAAGATGATCAATTAACAATTTTAAGCCAAAAATTAAGTGACAAAAATATATACGGAAAATATTTCGTATACCTCTATATTACTAAAGCTGAAATGGTCACACAGAATTTTATCTTAATTACAGCAATTTTAAAATAAACTGAAGAGAGTAAACTTATATTTTGATCAAGAAAAATTCTCAACCCCAGTATTCTATAATTACAAACCAATTTTGGGTAGAAAGTAAGAGGGATGATTTATGAGAGTAGAAAGGACTATTGAATCAAGATCAAAAAGGCACATAGAGTAAAACAGTTTTCTCAGCCTTCTAGTCTGCGTCTAATGTTAAGATTAAAAATTTAACCTAAAAATTTTCTTATATGTGCCGCTTCTATAAGCATTGCTTGCAAACTGGAACTATCTCCATCCTTAACAGCTTTGATAATTCGCGAAGTAACAGCTCTATGCTCATCATTAATGGTATAATCATCCCAATCCAATCTTATGGATGATTTTACTTCGTCAGGAAGAATTGTAAGAACATCCTCATTGAAATATGCCATTGCAGTTCTCATATCAAACATAAAATTCACATGCATATCCTTCATACACTTAATATCATCAGCAGATAGTACATTGAGACCTATTATCTCTGGCGGAAGACCTATAGAATAACATGCAGCACAAAAGCTTATAACACGAGGTAGCCTGATCTTACCAAGATTTCTTGCGTAGCCAAACAAACCAACGTGGAGTTTGCGCATTCTTCTTTTTGGGACAAAACTAGCTAAATAATTAATAAGATAAGCAAGATATTCTATACACTTTCTATATTCCGAAGAGACTTTATCAATAATCTCTAAACACTTACTCTCATCAATGTCATAGCCTCTCATCATTTCTGTTGACTTGAGTCTATTAATCGCAGTAGTCACAGAGGAGACTGGGTTGTCGTATTTAAAGGCTGATTGTATTGTAAAGGTCTGAACATCAGGATACTCTTCTAATATAATATCGACTGTATCTGGCGCAAGATGTCCCCTGAAAGGTGCTGAACCGGCACCAAGTATTGGATATATCATCACTCCTGTTTCTTCTGAAAGCTTTCTCAATCTTTGAAGTGCGATCTTATTGCAGAGTATAGCACTTACCATACTATAGTTCATTGCAGGATCTGACCGAGCAATAAATACTCGCTGGTGCTTGATGTCTTTGCCCTTAAGATATTGTCTCATTATATTGTGAGCCTCCAGTTGATGCTCTCTATCTTCAAAGAGAGGAATAACATTAATCCTTTCAGGCTTGAACTCCCCTATCCATTCTGATATAGTAATATCACCAGGATAAAAAGGCTGATTCTGTTTTCCCACAACAAAATCTTTATAGTAATAATAGACCCTATTTAGACTCTCTGCAGACATTGTCATGGGTAGAATAACCTCAAAAATTGGAGAAATATCTTTTCCATAAAAAAGCTTTGCCGCATCAGATGATCGCGGGATGCTCTCTAAAGTCTCGATAAGAACCTTAGCCTCTTCCTTTTCTACATCAGGATTTGGGACTCTTAGTGTAAGAAATACATCCTCGCCTAACTTTATTCGACTAAAGTAATGTTCAAATCTTGTGAGAAGTTTTCTAACAACAAAGTTGTCAACTTCTTTGCCTTCACAATCCCACATCTGCTCATCACACCCAAGGTGGGAAAAGGCGTAATAGGCTTCCTGAATTTCATCCTCACCAGACATATCCTGACTTTCTGCAAAAAAGGGTACAGTAACATTGTCAGGATGCTGAGTAGACATTACACGGGGGATTTTCATAAGTTGAGATTGTAACAGAATAGCAATTATTGGGTCAATGACATTTACCTTTACAGGTACATAAGGACCCTTTCGCCTTATTAAAAGATTCTTTTCCCTCTCTAAATGAAAAAAGAGCAATTCCAATAGCACCGAGAGAATCTATACCTCCGATCCCTGTGAGCTCATATCCAGCACTTGAAAGCAAAAGAACAACCGAAAGATACATACAAGTCTTTGTGCAATTGGCATCAGATAAAATCGCTTGCGAGTTAAGTTCCTTGCCAATTTTGATTTTATAATGTATGAGAAGCCCCATTGTTATAATCGAGAAAAACGAAATTATAATACCCCAAATAGTCGTTTCGGGGTTGTGATCTTGATATAAATTGATGAAGGCAGAAATTATTAACCCAAGAGCTAAGATATAAAAAGCAGTTCCAGTTATCTTAAGAGCCTGTTGCTCGGAGCGGTCTGATTTATCGTTACCCTTTTGTCTCCACTTCCGAACCATACGCCAAATTCCTATCCCAGAAAGAGACTCTACAAAAGAATCAAGACCGAAACCAAAAAGTGCAATAGTCTCGTCCTCAAGTCCGAAGTAAACAGATACTGCTCCTTCTAAGATATTATAGAAGATCGTAAACAGGGCAAGCCCATATGCCCAGATATAGAGTTTGTTAATATTCTGTATAGACTCGGACGATGACATATTCACAATCTTATTTTAATCTTTATCGCAGTTATAATATCCATTCTGTAAAACATAATATTCATAAAAAATCCTTCTATAATAGCCAAACTACCTCAATATTTGGAGCTGATCTCCAGTAGGTGTACAGGCTTCCATGTTATCCTGTTTGAATATGTACTTTAGTTAAATCTTAAAAAAAACAAACTGATGACTCGCATCTTTGTTCCAATCTTATTGTTATTTCTATTAAATTTTATGAGCACAAATAGTCCAGCTGAACTACTGCGTTTATCTAATACAACCAAGCCATACAACAAGTTTTTATGGGAGCTTTAATTTTAATTCTTAAGAAAAGAAATAAAATTATTAACGCTAATCTTCTAATTCTGAGAAAATATTCCAATTTCTGAGAAATCCTTTTTGAAAAAGAGTGACATTCACCTTGCAAATTAAAAAGCATATGGAAACATCCCTAATTTCGTGATTGAAAAAAATTAAGGCTCACCTTATACTGTATTTAAGCAAACAAAAAGTATAGGAGGTGAGCCTTGAAGGAGATAAAGATATCCTTTACGATAAGTATATCATTAAAATAGACATGATATGCCCACGTTTTTTTGGAACGGTATAAATACGGAAAAATAGTTAATAAAAACCATGCACCCAAATACTGGAATAACATATTTACGCACCATGCCTAAAGACCTCAGAAGGCCTTTTGCCTCCAAGACTGCTGTGAGGTCTCTCGTTATTATAAAAAAATCCTATGTTTTTCTATCAGACTCCTTTCGTGAATTATCAGAATTTTTTAACTATATTT
>CAYPJO010000009.1:0-40333 GCA_964411065.1 uncultured Thermodesulfovibrio sp.
TCTTCTATCCTGTTTGAAAAATAAAATCCAATATTTTCAATGAGTTAGAATTTTAATTGATAGCTTTAAGATCACCGTTAACCATAGCTCTCTTAAAATGCCTTTTAAATATAGAAAACAAAAAATTAGTTGACTATACAATATATTGTAGTATATTGTTATATACCCTACTAAATAAGGAATGCAAAATATATGGAGGAGTTTATGGATATAGAGTTAAAGCCTCTTTCGTTGACTCAAAATGCTATAACAGTTTTAGAAAAAAGGTATCTTAAAAGGAATGAAGATGGCAAAGTTATTGAAACTCCAGAAGCTCTATTCACTAGAGTAGCTAAGTCAATAGCTTCCATTGATAGATTATATGGCAAGACTGATTTGGAGGTAAGAAAGACAGAAAATGATTTTTATGAGCTAATTACATCCTTAAAATTTCTCCCAAATAGTCCTACCCTAATGAATGCTGGTAGAAGGCTTGGACAACTCTCTGCATGCTTTGTTATTCCTGTAGAAGATTCTATGGACTCGATTTTTGATGCTATAAAGTATGCTGCTATAATCCATAAGTCCGGAGGTGGCACTGGATTTAGTTTCTCCAGACTTAGACCAAAAGGGGATGTCGTAGGCTCTACAAAGGGGATTTCTTCTGGCCCTATCTCTTTTATGACGGTTTTTGACTCTGCCACTGAAGCTGTTAAACAAGGGGGGACGAGAAGAGGGGCTAATATTGGAATTTTGAGGGTTGACCATCCTGACATACTGGAGTTCATAACTTGCAAGGATAAAAACAATACACTAAACAATTTTAATATCTCCGTTGCTATTACAGATTCCTTTATGAAAGCCTTTTTTGAAGATAAAGAGTATGACCTTATCAATCCAAGAACGAAAAAAGTAGCAGCTTCTTTAAGGGCAAAAGAAGTCTTTCAGAAAATAGTAAATCAGGCATGGAAGAATGGAGAGCCAGGGGTGGTCTTTATTGATAGGATAAATGAGTCAAATCCTACTCCTGAAATAGGCGAAATAGAATCGACAAACCCCTGTGGTGAACAGCCTTTACTTCCTTTTGAATCCTGTAATCTTGGCTCTATAAATCTTGCAAAAATGGTCAAACAAAAGGGGCATGGCGATTTAGAAATAGACTGGGAGATGCTAAGAGATACTGTTTATAAATCAGTGCATTTTCTTGATAATGTAATCGATGCGAATAAGTATCCCCTAAAGATGATAGAGGAGATGACAAAAGCTAATAGAAAAATCGGGCTCGGTGTTATGGGATGGGCTGATTTATTGATACAACTCAGAATCCCCTATAATTCTGAAGTAGCATTAGAGCTTGCAGAAAAAATAATGAAATTTATTCAAGATGAAGCAAGAAATGCTTCACACTATCTTGCCAAAATACGGGGACCCTTCCCAAACTATCCAAAAAGCATATATAAAGACGGTCTGTTACTGAGAAATGCTACTTTAACTACTATTGCTCCTACAGGAACTCTATCTATCATTGCAGGATGTTCCTCTGGGATCGAGCCCTTATTTGCTGTAGCCTTTGTAAGAAACGTCTTGGAAGGCACAAAGCTCATTGAGGTAAATCCATACTTTGAAAAGGCATTAAAAGATCATGGTCTATGGAGTAGAGATTTAGTGGAGAAGTGTTCAGAAGTCGGTTCAATACAGGGTCTTCGTGAATTACCAGAGGGAATCAAACGAATATTTGTTACATCCCATGATATATCCCCTGCTGACCATATAAAGATGCAAGCTTCTTTTCAAAAATATACTGATAATGCGGTATCCAAGACAGTTAATTTACCTAACTCTGCAACTCCTAAGGATGTTGAAGAGGTATTTCTATTGGCTTATAAGCTTTCTTGTAAGGGTGTAACCGTATATCGGGATGGTTCAAGGGAAGAACAGGTTCTCTCTACAACTAAGAAAAAAGAGGAGGAAAGAACGAATGTAGACTCACTCCAGAAGATTATTCCTAAGAAGAGACCTACGGTTATGAAGGGGACTACAAGATTTATGAAGACAGGCTGTGGAAATCTCTATGTAACGATTAACGAGGACTCATCTGGTAAACCCTTTGAAGTCTTCACAAACATTGGAAAAGCAGGTGGCTGTGCTTCAAGTCAAGCTGAGGCGATAGGGAGGCTTATTTCCCTCGCTTTAAGGTCTAATGTGGAACCAGAAGAGGTGATTAAACAATTAAAAGGGATATCTTGTCATCAGCCCACATGGCATGAAGGCGGGAGAATCTTATCCTGTTCAGATGCTATAGCAAAGGCTTTAGAGAGATACCAGCCTTTATCTGCAGATAATACCTTAGAGAAGGGTAATAATAAAGTTCTCTATAGGGAAACAATGTTGATAGGAGCCTGTCCTGAGTGTGGAAGCGCAATACAGCATGAAGAGGGCTGCGCTAAATGTTATTCCTGTGGGTTTACTAAATGTTAATCTGATGAATTAAAAAAAGCAATTGTGCATTTGATTGTATTTAGGAGTTGAAAACTCTATCTCGGTATATTTAACTTCTGACTTCGATTTTAAATCAAAAGTTTAAAATATAATTGTAAGCTTTAGCTTTCTTCAATCTAATAATTTAAAGAAGGGGATTCCTTTTTAAAGCTAATAATTAAGATAGGGATAAAATTAATCAATAATGATGAAGCAGTCAAGAAGTTTGAAATCCTTTGTAGTAGATACAAAAAGGAGTATGCAGTATATATAAAAATTGCCCAAAGATGACAAAAGAGCATCTTTGTTATAAAAACCTTAAGGGTTACAGAAACATATATACACAAACAAAGATAATTGAGAATATAAATAGCATCCATGAAGTATCAAGGGCAGATGCTGGGATTCTATCAAATTTGACTCCTTCTATAATTTCTTTCTTAATGCTCTCTGGGTAAGTTTTCTAAGTGATAGAGTTTTTAAAAAACTTTAAGTTTGCTAAATCTGAATAGATACCTGTTTTTGTCTCAAAAGTAGTAACTCTTTAGTCTTCGACAGTATAAAAGTGATCAATTTGTGTGTTAAACGGACGACCTAAATAAGCGTGATGAAATAAGTTACAAAAGGTTATACAAAAGGAATTTGAGAAAAAAATAGGATTAAGTTAAATCAAGGGTTTATGAATCAATCTTGCCAATTTTAAGGTCTACATTGATAAATTCAGAAAAAGGAAGGATATTTAAGAATGGCGAATCTCGCACAAGGCGATAACTTTAGATAGTAAGTGAGATAGTCCTATTAGGGATTTCAGAGATTCTCCATCTTAATTCATTTTAATTTTTAGTCCTATTGTCTTTATAATTAAGCTATGGACTTTAAAGTTAGAAAAACTCATGAAAATTTGAGAATTGGCGTAATTACAACTGCCCATGGCAAAATTAATACGCCAGCCTTCATGGCAGTTGGTACCCAAGGAACTGTAAAAGCAATGTCTCCTGATGAATTAAGAGATATTGGAGTAGAGGTCATTCTTAGTAATACCTATCATCTTTACCTAAGACCAGGGCATGAAATCATTAAGAACATCGGCGGTATCCATAATTTTATCAACTGGGAAGCTCCTATTCTCACCGATAGCGGAGGTTTTCAAGTGTTTAGTCTATCAAATCTGCGAAAGATAAACGAGGATGGTGTAGAATTTAAATCTCATCTTGACGGTTCTACTCATTTCTTTAGTCCAGAAAAGTCCATGGAAGTCCAAATTTCATTAGGTTCAGATATTGCAATGGCTTTTGATGAGTGCACTCCTTATCCTGCTGATTATGATTATGCCCTTAAGTCTTTAATGCGGACGACCCGCTGGGCAAAAAGATGTAAAAATTTCCATAAAGAGCAAGGTATCAACAACCAAGCCCTTTTTGGTATTATTCAAGGAGGCATGTACAGAGATCTTCGAATAAGAAGTCTTGAAGAATTGATAGAGTTAGGTTTTGATGGCTATGCTCTCGGCGGATTGAGTGTGGGGGAGAGTAAAGAGGAGATGTACGATATAATAAGTTTTATATCACCCTATTTACCTGAGGATAAACCAAGGTATCTTATGGGAGTGGGCGATTTAAGAGATGTCTTAGTGGCTGTTGAGAATGGTTTTGATATGTTTGATTGTGTAATGCCTACAAGAAACGCAAGAAATGGCACTCTTTTTACAAGAGCAGGAAGGATTAGCATAAAAAGGGCAGAATATAAAGATGACCCAGCCCCCTTAGATGATGAGTGCAATTGTTATACTTGCAGAAATTTTTGTCGTGCCTATTTGAGGCATCTTTTTTTAGCCAGAGAGATTCTATCTATGAGATTGAATACAATCCACAATCTTTATTTTTATTTCAATTTTTTTAGAAAGATGAGAGAAGCTATAGATGCTGGACAGTTCTACTATTTCAAAAAAAAGTGGGAAAAAATACTTCAACAGAATTTCAGAGATAAAGAAGGTTTTACTAATAACGCTATTTTTTAACCTTCTCGTATCGTCTGTAAAAGTAGTGTATGGATACCTCACAAACTCTTTGTCTATTTTATCTGATGGCTACCATTCTTTGTTTGACGGTATCTCTAATATTGTTGGCCTTATAGGTATCTACCTCTCTTCTCATCCCCCTGATGAAAAGCATCCGTATGGCCATAGAAAGTACGAAACACTCTTTACAATTTTTATCGGCTTATTAATGTTTTTAACCTGCATAGAGATATTCAAAAAGGTATATAACTCCCTTGTAGATACGCATACCGTAGAGATTACCACTACAAGTTTTTTGATTATGATAGCAACCGTAATTATAAATAGCGGGGTCGCAAAATACGAAATAAAAAAGGGAAGAGAATTAAAAAGCGAATACCTGATAGCAGACTCACGGCATACGAAGGTCGATGTCTATATTTCTGCCGGCGTTATAATAAGCCTTATTTTAATGAAATTAGGTTTTATTTTTATCGATGTAATTACGGGTGCAATTGTTGGCTTATTGGTGGCAAAGGCTGGCATAGAAATAGTTAAGGATGCAGTGGAAATCCTTGTGGATAAGACCAAAATTGATAAAAAGAAGATTAAAGAAATTGTTAATCAGGTAGAAGGGGTTAGAGGATGCCATGGTGTAAGGACAAGGGGAACCCCAAACCATGTTTTTCTTGATCTTCATCTTTTGGTTGACCCAGTAATCTCGGTACATGATGCCCATGATATTGCCCATCAAGCAGAAGAAGAAATAAAAAAGAGATTTCCTGAAGTGGTAGATGTTATTGTCCATATAGAACCATCTCCTTAAAAAATCTCTTGTTTACAATTAATTTAGATTAAATTATATCTATCAAATTACAAATAAAAGATTTTAAATGGCAGTTTTTAAGGAAAAGATTACTTCGAAGCCATTGCTCCAAGCAATAACTGTTAATTAACGTCAATCTCTGTTGTTCATACAACCTGAGGAAAACAATTCCCTATTTTGGTCATGAGTGAGGTCAAATGAGAAGTAATATATAATACATTCACTTTTATAATTTTGCATGATATTTTTTATAATTTTTCTTGATATTATAATTTTTCTTGATATAATGTATAATAATTAAAAATATTATCATTAAATATTAGAGCTATTATGGTTGAGGGGTAAAATGGATATATTATTAGATAGCATAAAGAATAGGCGTTCGATCAACTTCTTTGAACCAAACAAAGAGATCCCTGAAGACTTACTTAAATCACTATTAGAGGTAGCAAATCTGGCTCCATCATCTTTCAATCTGCAGCCTTGGAAAGTTGTTATTGTAAAGGATCCTGAAAGAAAGAAGATTTTAAGAAATTGTGCCTTTAATCAACCAAAAGTTGAAGATGCATCGGTAATATTAATAATCGTAGCAGATCCTGTAGCTCTTGAAGAGAATCTTGAAAGGGTTTTCGATAGCTGGGAAAGCTTGGGGTACATGAAGCCTGAGATGAGAGATGTTTATAAAAACATGGTCTATCAGCTTCAAGGAGAACCTACCAGTATTAAAAGAAAGTTTTTTGCAATTAAAAACGCTGCTCTTTTTGCAATGAATCTTATGATTGCTGCCAGAGGATTTGGGCTTGAAACCCATCCGATGGATGGTTTTGAGGAAGAGTGTATCAAAAAAGAATTTAATATACCTAATGACAAAATAATCCCTATGATAGTCGCAGTCGGATACCTTAAAGATGGTATAGAGTTATTACCAAGAGCTTTTAGAAGAAGTATTGATGAGTTTGTAAAAAATGAAACTTATAATTAAGGAGGGGTATATGTCCTATATTGCTAAAGATTATTCAAGCTTATTAGGGATGGAAGGATTCAGTGAGACATTATTAAAGAATCATTTCACCCTTTATCAAGGCTATGTTACTAATACCAACAAGGTTCTTGATATCCTTACCCAGATGTTAAAAGATGGTAATATTGCTTCACCGGAATTTGCCGAATTAAAAAGAAGACTTGGGTGGGAATTCAATGGTATGAGACTTCATGAGTATTATTTTGAAAATCTTGGTGGTAAATCTCCTTTTAACCCTGAGAGTAAACTTGCCCAAGCAATTAGCGCTAATTTTGGAAGTTTTAATAACTGGGAGAAAGACTTTAGGGCTACAGGAACTATGAGAGGAATTGGATGGGTGATTCTTTATCAGGACCTAACCAATGGAAGACTGATTAACTTTTGGATCAATGAACATGATGTATCCCATCCTGCTGGTTGTACCCCTTTACTAATTATGGATGTTTTTGAACATGCCTTTATGATAGATTACGGACTTAAAAGAGCAGACTATATAGAGGCATTTTTTAAAAACATAAATTGGCAAGCAGTTGAAACAAGACTTAAATAATTATGAAAAACCCTTTAGTGAGGAGGCAACATGGCATACACAATAGATGATCTTAAAGAAAAAATAGGGGAGATGTATCCCGAGATCAAACAACATGATATATCAATGGGAATAGAGCAAGACATTAATAAGAAAGCATACATAATAAAGTTCAAAAGAGGTAATAATGAGCTAACAACTCATTTAGACTTCAAAGATGCAGATGATTGCATGAACAATATTAAATGCATCTATTTAGGAGTACAAATAGAACAATTTATAAAGAACTTTGAATCGCTTAAATAGGAGGGTTAATGCCAATTTTAGAGTATGGTGATTTAAAAATTAAGGTAGACAATGAAGGTTATCTGGAAAACTTTGACGATTGGAACGAAAAAGTTGCCTGTGCACTTGCTGAGCAAGAAGGTATAGAAGAGCTAACAAAAGAAAAACTTGAAATTCTAAAATTTGTCAGAAATTTCTATAAGGAATTTAATTTTTTCCCCATTTTCAATGCGGTATGCAAAAATGTTCATCAACCTCATGACTGTATCACAGAGCAGTTTACTAGCCCCTTGCTTACATGGAAACTTGCAGGACTTCCAAAACCGGACAATTTTATAGTAAATGTTCTTGAGCATAGACAGACACCTGATTAAACTTACAAGAATTGAGATTGTCAGTCCTAAAAATGGTTTTAGATGAACAAAAATTAAGTGATTAAAGATAATTTTATTTTATACTCAATTTTATTCTATAATTAAAAAAGCCCGTAACGGATAAATAAAATACTATTTATCTATTATGGGCTTATCCTGCCAGTTAACGTATAGTAAATCCCTTTTGTATAAACTTTATAAAGGCACATTCATAACAGGAGGCACAGAATGGATGCTTTTGAAGTTATTAAGACAAGAAGGAGCATAAGAAGATTCAAAGATGAGCCTGTTAGTGACCAGCAGATTGAGACCATTCTTGATTTAGTAAGATACTCTCCCTCTTGGGCCAATATGCAGTGCTGGAGATTTGTAGTAGTTAGAGACAAAGAGAAAATTAAAAAGATAGCTGAACTAACCAACCTTGAGTCCTTTTTAAAACCAATGGGATACAAAGCAAATCCTGCTACTAAAGGCGTTGCAGAGGCTCCTGTGGTAATTGTTGCTTGTGCTGATCCTACAAAATCAGGGAAAATTTGGGAACAAAATTATTATTTAGTTGATATGGGCATAGCATGTCAGACACTTATGCTTGCTGTAAGAGCTATGGGCTTAGGTACTGTTTTTGTAGGAATCTACGATGAAGAGGAGATTCGTAAACTTCTAGAGATACCATCTGATATTAGAGTAGTCGGTATTTTCCCTATAGGCCATATACCAGAGGAAAAAAAAGATGCTAAAATGCCACCACGAAAAGCTCTCGAAGAAATAGTTTTCTATGAGAAGTGGAAGAAAGAATAGCTCTAATAAAGACTAATATGCAATAAATTAGCTCTCTTTCAGTTTAAGTAAGTTGTTACTCCCTCTTTTAGTACCTTAAGTATATTATTAATATCTCCAAATAGTAGGGGGAAAGGAATGAAATATCTTTTTAACTCTATGGGATATTTATCACAATTTAATCAAGAATAGTTAATATTTACAGCTTTTAAAATAATCTTAGAAAAAACCTAAAAGATACAGTATTAAAGCTATATCGGGTAAGCAAAGAGTTTAACCCCCTTGGCAGGTCTCTCAGCATGACAAAAATGCCTTAGATAATTATATATTAACTTTAGGCATCGGGATCAACTCTGAATCATAGAACTTTACTACTCCTTTATTAGAAAATTAAAATATGATAGATACTATACAAAAAGCAGAAGTCTTCATGCAATTCTCCGATAATTTTACGATATCCTCTCTTGAAAGAATCATAAATGATAAATTTTCTATCGCTACCGACGTAAAACTACTCTGGAGGGGTCCAGAAAGTTTCAAAACTATATTTGAATCAATCAGAGAAGCAAAAGAATTGATATGTCTTGCCTTCTACATATTTAGAAATGACGAAACTGGCAGAGCTCTTGCAGAAATTTTAAAAGAAAAAAGCAGGCAAGGTGTTAATGTTTATGTTCTCTACGATCATTTTGGTTCCTTAGGTACCCCAAGAAGTTTTTGGAATGATATGAGATCTGCAGGAGTTAAAATCAGTAGTTCGAGGCCCTTTCAATGGAAAAACCCCTTTCGTTATGTTCATAGGGATCATAGAAAACTTATAATAATTGATTCCCTAAAGGCTTTTACAGGTGGTTTGAACATTGCTAATGAGTATAGCGGGTTTCACATCAAATCTAGGGAAAAAAATTGGCGTGATACAGGCATTATGTTAACAGGACCTATAGTGAAAAAACTTTTTAAAAACTTTGAGAAGAGCTGGAATCAATGGGGTGGTGAAAAAATTAAATATCATGAACGTTATCAAGGGGACAAGTTTGAGAGCAAAGATGTTAAGGCTCCTCTGGACGATATATGGAAAGTAAAGGGAGGCTACTTATCAATACCTATTTTTGCCGGCTCTTCAAAAGGCAGAAGAATGCTGAGAAGACTTTTTTACTATAGCATTAATCGGGCTAAATCAGATATTTGCCTGACCACTGCTTATTTTATACCAAGTAAGAGAATGATTGAGACTTTGATAGAAGCTGTAAAGAGAGGGGTAAGAGTTAGACTCCTTGTTCCCAGTAAGAGCGATGTCCCTGCTGCATCTTATGCTGGAAGGTTTTTTTTCAAAAAGCTTTTGGATGCTGGCGTTGAGATATACACCTATTTAGGCCAGATACTCCATGCGAAAACTTATTTGTTCGATAACTGCTGGAGTATTATCGGTTCAGCCAATTTAGATTTTCAATCTTTTAGATATAATGATGAGGGTAATGTTGGTATCCTTGATGTAGATTTTGGTTCACAAATGCTATCAGTCTTTGAGGAGGACCTTAAAAATTCTGAGAAAATTGAATTGGCTAAATGGAGTAAAAGACCTTTCTTCGAAAAAATCAAAGAACATTTTTTTTCTCTCTTCAAAAAAAGGCTTTGAAATGCCTCAAGGATGGCGGAGAGGGAGGGATTTGAACCCTCGGTGAGGTTTTTAGCCCCACACACGATTTCCAGTCGTGCCTGTTAAGCCACTCCAGCACCTCTCCTCTGAAAGAATTTTTTTATAACTAATAAATATAACATATTTCACCCCTTTCCTGAAACTAAAATCTACTTTAGATTAGCAAAGATCAATGTAAATATTAAGATAATTTTCTTACTCCCATGTTTTCTTTAGGTTAAGATTCTATGTTTTTTCTAAATAATTCGTGGCTGCATCCTATTAACTATTATTCAATATCTACGTGAAGCAACTTATTAACATAATTTGGCAAATAGCTTTTATGTCATAAGTGCTCTGCCAAGACGGAGCTAATGCATAAAGATTAATAAGGTTTTGAGAGTTTAATTTAGCTGTAAAAAGAGTTGTTTTAAATCTGTTCTTTTCTCCTTCTTCCATACAATATCCTTCACTGAGAGGCTTCAACCATTTAAGAAAGGAAAAAAGTTTTACGCCTGGTTTTTATAGTCGTTATTTTATAAGAGTGAGAGGAATTTAGTAGAAGGGGAGAATATCTTTAACTCCCTCTTAAAATCCTAATATTGGGGAATAGTTTTTAGAAGTTTAGAAACTCCAAATTTCAACGGGGCTAAGATTTATTTTGATTTTCATCCCAGCTCCAATCTTTAAAATTATTTTAGAAGTTCCCATTCACCGTTCTTTACTGTAACTATCTCGAAGGCAGTTTTGTCTAAGCCACAGTGTTCAGCAGGTGACATATTAAATATTCCACCGGTACCTGGCCAGTTTTTAATCTCATTCTCTATGTAGTCCCTAATCTTCTTCCTATCAGGCCCAACCTTTCTTATGGCTTCTACTAACATCATAAAGGCATCATAAGCATGCCCTCCGAAGGTGCCAGGTTCACTCTTAAACTTAGCCTCGTAGTCTTGTGTATACTTCTTAAGAAGAGCCTTTTGAGGATGCTTATCAGGTAGTTTATCCCAAACCACTATCCTACCCAGAGGTGCAATTACCCCTTCAGCTGCCTTTCCAGCAAGTTCTATATTCCTCTTACTTCCCCAGCCATGACTCTGGTAAAGAGGTATACCCATCTTAAGGGCATGCCAGTTCTTAGTAACGATTACCTGGCCAGGGCCTACAGACCAGTTAATAATAGCCTGGGCGCCAGCAGCCTTTATCTTTGTTAGTTGGGTTGTCATGTCGGTATCCTTTGGTCCGTATCTTTCATCAGCTACTATGGTGATTCCATACTTGGAACTCATCTCGTGGAGTGCCTTACGTCCGGAGTCTCCATACCCTGTTGTGATTGTTAAAATGCCCACCTTAGTCAAGCCTTGTTTTTTCATGTAAGTATATAAAGCTTCAGCTACACTAAAATCATATTGAGCTACTTTAAAAATCCAGTATCGTTCATTTACTGGTTGTGTGATAGAGGCTCCTGTTGCACAGGATATCATGGGTATTTTAGCTGCTGTCACTATAGGGATTACAGCCATAGACTCACCAGTAGTGGACGGTCCAATTATAGCAAGGACATTGTCTTTCTCTATGAGTTTTTTAGCTGCAAGGACTGCCTGAGTCTCATCACTCTTTGAGTCTTCAATAATAACCTCTATAGGATGGCCATTTATTCCGCCAGCTTTGTTGATCTGTTCTTGTAACATTATTAAAGCGCTCTTTTCCGGTTCACCAAGGAAGGATGCTGCTCCTGTTACTGACAGTATTGCTCCTATCTTGTAAGGTTCTTTAGCCTTTGCGGTTAAACTAAAGTAAAACAAACAAAAAAATGTTAATATAAAATGTAAGAAGAATTTCATATGTTCTCTCCTTCTAATTCTATATATTCTAAATTTTTTAGTATTTCCTATTTCTTAAGAATCTCCCAATCGCCATCTTTAACTATAACCATCTCGAAAGAATCCTTATCGAGTCCGCAATGGTCTTTTGAAGACATATTAAATATACCAGCAGTCCCGGGCCAGTTCTTGATGTTATTCTCTATGTAGTCCCTAACCTTCTTCCTATCAGGCCCAACCTTTCTTAAGGCTTCTACTACCATCATAAAGGCATCATAAGCATGCCCTCCGAAGGTGCCAGGTTCACTCTTAAACTTAGCCTCGTAGTCTTGTGTATACTTCTTAAGAAGAGCCTTTTGAGGATGCTTATCAGGTAGTTTATCCCAAACCACTATCCTACCCAGAGGTGCAATTACCCCTTCAGCTGCCTTTCCAGCAAGTTCTATATTCCTCTTACTTCCCCAGCCATGACTCTGGTAAAGAGGTATACCCATCTTAAGGGCATGCCAGTTCTTAGTAACGATTACCTGGCCAGGGCCTACAGACCAGTTAATAATAGCCTGGGCGCCAGCAGCCTTTATCTTTGTTAGTTGGGTTGTCATGTCGGTATCCTTTGGTCCGTATCTTTCATCAGCTACTATGGTGATTCCATACTTGGAACTCATCTCGTGGAGTGCCTTACGTCCGGAGTCTCCATACCCTGTTGTGATTGTTAAAATGCCCACCTTAGTCAAGCCTTGTTTTTTCATGTAAGTATATAAAGCTTCAGCTACACTAAAATCATATTGAGCTACTTTAAAAATCCAGTATCGTTCATTTACTGGTTGTGTGATAGAGGCTCCTGTTGCACAGGATATCATGGGTATTTTAGCTGCTGTCACTATAGGGATTACAGCCATAGACTCACCAGTAGTGGACGGTCCAATTATAGCAAGGACATTGTCTTTCTCTATGAGTTTTTTAGCTGCAAGGACTGCCTGAGTCTCATCACTCTTTGAGTCTTCAATAATAACCTCTATAGGATGGCCATTTATTCCGCCAGCTTTGTTGATCTGTTCTTGTAACATTAAAACGGTATTCTTTTCTGGCTCGCCGAGAAAAGAAGCAGCACCAGTTACAGAGAAAATGGCACCAATTTTGTAAGGTTGTTTAGCATAGGAATTAACAGGTAAAGTGAAAGGTATACAGATTAGCCCAATTAATAAAATGATTGTTTTGAGTATCTTCATCTTTTCCTCCTATTTAAAGTATTATCTAAAGCTTTAAGTGAGATTAAAAGCTTTTATACTAAATTTCTTTCATTCTTCAAAATAGATTAAAAAATAAAAGGAATTACTCCCTGCTATCACCTATAATAGCTCTTGATTCTCTTATTGAACTTTGAAGGAAATTCTCCCTTTTATGCCATATATTTTTTTTGTTATGGTAGAACCCTATAAATTAGAGTGAGTGGACTTCATCTCCTGTTAAAATCTTGACTCCTTCTTCTTTTAGGATAACCTCAGCCTTATTTGAATCATCAAAGCAAAATATAACTATAGCATTTTCTGTACTTTTCTCTATAAAAGCATACATGTACTCAACATTAAGACCGTAATCCTTGATTTTATTTAGAATTTTTGAGAGACCACCTGGTCTATCAGGGACGGCTATTGCAATTACTTCAGTTTTTGAGACAGTAAAACCTTTCTCTTTTAAAGCCTGCACTGCTTTTTTGGTATCATTAACTATCAAACGTAAGACCCCGAAGTCTCCGGCTTCAGCAAGATAAAGGGCTCTTATGTTAATATCTGCCTCTGCGAGGACTTGAGTAACCTGAGCGAGTCTCCCCGATCTATTTTCAACAAAAATCGAGATCTGCTCCACTTTCATAACTGATATTGTCTCCAAAATAACAATATTTTGAAATCAGAAATTAAAATAATAATAAAGTAATAAAAGATAGCATAAAAAATTAAATAAAACAAGCATAATTTAGACTCCGTGTAACACAAGTTGATAAGTTTCCAATATACCAAAATAAAAATGTCTTATATTGGAATTGCTAAGCTGTATCCTACCCCTTTGTTACTTAATATGGATGACGGTCACTGGGCGCATAGGGTAACAAGGGGTTGATGCATATTGTTTTGCGAGAAGCATTTTTTCAAAGAGATTCATCATCCAAGATTGCCAAGTGTTTTGATAAAAATTGTAAGCAATTCGTTGTCATAATGTTTTTTTTGCTTAATCATTGTATCAAGAGCCTGAAAGGGTGTAAAGGCATTTTTATATGGTCTTTGGGTTGTAAGTGCATCGTAACAATCAGCAATAGCTGTAATTCTCCCATAAAGCCTTATATCAGATGCCTTGAGAGAATAAGGGTAGCCGCTACCAGATAATTTTTCATGGTGTTGGGTAACTGCATCAAGAGAATCCCGAGGTAAGGTTTTATGCTCCCTGAGAATCTTTTCTCCCTCGATTACATGACTCTTAATTATCTCGAACTCAAAGGGTGTCAGTTTTTCAGGCTTATTCAATATCTCGGGAGGTATGGAGCTTTTACCTATATCATGGAGCAAGGCTCCTAATCCCAGATTCAATATCTTCTCTTGAGCAAGCCCTGAAGAAATCCCAAGACCTATTGATAAAACAGCTACATTTACCGAATGGGTATAAGTGTAATAATCAAAGTTCTTTATAGATATAAGGTTATAAAGGCTATCCCTATTGTCTAAAATAGAGCTGACTATCTTTTCTACAACTGTTGCTGCATTCTTGATATTTTTACCACTTCTTGGGTCGGCAAGGACTTCTCTCATAACAATCTTTGATTTTTCCTTGATAAGTAAAGCCTTTATTCTGGCGGTTTCTTTATCAGGTAATAGGGCTGTTTCAAGAGATTCAAGATAGGCATCATAAAGAGGGATATCTGCAGTCTTAATGACAATATCGCCTTTGGAGTTTGATATTTCGGGTGGTATCTTTGCAGGAGACTTATCTGATGCCTCAAGAACTTTCTTAAATTTTAGACCTTTCTGTACGTAAAGAGAGAAATTTATTTCGCTACCTTCTATTAAAGCATTTCTTTCAATCTGGTGAAAACTTTCCTTCAAGAAGGAATATTCTTGAACCCTTCTTTTCTCTTCATCAGTAAGATCTTTTTTTGTATCTTGTGAATTAGCACCGTACCGAAAAGGGATTATTTTTTTCATTGATATTTACCCATTATATATATTTGATTAATTATTTTAGCTTCTTATTAATATTTTATTTCATAAATTATTAAAAACCCAAATCCAATATATAAATTTTATAAACCAATTTCAGAGTAATTTAAAAGATTTTTTCTGATAGATTTGCCCTATATCCTGTCCAATGCCCTTAAGTTCTCTAAAAGGCAAAATAATGCTTATTTTCTCTGACTATTTACTCTATCTAAGACGTTCTCCCTCCCACGTCTTTTCCATTCTCCTTTGTTTACCACCCTACGCAGCAGATATTGTAGTAAAATAACTTTCGCCTTATCCTTTCAAAAATATCCAATCTTTTTACATCCACCGCCAGTTTTAAAATTGTCTGGTCCGCAAGGGGCTTATTATTCGTCCTGCTACTTGCATCGGTGATTGAAATAAAATAGTGTCTGCTTTATACTAATCAGTGATTATGAAGAAGCAGTCAAGGAATTTGAATCTCTTTAGCAGTAGATATGAAAAAGGTATCCCCAATACATAAAAATGCTCAAGGGGAACATAGATAAGTATATTTGTTATAAAAAATATCTTGAGTTGGCTACAGAAACATATATACACTACATACATAATTGAGAACATAAACAATAGGTTTGAAGTACTAAGGGTAAATGTGGAAGGGTATTTTCAGAGTGTAAAGACAGCTGAGATAGCCATTTAAGTGATGGTAAATAGAATAAAAGAGGGGAAAAGGAAGCCCCCTTTAAGTGTATCAAGGAGTATAGTTTATGAACTTAGACAGATCTTTAATAGTAGATTTTCAGAAATAGACACAATTTTTTGTTAAGCCCCATTTTATTACAGAAGTAGAGTATTTGCTATCCTATTAGCACATTCATAAAATAACAAGGGCAGTTGCAGTCTGATTCTCACCATCAAATTTCTGAGCGGGGAAACTATTGTTGGAGAGTCTTTGAAAAGGGTGACTGCTATATTGTCTAAAAAATAAAGGATTTGTCATCATGTTGAAGGGGGGATAGGGATACAGTGTTTAATTGAGGATATTAGGTAAAGCACAAAGCAAAGTCGCCCATGTGATGACAGGTTTGTAATGCAGATAGTAAAACTGTTTGGGGGAAAACTGAGTGATTTACCGAAGGGAAGACCTCATAAAACGAAATAAATAGTTGCTATCCAATTTATACTTATTCTCAAAAATTATATTACAAAATCTGCCCCCATATGCGGAGTTCCTAATTGTCTGCAAAGGCTTTTTTAGCAATCTCAATGGGTGTGGTTTTGTAGCGAGTTGCAATTTCTTTGAGGGTCTCGTCTTTTTTGATATCAATCCCATGTTTTTTGAGTCTCTTTTCAGCATCTTGCACCTTAACACCGAGCTCTCCGCCCAATTCTTCAATAGTTTTTCTGCCAATACCCTTACCTGCCAGAAGATCTTCAATCATCTCTGTAGTATAGACCTTTTTCTCATTGGTTAGTATTGGACTGTTTGTTTTTAGAAATTGGTTTGTGATGACAGAGGCATTGGAAGCCTTCTCAATCCCGAAGGCTGCATTTTCTTTGTGAACTGACATGATGTTATAAATCTTCATTGGTGAGACCCCATTTTTCATTGCTACGTCAGCAAGTGACTGCTCCTCTCCTTCTACTTTAAACCCTTTGCTACGTAAATCTGCGATTGCTTTGTTGAGGTTTATGTTAGTCCTACTTGATAAAGATTTAAGAGATAGTTGCTCTGCATGTCCAAATGGTGGCTCATACTCCTTTTTTACCCATTGATCTTTCAGATAACTGCTAAATTCAATCAAATATTTAAGAGGCGGTATGTAATAAATACTCCCAAAAACAAAAAACAAAGTGATTGCAGATGCTACAACTAACTCTTTTCGTAATGAAATGGTATCATTAATCTTTTTGATCAAATAGCTGACAAAAACCTTCCAATTGAGAAATAGATGATAGCAGACAGAGAGTGCAAATAATATGGTTGATGTAATGTGAATGTTGCCCCAATCTGTCTTGCTTAGCCATAAAAACCTCCAATCAATCCAGTATGCAATTCTTCCCTGAGGTACAAAATAAAGCACAATGCCTGTAAACAGTACAACAAAGAAACTAAACCCTGTAAGCAGAGAGACAAAGCTTCTTATGTGAAAATTCCTCTTTGGATTATTCATTTGCATTTTTCTTACTTTGGTATTTTTCAACAAAAGGAAGCGTATTTTTTGATCTTAAAAATCAATGAGATATTTTAACCGATTTACTGAATCTTTTAGTACAATGTTAAATAAGCCCCAAACCCAATATGGAATTTTATGAACCAATTTCAGGGTAATTTAAAAAAGTTTTTCTGAAAGAGTATTAGAAATTGGTAGAACTAAGAAAAATAGTAGCGGAGATGATAAAAAATCTAAAGGTATAGCAGTGTTAATCATATTTATAGCACCCTATCCCTATAATGCTCGGTGTGCTCCTTAGCATTCCCCTAGTCATTGTTGGAGGCTTCTTCGTAATTATTGCCTTGCTTTTGACTCTTATTTATAAGTCACTGAGAAACCGCCTCCATCCTATTAGAAAGAAACGCCTATGCCCTGCAGGCTGGTATCGGAGGCGTTAAGTGTCTTTTTAATTTCTTGCATCCAAAATCTGAGATCATCCAGGGGCATTTCTTTTATTTAAGGGGGTCTCCTACCTATTGACCTTGTTTGCGGGATAGTGTCCCCCGCAAACATAAAATTCTCCATGATCTTCGCTTCTTTTCAGCAAGACAGACTAATTTTCTCTTTCCTGCTTCAAAGTTTGAGTCTATAATATCCTAAAATTACCTAAAAAAAGGTGTGGTAGATTGAATTTAGGGAATCTGAAGGGAGTCGAGTATATTCCATAGGGCCTGAACAGCTATTGAATCTTCTGGTAATTGATAAATAGGCTTTCCTTCTAAATCGAACTCTAAAATTAAGTCATCCTGTGGAACAACTCCACAGATGGTTAAGTCAGATTTTTCAGCGACTTTTTTAAGTTCCTCAAATTCATGACCGAGGGTTCTGTTTATAATAATAGCATCTCTCTCAATTTCAAGTTGTAGTTCCACAATTAGCTCTTTTATTCTTTTGGCAGCTAAAAGGCCTTTGTATGTTGGATCACTTATGATAAGTAGTAAATTCACTTTATTTGTAGTCCTTCTACTTAGATGTTCCATTCCAGCCTCGTTATCAATTACTATATAGGGATAGCTGGAGGATAGCATATCTGTATATTTTCTAATGATATGATTGGCTGCGCAATAACATCCTGGTCCTTCAGGCCTACCCATCACCAGAAGGTCATATCCTGTAGATTCAATCAGAGCTTGTTGGATCTGATATTCAAACAATTGTTCCATAGACATACCACCAGGTCTTTCTCCTGTAACTCTCACTGCTTCCAAGGACTCTTCTCTTATTCTACCAATTGTGGTGTGAACTTCGACTCCAAGGGCCTCATTCAAGCAGGAATTGCTATCAGCGTCGATAGCTAAAACAGGTCCTCTCCGTTTTTTAAGAAGATATTTGATGGTAAGACAGGCAAGACTTGTTTTCCCTGTACCACCTTTGCCAGCAAATGCAATGGTATGTGACACTTATCCCCCCTTCTTTTTTCTGAGAAATCGAGTTTTCTGAGACAAATAGGCAATAAGAAATTTAATTTCTATTTTAACATATTTTATAGATGTTTGTTTTGCTTTTCATTTTAAAAATTCTTTTTCTCTAAATATGGGTTTTTTATTTTTTTGCACCTAAAATCTCAAGTAAATACTCTGCATCACCTCTTATTGTTGGATTGGGATCGTTTAATAGGGGCGTTATAAGGGGTATGAGTTTTCTCAGATCTTCAGACGACTGTTTTAAAAGTTCTTCAACAAGTGCAAAGGCACCGATTCTAACTCTTATTCTATTATCTTTAATCATGTCGATAATGAGAGGATAAAGGCTTTTATCATGTTTGAATAGATCAATAATGTTTTCTAAAAAGCCCTTTTGCATGTAGTCAGGGATCATTGATTTCAGTTCTTCATTTATGCCAATCATACTTCATTCTCTTCCTTTGGAATAAATATTTCTCAGCTGATAGAGCAGCTAAACAACCTTGGGCTGCTGCTACCACAACTTGCCTCACCTCAGTGCAGGTTACATCCCCAGCTGCAAACACACCAGGTACATTGCTTTCCATTGATTTATTGACTGCAATACAGTCATTGTCTAATAGCTCTAAAGAACCGTGCAAAAAATCAGTTATAGGCTTAGTGCCGTATAGATAGATAAACACACCAGATAAGTCTAAATAGGACTCCGTTCCTGAATAGTCTCTGAGTGTAATTTTTTCTACTGTTTCACTACCCTCAATCGAGATAACTGTTTGTCCGGTAAGAATTTGGAGTTTATCGTTGGAGAGATCATACTGTCTTTCGTCAACCTTAAGTTTTTTGGATGGAGAGATTAAATATACTTGCTCAGCAAACTTTGTGAGAAAGATAGACTCCTTTAGTGCCTCTTCAGAATCTCCCAAGACACTTACTCTCTTCCCTTTAAAGAATGCAGCATCACATACTGCACAATAACTGACGCCTTTGCCCAAAAACTCAGCCTCTCCTTTTATTGTGGGCTTTCTTCCCATTGCACCGGTAGCGATTATAATGGTCTTTGTTTGGTAACTTGTCTCCATAGTATGTACTTCTTTTATTTCGCCTTTTAAGGAAACCCCTATCACTTGCGATTCAATGTACTGTGCACCAAATTTAATCGCTTGATCCCTGAATCTATTCAAAAGGTCTTTTCCTGAAATAGGTTTTTCAAGACCTGGATAGTTTTCGATGACGCTTGCGTACGCTAATGCACCTGCAGAAGCAGATTTGTCAAGCACAATTGTTTTAAGTTTTGCTCTGGCACAGTATTGAGCTGCAGTTAGCCCAGCTGGGCCACCACCTATAATCACTACGTCATATAATAACGACTCAGGCATCATACCTCCTTCTTTCATATCCCCTGCATTTAGATAAGTAGTCAAAAGTATCTTAATATATTATAGTAGGTATCTCTCTGGGCAGGCTTGAATCCTGCTGATTTGATAGCTTGAATAATTTCATCGGTGGATACCTTGTAGTTTACCCCTGTTGCTCTAACAACATTTTCCTCTAACATTGTAGAGCCAAAATCATTTGCGCCAAAACGGAGTGCTACTTGAGCTAACTTTAATCCTTGTGTTACCCAAGAAGCTTGAATATTTTTTATGTTATCAAGGTAAATCCGAGAAATTGCAATTATTCTTAGATAATCTATGGCTGTGGCTAATTTTAATTTAATATTGGAATTACTTTTTTTTGAGATGTTATTGAGTTCGGTATTGCCAGGTTGAAAGGACCAGGGGATGAAGGCTGTGAAACCATTAGTTTTGTCTTGAAGATCTCTAATTACTTTAAGGTGTTCGATAATATCTTCTTCATTTTCTAAGCTTCCAAACATCATTGTAGCTGTTGTTTTCATCCCAATTTTATGTGCTTCTTCCATGATAGTTAGCCATTTCTTAGACTTTATTTTATTTGGACTGATTAGCTCTCTAACTCTATCTGAAAGAATCTCTGCGCCTCCACCAGGTATGGAGTCAAGTCCTGCGGTTTTTAGCTCTAAAATAATTTCTCTGATTGATAAACCATGTCTCTGGGAAAGAAAGTCTATTTCAGGAGGCGAGAAACCATGAATGTTTATTTTGAACCTCTCTTTGATAGAACTTAAAAGGTCTCGATAGTAATGTAAGTCGAGATCAGGATTAATACCTCCTTGTAATAAAATCTGTGTACCACCAAAGTCAATTGTTTCTTTTATTTTTTTGAATAACTCTTCTTTGTTAAGAACGTATGCGTCGTGACTATTTTTATCGCGATGAAAAGCACAAAATTTACATTTATTAATGCATATGTTCGTATAATTTATGTTTCTATCGATTATAAAGGTAACGGACCCTTGTGGATGAAGGGTTGCGCGAATGTTATCTGCCATTTCTCCAATGGCTAATATCTCGTTGGACTTAAGCATTTGTAGAGCTTCTGTATCACTAATTCTATGCATAATTTTAGTCTTTTAAAGATTTCTATATAGAGCCTGAAAAAGAAGTTGAATTATTCTTTTATATTAACTATATTAACCTTTCTATAGAAATAAGAGCAAACTATTACAAAAGGGAGTGAAGTTTGCGAGGAATTATTTCAAGGAAGCATATAATTCCGTGATGGCAAATAAATAAAGCAGGGACTTGTCAAGAAAATTTTGTCTATAAAAGCCCTTTTGCCTTATTTTTTCTGAATCATTAGCCTTAAGAAAGAACTCTCTTTCTCTAAGCATTATTGATTGAGTTGGTTTTGTGTAATTTGGTCAATTTCTTGTTGTGGCTCCATCTGGATTAATTGTTTGGAATAGTTCTTCTAACCCTAATGCTTTGATATTTCCCCTGTCAAGCCTCCTAAGATATCTTTGTGTTTTTTTATTATCTCTGTTATTATTTTTCTTAGTTTTGCCTATTGCCAAATACCTGCCCTAAAAGTATAAAAGAGACACAATTTTATTTTAACCTCCTGGGAGATATTTATCATTTAGATGAAGCAATTGGGATAAAAGCGATACTGAGACAATAGGAGTAATGGAGAGGGCATTATGGATAGCAGTAGAGGTCATTTATGAGAGGGAGTCAGAGTTTTTGAAGAAATTCACTGAATGCAGTGAGCCTTAAGAAAGGAGACGTGAGCTGTTATAAAAGTGGTGCAATCTATTTTTAAAATTCAGGATTCTGAAACTTAATGGCGAATGAGATGTTTGCTAGCAATAGAGGCAAAAATGATATGTCCGAAATTAAGCTTAATTTTCATCATAAAAAAAAGATGCTTACGTTACAAATTAAACCTTTCAAAATTTATCTTGTTCTTTGTATACTATACGGATTTATTTATTAAATTTCTCTACTCAATACTTGAGTGGCATCAGATAAAAAAAGGGTAAAAGATGCCTAAAAGGACTGATATCAAAAAGATACTTTTAATAGGTTCTGGACCGATAATCATAGGTCAGGCTTGCGAATTTGACTATTCAGGCACTCAAGCCTGTAAAGCTTTAAAAGAAGAAGGTTTCGAATTGGTTTTAGTTAACTCAAATCCAGCTACTATTATGACTGACCCTGAGATGGCTGATTCTACATATATTGAGCCTCTGACAAAAGAGATTTTGGAACTAATAATTAAAAAAGAACGTCCTGACGCCCTTCTGCCTACAATGGGTGGACAAACTGCTCTTAATTTAGCTGTTCAACTTTCTGAATCGGGGATATTAGATAAATACAAGGTGGAGCTAATCGGCGCAAAACTCTCTGCCATTAAAAAAGCTGAAGATAGAGAGCTGTTCAAACAATCCATGTTAAAAATTGGTCTTGATGTCCCGCGCAGTAAAACTGTTACCAGTCTCAAAACAGGTCTTGAGGTCATAGACTATATTGGATTCCCCGCAATATTAAGACCTGCCTTCACTCTCGGTGGGACGGGAGGTGGCATCGCATACAATATTGAAGAATATAAAGAAATGCTCGAGAAAGCTTTAAAGCTAAGTCTTGCCCAGCAGGTTTTAGTAGAAGAGTCTGTTTTAGGATGGAAAGAGTATGAACTGGAAGTTGTGAGAGATATAAAAGATAATGTCATAATTATCTGCTCGATCGAAAACTTCGACCCAATGGGGATTCATACCGGAGATTCTATAACAGTTGCTCCTGCGCAAACCCTCACCGACAAAGAATACCAACGGATGCGCGATGCGGCAATAGCTATAATTAGAGAAATAGGCGTTGAAACAGGTGGCTCTAATATTCAATTTGCTGTTAATCCAGAGAATGGTCATATGGTAGTAATAGAGATGAATCCAAGGGTTTCAAGAAGTTCAGCTTTAGCAAGTAAAGCAACTGGATTCCCTATAGCAAGGATTGCCGCAAAATTAGCCATTGGGTATACTCTTGATGAATTAAGTAACGACATAACTAAAGAGACACCTGCATCTTTTGAACCCACAATCGACTATGTTGTGACTAAAATACCACGCTTCACATTTGAGAAATTCCCAGATGCAGATAGCACTCTTACGACTCAAATGAAATCGATAGGGGAAGTAATGGCTATAGGTAGAACCTTTAAAGAATCCCTCCAGAAAGCCTTGAGAAGTCTTGAAACAGGCTCTTATGGATTTGAAAGGATAGATGCATCTATCGAAGAAATAAGGTCAAAATTAAAAACGCCAAATGCCGAAAGGATTTGGTATGTAGCACAAGCTTTTCGTAAGGGTCTACAAATAGAGGAAATATACTCTCTTAGCAGGATTGATCGATGGTTTTTATACAACATACAACAGATCATTGAATTAGAAAAAGTGATCCATTTAAACTCCTCTAACCTATTTAATCAACCTGATCTTTTAAGAGAGGCAAAAGAATATGGTTTTTCAGACAAAAAAATAGCTGAGTTAACTCAAAAAGACGAAAAGGAGATAAGAGAGATTAGAAAAAAACTCGGGATAACTCCTGTATACAAGCTCGTAGATACATGTGCTGCTGAATTCAAAGCTTTTACACCCTATTTCTATTCTACCTATGAAAAGCCTTTTTATAGAATTGAGAATTCAAAAGTTTCTGATTTTAAAATCACCGAAAACGAGGCAATACCCACCAATCGGAAAAAGATAATTATTTTGGGCTCAGGACCTAACAGGATAGGTCAAGGAATTGAGTTCGACTATTGTTGTGTTCAGGGGCTAATAGCTTTGAAAGAAATAGGTTATGAGACTATCATGGTTAACTGTAATCCAGAGACGGTCAGCACAGATTATGACATTTCTGATAGGCTCTATTTTGAACCTTTGACCTTAGAGGATGTTCTTAACATTGTTGAATTGGAAAAACCAGAAGGCTTGATAGTGCAGTTTGGTGGTCAGACACCTTTGAAATTAGCAGTTCCCTTAGAAAAAGAGGGCGTAAGGATTTTGGGAACCTCTTCTGATTCTATTGACAGAGCAGAAGATAGAAAAAGATTCAAAGAGTTATTAGATAAGCTTAATCTCAAACAACCAGCAAATGATACCGCCATGTCGATTGAGGAAGCCGTAGAAGTAGCTAATAGAATAGGGTATCCTATAGTGGTTAGGCCTTCTTACGTCTTGGGCGGTAGAGCAATGGAAATAGTTTATAACCAATCGATGTTAATAGATTATATGAAAAAAGCAACCGCTGTATCACCAGAACATCCTATTCTGATTGATAAATATCTTACTGATGCAATAGAAGTAGATGTAGATATTATCTCTGATGGTAAAGATTCAATTATAGGGGGTATTATGGAGCATATAGAAGAGGCAGGAATTCATTCTGGTGATTCTGCTTGTTCTTTACCCCCTTATACGCTCCAGCCACATATAATAGAGAAGATTAAAGAACAGACTAAGGCTATAGCAAAAGAACTAAATATAATAGGTCTTATGAATGTTCAGTTAGCGGTCAAAGAGGAGGAGATATACATTTTAGAAGTTAATCCAAGAGCTTCGCGGACAATACCTTATGTAAGTAAGACAATAGGTGTTCCTTTAATAAAATATGCGGCTAAAATAATTGCTGGTAAAACGCTAAAAGACCTTGGATTAACTAAAGAGATCTCAATCTCACATGTTGCAGTTAAAGAGGCTGTTTTCCCCTTTGATAAATTTTCAGGAGTAGACGTAATTTTAGGCCCTGAGATGAAATCTACGGGAGAAGTTATGGGTATAGATGAGGACTTTTGTCTCGCCTATGCAAAAGCTCAAATGGCATCAAATAATTATATTCCAACCTTCGGAACAATCTTTATAAGTGTCAGAGATAATGACAAAGATTCTATAACTCACATTGCAAAAAGGTTAAGCGACTTAGACTTCAGACTCGTTGCTACAAGAGGGACAGCTTTGCACTTAAGAAAGAACGGTATAAATGTAGAAATAGTAAATAAATTAACCGAGGGTAGGCCTCATATAATTGATATGATTAAAAATGGGCAAATTAACTTTATAATAAATACTCCAGAAAGCTGGCAGTCTCAAAAAGACTCACTATATATAAGAAGAAGCGCAATCAATTACAAAATCCCTTATACAACAACTGTCTCTGGAGCGAAGGCTATCGTTAAGGCTATTGAGAAATTACAGAAAAAAGCTTTAAAGGTAAAATCGATCCAAGAGTACCATAACATAAACAAATAGAAATATATTGAAGGGGTAGCTCATAACTAAATTGATTTCATTTATACTATTAATTTCCTCAGGATTTTCTGTTGGATGTACCTCAATCACGGACAGAACTGTAGGAGAGCACATTGATGTGCTACCATTGTCACTTTAGTATTTTTGGAAGTCGCTTCTTGACTTGAGCTTTTAATCTATAATTAAATGTCAAAAATTAAATGTCAAAGCGTCTTTTATCGTTGTAGTTTCTTTAAGTCTTAATTTTCAAATATTCTAAAAGCATGTGTTATGGGTATTTTTGTATCGACCCCCATTTTGGCTTAAACCTTGTGTTATATAAAATTAGAGTATTTTTTGGGTTTTTATCTTGATCGTATAATTTTTCTCTATCTTAAATATTAATATCGGCTTTTGAAATATTAAACCTGCTTTTTTAATTTATTGCTCATATGATACCACCTAATAATTCTTTACAGCTGAAATACTGCAAGTTAAAAGGATGTAACTGGTGTATAACTTCTTTTTTCATTAATTGATAATCTAGAAATATTTATTTAAGGGCTTCCCAGCGTTGCTCTGTGGTGGGGTAAATCCTCAGAATCTCTTGTTTTTGTATTTCAAATTGTTCTGAATTCCAGGAGGGAAGTTTTTTGATCTTTTCAATTGCCGCTTTAAAAAAATTCTTAAAGCTATTGGCTGTTAGAATTGATTTTTCTATTGTCTGTGAGTCGCCATAAAGATGGAAAGCAATATCTGGTTGGGTTGCGATCAAATCAAAAGCAAATTTTCCTCTCTCACCTTCGGAATAATAGTTCCAAAAAACTTCATATATGTGTGGTAGATCACCGCTTATTTGAAACATAGTTAATAATATGCCGGTGTTGTTGAGCACAAAAAGTCTTGCTCTTATGGTGATCTTTGAACTTGTAAGTTTTTCAATAAAAGATGTCTCCTCTCTAATAAGAAAGTCTATTCTTAGGTCAGGTCTATTTGTTAAGGCATACAAAGCTGTTCTTGGCGGAGAAGAAGTGATAAGTTTTTCAGCATTTTTCATTGCTCTAAAGTAGTTCTTTGAAGTCCCTTATATATGGGAATTCAGTTTGAGGATTATCCTGTTTTTTTGAATTTGCCTTTATTTTTAGTAATAAATATTTTATACCAAAATCCTTAGCAGTTCTCAAGATTTCGGGAGTATCATCTATAAAAAGAGTCTTTTCTCTATTAAACTCGATTATCTTCTCTATCTCTTTCCAAAACTGAAGTAATTCCTTAGGATAACCTATCTCAAAGGATGTTATGCATCTATCAAAATACTTGCCGAGATCTGTTTTTTTCATTTTTAAATCGAGAACTTTGTAATGGGCATTAGTTATAAGATATAGACTTTTTTTTTGAGATTTGAGCTTCTGTAAGAATTCTTCAACATGAGGATGTACCTCTATAAGGTGTTTTATCTGTTCCTTTAGAGCTGGAATGTCTAAATCTAAATCTCTTGACCAGAAATCTATATCTGTCCAGTTGAGGGTTCTCTCTTGAGATTTGTATCTTTTGAAAAGCTCTTTTTTAGCTTTTTTAAAGGTTATGTTATGTTTTTCAGCATACTTTTGTGGCACTAAATGTTCCCAAAAATAGTCATCGAAATACTTGTCCAGTAGAGTCCCATCCATGTCAAGAAGCACAAAATCAATTTCTTCAAAGGGAATCATTCTTCAACCTCTCCATACCAAGATAAATCGAGGTAATTGAAAGTTTTGTCATAAATGAAACTAAGAAGGTCTCGATGTTCTTTAAAAATGTCGTCTATGTAATCTAAATCAAGTTCTTCTTCAATATTTATTTCATAGGTATAAATCAATTCATACTCATATAGAATATTAAAAGGTGAGAATGCCTTTTTAATAACAAGAATAGGTTCTATGTCAGGAAACTCCTCTTCTATTTCTCTGACAAGACCGTCCATATCTGGATATCCTTTAAGAGAGGGGAAATCTATAGTAAATGTGAGCTCTGTAGTTGCTGGATATAGCGAGTCTGTTTCTTGTAAATCGTCTTCGTAAAGACTGATTTCTGTCTGAGATACATCATAAATGAAAGATGCAGTAGATTGATAAAAATGGGAAAAATCGCGGTCAGGCAGTGAGAAAAAAAGTTTAGTTTCCCTTTCTAAGGAGAATTGTTCTATAAAAACCTGCATGTTCTGAAAATCTAAAAACTTCTTAGCAGATTCAGCAAACTTCATTTGCAGTTCTTCGAACCTTATCACTTTGCCTCCAATTTCTAAAAATGTGATAAATTATAACATGAAAGTAACAGGTATTGATAACGTTGCCTTGGTTACAGGAGGAAGTGGTGGGTTAGGAGGAGAGATCGTATCAGCTCTCATTAAAGAGCAATTTAAGGTGGTAATCAATTATTTTCAAAATGAGCCTTCTATACCTACTATAAATTTTTCATATCCTGGGCAAATTTTAAAGATAAAGGCAGATATAAGTAGCTATCTCGATGTTCAGCAGATGGTAGATAGTATATCTAAGCTTTTTGGTAAAGTTGATCTAATTATAAATAATGCTGGCATTACAAGAGATTCAATACTGATTAAACAGAAGGAGGAAGATTGGGATCTTGTTATAGATATTAATCTTAAAGGAACTTTTAACATCATTAAAGCATTTGCTCCCTTAATGGAAAGGGGCGGACATATAATAAACATCTCATCTTATTCAGGGATCAAAGGCAAAGCAGGACAGTCAGCTTATAGCGCCTCCAAGGCTGGTATAATAGCATTAACGAAGGTAGCCGCATTGGAGCTCAGTGAATATAATATAAAAGTTAATGCTATTATACCAGGCTATTTACCTATAGGTATGGGAGCAAGAGCAAAGATGGCAATAGAAGATGCGAGAAATTTGAGCATTCTTAAAAGACTTTCAGATCCTCGAGAGGTTATAAATTTTATTCTTTTTCTTATTAAGACTGAGAATATAACGGGACAGATATTCTGTATCGAAAGTAGAATAGTCTATTGAAAAATTAAACACTATTAAAAGATTCTTCAAGAATTAATGAGAAATCTCGCTCTTGAAGTTTACAATCGAAGAGCTTAAAAATTTAGAATAAAAAAGCTTTAAATTTGACAAGTTTTTTAATTTTAAGTTATTTTATATTTTAGCGGGGTGGAGCAGCCAGGTAGCTCGTCGGGCTCATAACCCGAAGGTCAGTGGTTCAAATCCACTCCCCGCCACTTTTTTATCTTTTTTACTTTAGTCTTTTTTTTAGATATTTAAATCCACCATTTTAGGCAATTTTTATATTAAGGTTAGATCAATAAAAAACTTATTTTTAGTCCCTTCTGTACCAATATGTATTTTTGTTATTTCTTCAGTATATTTTTGACCAATTTGTACTCCATCTCTGGTCAGTAGCGATTACTTATTAGAGCTTAGTAGTTAACTTCTCTTTGATCTCGAGCTGAAAGATAATAAAGAAGAAGCACTTTAATAGTCCAAAATCTTAATTTAAAAGATAAAATTCGACGTTTCCTGTAATTTTGTTTAGATCAGCTAATAGAGCATAGTAAAAGACTCTTTAAAGTCTCAAAGGTCTGGAAAGATTGCTAATTGATTCTTAGTTCTTAGAATGTTTATAATTAACATCACTTTATGGAAGACACTAATATTTTAGTCGAACAGAGATATAAGAAGCTCGAAGAGTTGCGTCAAATAGGTATAGATCCCTACGGAGGACAATTTATACCTGATTCAAAAATTGTAGATTTAATCAATAAGTTCAAAGGAATTTCTCAAGAAGTTCTTGAGAATGAAATGACTAATGTCAAGATTGCAGGAAGAATAATAGCTTTTAGAGATTTCGGTAAAGCTGTTTTCGCTCATCTCCAGGATTATACCTCTAAGATGCAGATTTACCTCAGAAGAGATATATTAAAGGAGAAATTTCAGCTTTTGAAGAAGCTCGATATCGGTGATATCATTGGAGTTACAGGTAGGCTTTTTAGAACAAAAACTAATGAACTGACAGTAGAAGTAAGTGATTTTTTTATTTTAAGTAAGTCTCTTAGACCATTGCCAGAGAAATGGCATGGACTTAGAGATATAGAGATCCGGTATAGGCAGAGATATTTGGATTTGATTGTCAATCCTGAAGTGAGAGAGATTTTCATAAAGAGAAGTGCAATTATAAAAGCGATTAGGGACTTTTTAGAACAAAATGACTTCATAGAAGTAGAAACTCCGATGATGCATCAAATCCCAGGTGGGGCTGCTGCTAAGCCTTTCTTAACTCATCATAATGCTCTTGGCATAGATCTATATCTTAGAATTGCACCAGAGCTTTACCTTAAGAGACTTTTAGTAGCTGGTTATGAGAGAGTTTTCGAGCTTAATAAAAATTTCCGTAACGAGGGTATATCTACTCGTCATAATCCAGAGTTTACAATGCTGGAGTTTTATATTGCTTATAGAGACTATAACTTTTTAATGACTTTTACGGAGGAGCTTTTTACTAATGTTTCAACTAAAGTCTTAGGTACACTGAAGATACCTTATGGTGAACATATAATTGATTTAACTCCCCCTTGGAGACGGTTGAAGATGATGGATGCTTTATTAGAGAAAGGACTTCCTGAAAATATTATCTCAGATGAGAAAGCTCTCTTAAAATGGGCTAAAAATAACGGAATTAATATAGATAATCTTACCTCACCACCAAAGATATTAGATGAGATTTTTAAAGAGCTCATAGAACCCGAATTAGTCCAGCCGACTTTTGTAATCGATTATCCCGTTGAACTCTCTCCACTGGCTAAAAAGAAGCAGGATGACCCTAAATTTGTTGAAAGGTTCGAACTTTTCATTTCTGGCAGAGAGATAGCTAATGCTTTTTCAGAACTAAATGATCCGATAGATCAAAGAGAAAGATTTTTGAGGCAGGCCGAAGCAAGAAGGTTAGGTGATGAAGAAGCTCACTGGATGGATGAAGATTTCATAAGAGCTCTTGAATATGGTATGCCTCCGGCAGCCGGCGAAGGCATAGGTATAGATAGATTGGTAATGCTTTTTACTAATTCACAATCCATTAGAGATGTTATCCTTTTCCCTCAACTAAAGCCTGAATAACTATAGATGATTCCCTATCAATTATTTATTGCTTTAAGATATTTAAAGTCGAAGAAGAAGAGTAGGAGCCTTTCTTTCAGTGTTGGTATATCTATATGTGGTGTTGCAGTTGGAGTCATGGCTTTACTTGTCGTTTTGTCTGTAATGAGCGGCTTTCATGAGGACCTTCAAAAAAAGATTTTAGGGGTGAATAGCCACGTGATTGTTCTCAATTATAAAGGTGTCATTGAAGACCACATCGCTATTTCTCAAAAGCTAAAGGATGAGCCTCGAGTAGTAGCTATGTCTCCTTTTGTAATGGGGCAGGTTATGGTATCCTATGGCAAAAAAGCTCATGGGGTGTTTTTAAGAGGGGTAGACATATCTTTAGAATCGAAAACTACCGATATCTTACAGTATTTGAAGAGCACAAATATTGAAAACTTCCAGCAAAAGCATGAGGCTCCTTGGATTATCTTGGGAAGAGAATTGGCTTTTACCTTAGGAGTCCTCACTGGTGATATAGTAAATATAATCTCTCCAATGGCTGAGGTTGGTCCCTTAGGGGTTTTACCTAAGACAAGACCTTTTAGAGTGGCTGGCATTTTTGAAGTAGGGATGTTTGAATATGATGCAAATTTAGTTATAACTGATATCAAAGCGGCTCAAGAGTTTTTTGGTTTGGGTAATAATGTTACTGGCATAGCCCTTAAAATAGACGATATATATAAGGCAATAGAAGTAAAAGAGTCTATTATTAAAAAACTCACTTTTCCTTATTATGCTAAAGATTGGATTCAGATGAACAAAAACCTTTTCGCCGCTTTAAAGCTTGAAAAATTTGCAATGTTTATCATCCTTACTCTAATAGTGCTTGTGGCTTCTTTCAACATCGTTAGTACTCTCATGATGAATGTTATGGATAAGCAGAAAGAAATAGCTGTACTTAAAACAATGGGGGCTACAAATCGTGGTATAATGTTAATATTTATGATTCAGGGTATAGTTATTGGCGTGATCGGAACTATATTAGGGATAGTAGGCGGTTATACATTGGGGAAGCTTATAGACTCATATGAGATAATTAAACTTCCAGCCGATGTTTATTATCTTAGTAAACTGCCCGTTAAGATGAAGTTATTTGATTTCGTTGTGGTCTCTATTTCTGCCATCCTAATAAGTCTTATCTCGACTATTTACCCATCTTATCAGGCAGCAAAACTTCAACCCGTTGAATTATTGAGGTACGAGTGATGAAATTTATAAGAAATTTAATCTTATTAGGCTTTATTTTGTTTGTCATTTTTGTGGCTATAGCAATTAGTGGGGAAGGTGACAAGTTTAAATGGCTTGGCAAACAAATAGGAGGAGTAGCCTCTGTTGCTGGTGAAAAATTGGCTGAGGAAGCAAATGTTTTAAGAATGAAGGCTCTTGAATACAAAAAGAAAATAGAAGGTCTAACTTTTCCCTCACCAGAGAAGGAGCCTGTTAAGAGCAAGTGAAGGAACTTATATGGGTAAAAGAGCTTCATAAATCTTTTTATACACCAGCGGGCGAATTGAAAGTTTTGAAAGGCGCCCAAGCTATATTTTATGAAGGCGAGATCGTAAGCATCGTAGGTGTATCTGGTTCTGGTAAGAGCACCTTTCTCCATATAGTAGGGACTCTTGACGAACCCACAAGTGGTACCGTCCAATATAAACTAAGTGACTCTCCAGAGTGGTTTAATCCTTTCTCGTTGAATGATTCTGAATTAGCTTTATTTAGAAACAAAGAGATTGGTTTTATCTTTCAGTTTCATTATTTAATGCCTGAATTTAGTGCTCTTGAGAATGTTATGATGCCAGCCTTAATTTACTCTCAAAAGCAAAAGAATCTTACTATGGGAGTTTTTAAACAAAGAGCTGAAGAACTTTTAGATAAACTTGGAATCTATCAGAGAAAGAATCATAAACCAGGAGAGCTTTCCGGCGGGGAACAACAAAGAGTTGCAGTTGCAAGGGCTCTAATGATGAATCCAAGGGTTGTTCTCGCCGATGAACCTACCGGGAATTTAGATACTGCTACGGGCGAAGAACTTTTTAGATTAATAATGGATTTGAATGCTGAGACAGGTATTACTTTTATAATAGTTACCCATAATACATCTCTTTCTTCCAAGTGTAATAGAATTTTAAGAATGAGCGATGGCAAACTTATGGAGGTATAAAAGCAACCTTTTGAGATAAATCTGTTTTTTGATCTCTAATGAGTTTCCCACACAGCCTGTGCGGATTACATAAATACAGGTTATAATCTGGTTTATCTTTTTTAAAAAACTTTCTGAACCATAATAGATCATTACCAGCACACACTTTAAGAAATGAGATTTTCTTTTTTACTTTTTAAATCGATATTTTATGGAAGCATAGGATGAAAGACTATTTTAATGAGCATTGTCTATGGGATCTTTTTTTTTAATAAAAGTAATAAAAGTTTTTGAAGGTATTTTATAGATAAAAATTGACACTTTTTGCAAAAAATTCACTCTTCTAAAATGAAAGGGTTATAATAACTGAATTTTGGTAAATACTCTCAATTTAATTTGTTGGCTAAAATATGAAAGTAATAATAGTTGGCGCTGGAGAGGTAGGTTTTCAGGTTGCAAAGTACCTTTCATATGAAAATGTAGAAGTTGTTTTAATAGATAGGGATAGAGACAAGCTCAAGAGAGTTTTAGATGAGATGGATATTGCTGTCATTGAGGGTGAAGGTAGCGATTTGAATTCATTAAAGAATGCAGGTGCTGATTCTGCTGACATTTTGTTAGCCGTTACGAATAGCGATGAGACTAATATGATTGCCTGCCTTTTAGCAAAAGCCATGTTTAAGATACCAAGAAAAATTGCAAGAATAAGAAATCCTGATTATTTCCAGAATGAAAAGCTTCTAAGCAAGGATAATCTTGATATAAATCCTGCTATCAACCCCGAATTAGAAGTAGCTAAGGCAATTATGAGGCTTTTGGATGTGCCTAAAGCTCTTGATGTTGAAGATTTTGAATATGGAATTGTAAGAGTAGTAGGGGTGAAACTTCAAGAAGGCTGTTCTTTCATTGGAAAATCACTTAGAGATATAGGAAGAATTGCGGAAAAAAGATTTCTAATAGGAATGTTAGAAAGGGAAGATAAAGTAATAATTCCTACTGGTGAAGATATTATTAAAAGGGGCGATATTGTATACATCCCTGTTATTCGTGAAGAGTTATACGATATCCTTAGTATTTTAGGAATAGAGACTGTTCCAGCAGAGAGTGCTATGATCGTGGGAGGCGGTCGAATAGGGACTTATATTGCATCAGCTCTTGAGTCCAGAATGAATATTAAGATAATTGAACAAGATATAGAGAGGTGTAAGTTTCTAAGTAGAGCCCTTAAAAAAACTCTCGTCTTACATGGCGATGGTGTAGACCAGAAGCTTCTACTTGAGGAAAATGCAGGAGATATGGAAGCTTTCATAGCGGTATCAAACAACGATGAATTGAACATTATGGCTTCACTTCTTGCAAAAAAAGTAGGAGCAAAAAAGACAATTACTATTGTAAACAGAACAGATTACATCCCTTTAGCGAGAGAGCTTGGATTAGAGACTGTTTTAAGCCCCCGCCTTATAACTGCAAATACCATTCTTAAATATGTCAGAAGAGGAGATATTTTATCTCTAACAACTATTGCTGATAGAAAGGCAGAGATACTGGAGACTAGGATTGGTGAAGGGTCTAAACTTTCGGGGAAGCTGCTACGGGATATTAAAATGCCTCGCTCTTCGTTAATTGGAGCTATTATTAGAAATAACAAAGCAATTATCCCCACTGGCTCAGATTTTATATATGAGAATGACAGGGTTATCGTTTTCACATTACGGGAAGCAATAAAGAGCGTTGAAGACTTTCTATAAGGCATCTTCTATGAATTATGGACTAATTTTAAATATTCTTGGTAGTGCATTAGTAATCGTTGCTTGTTTTAAGATTTTCCCTCTTTTTATATCTATCATCTCTCGGCAATCTGACTTTACTATTTTATTTATCTCTTTCTTAATAACCCTCTTTTCTGGAGCTTTAATATACTTTTTAACTCGGAAGTATAAAAATCAAGAGCTTAAGAAAAAAGAGGCTTTTTTAACTGTCACTCTTACATGGTTGATTGTGGCTTTTTTTGGTGCGATTCCCTTTTTTCTTAGTGGTCATTTTGAGTCTTTCACTGATGCCTATTTTGAATCAATGTCAGGGTTTACAACGACTGGAGCCTCTATTTTAAAAGATATTGAAGTGCTTCCTCTGGGAATATTATTTTGGAGAAGCATGATCCAATGGGTAGGTGGTATGGGCATCATAGTGTTTGCTCTTGCAATTTTACCGATGTTAGGTTCAGGAGGAATGCAACTCTTTAAGGCAGAAGTTCCCGAGATAAGCGTTGAAAAACTTAAACCACGTATTATAGATACAGCAAAAGCTTTATGGTTTATCTATTTTTTTCTAACAGTATTAAATATTGCCTTTCTTTTTATTGGAGGAATGGATATCTATAACTCAATCTGCCACGCCTTTACAACGTTAGCAACAGGTGGATTTTCCACTAAAAATTTGAGTTTAGGACACTTCGAAAATCCATTTATACACTATATTACTGCTGTGTTTATGTTCCTTGCTGGTGTCAATTATGCTCTCTATTTTTGGATTTATCGTTTGAGGTTTTCATCTGTCTTCAAAAATAGCGAACTTAAGTTTTATATCAGCACCATCTTAATTGTCGCTACTTTGATAGCAGTAAATATCTTTAACATCTACCCATCCTATGAGGAAGTCTTCAGACACGCCTTCTTTCAGACTGTATCGATTGTGACTACCACTGGCTTCTCATCGACAGATTTTGGTAAATGGCATGTCTTTTCTCAAATAATTTTAGTAATAGCAATGATCTTTGGTGGAATGATTGGCTCAACAGCAGGTGGGATAAAACAGGTAAGAATCCTTTTAATTCTAAAACATGCTTATAGAGAAATTTATCAATTAATACATCCACGTGCAGTTTTGACCATCAGGCTCGATGAAAAGATTCTCGATAAGGAGACTTTGGGAAGTATATGGGGATTTATATTTTTATACATTATTTTATGTGTAGTGGCTACTTTATGCCTTGCTGCTTCCGGGATAGATTTTATAACTTCTGCTACATCTGTTATTTCAGCGGTTGGGAATGTCGGACCTGCCCTTGGACAGGCAGGTCCTGCGGAAAACTATTCGTTTATGCCCTTTGTAGCCAAGTGGGTTCTTATTTTATGTATGCTTGCAGGCAGATTAGAGATTTATACAGTTTTGATTTTATTTGTTCCTGAATACTGGCGCAAATGAATTTTATTGTAAGATAATTAATGAAAATACAGCCTTTTCAAAGATACGTCTATGCAGAGAGAAATAGAATTAATTAAAAAGGGACTAATAGAGTTAAGCATAGAACCAAAAAGTGAGCTAATAGATAGGTTCATAATTTTCCTTTCAGAACTTAAAAAATGGAATAGAGTTTATAATCTTACTACAATTACAAAAAATGAAGATATTATTATCAAACATTTTTTTGACTCTCTTCTATATCTTAGATTTATTCCTGAAGGTATATGGGAAATATGCGATGTAGGAAGTGGAGGGGGCTTTCCAGGTATACCAGTTGCTTTTATCCGTTGCGAATCGCAAATTACCCTTATCGAGTCTTCTAAAAAGAAATCTTCTTTTTTAAATCATATTAGAAGATTATTGTTATTGAATAATGTTAAGATTCTTAATCAAAGAGTAGAGGATATAAAGGATCTTTTTTTTGACATAGCTATGGTTAGGGCCCTTTATAAGATTTATGAATTGGTTCAAAAAACTGGCCATATTCTTAAACCTTCGGGTTTTTATATTATTAGCAAAGGTCTAGCCTTTGAGAAGGAGCTTGAAAAGATACCTTTGGATTTCCGCTATGAAGTGTTTCAAATAAAAATACCATTGACAAACATCACAAGGAATTTGATCAAAGTTCTAAAGTAATCTTTTTAGAAAATTATATAATATTATTATGCTTATAATTCCAGCAATAGACCTTAAAGATGGATTTTGTGTCCGACTTGTTCAAGGTAGAAAAGATGAGGTAACAAAATATTCTAATGATCCTGTTTCTGTAGCATTAAAATGGCAGTCGTGTGGTGCAAAGCTACTCCACATTGTAGACTTAGATGGTGCGTTTTCAGGACATCAAAAAAACTATGAGTCCATAATGAGTATACGAAAGGCTATTAATATATTGATTCAGGTAGGCGGTGGAATACGAAGCATGAGCCAAATAGATCTTTTGATCTCATCAGGTGTTCACCGAGTTATTCTGGGAACGGTAGCAATTGAAAATCCTGAACTAATTAAAGAGGCAATAAGAAAATATCCTGGTCGTATACTGGTAGGTATTGATGCAAAGGATTCTAAAGTAGCGATTAGGGGATGGATTCAGTCCACAGAGTTTAATGCTTTTGATTTGGCATTAAGAATGCAAGATTATGGTGTAGCCGGCTTGATTTATACGGATATAACAAGGGATGGCATGCTGACTGGCCCTAATTTTGAAGCCATTCAAAAGATGGTAGATATCTTAGAAATACCAGTAATAGCTTCGGGAGGAATCTCTTCTATTGATGATATAAAGAGGCTTTTGGAAGTTAAAAGGCTTTGGGGTGTTATTATTGGTAAAGCTTTATATTCTGGAAGAATTAATTTAGAAGAAGCTATTAAAATAGCTCTATGATTAGTAGTTTAATCACATAAAGATTAATTAGTAACTGATTTTAAGGAATAGAGTGAATCGCGTAGAAGTAGGTGATTATTTCTTAAGAAAAAATAAAATAACTAATCTGCAGTTAGAATATGCTTTATCTTTTGCGAGGGAGAAGAATATAAAAATTACTGAAAGCCTTCTTGAACTCGAGTATATCACCCATAAAGATTTAATTGATATGCTTTTAGATCGGCTTAAGCCTCAAGAATTTTGGAAAAGAAAGAAACTTGGCGAGGTATTACTTGATGTAGGGCTTGTAACTGAAGAACAATTACAACATGCTCTTGAGGTTCAACGAATTAAAAAAAAGCGAATTGGTGAGGTTCTTTCTGACCTTGGTTATGCTACAAAAGATCAGATTACAGAAGCATTAGCTGACAAACTTCAATTAGAGTTAGTTAATTGTTCCGAATATACTATAGATGAGGAGCTTAAAAAGTTAGTGCCAAAAGAGATGGCAAAAAAACATTTAGTCTTCCCATTAGCTAAAAAAGATGATGCACTGGTTCTTGCTATGGCTGATCCGCTTAATTTAGATGCCATAAATGAGATCACCTTTGCTACAAAGATGAAGATCATCCCAGTTGTCGCTTATGAATGGTCTATAGAGTTGGCTCTCAAGAAGAATTATGGTGAATCTATTGAGTCTGTAAATCCAAACGACGAACTGATTACACTGGGAATTCTACAGACTGAACTTGAAAAGCAAAAAGACATCGACTTCAAGGCGCTACAGACTGATGACATGAGCGTTAATGTGGAAGCACTATACAGACAAAGTAGTGCACCAAAGATAGTAAGACTCGTTGACATGCTTATAGTTGATGCAAGTAAAAAGAGAGCAAGTGATATTCATATTGAACCGAGATCTAAATATGTTCAAGTTAGATTTAGGATTGATGGTGAGTTACAAAATATCTTCGAATATCCAAAAGATTTGCACGAGGCGGTAGTCTCAAGAATTAAAATCATAGCTAAACTTGACATCACTAACCGAAGAACTTCTCAAGATGGTTCAACCTCAGTGGTATCAAAAGGAAAGACGATCGATCTCAGAATCTCAACTTTGCCTACAGTCTATGGAGAAAAGGTTGTACTAAGATTACTTGATCAAAGTAAAGGAATTGTACCTCTGGAAAAGCTCTCAATGCCATCTTATGTAGAGAAAGCTATCATCGAAATGTTAAGGCGTCCGCAGGGGATGTTTCTTGTAACGGGACCAACTGGATGCGATAAGACCACAACTCTCTATGCTTGTTTAAATTATCTACGTTCAGATACAAGAAATATAATTTCTATTGAAGATCCTGTTGAATATAATTAGAAGGAATTTCACAATCACAGGTGGATGAAGCTGCTGGAAGAACTTTTGCAAGCATACTCAGATCAGTCCTTCGACAAGATCCAGATATTATAATGGTTGGGGAGGTAAGGGATCTTGAGACTGCTGAAATTGTAATTAAGGGAGCTTTAACAGGACACCTGGTTTTGTCAACACTGCATACAAATAATACAGTTGCAAGCATAATAAGATTGGTAGATATAGGAATACCTCCATACTTAGTGGCATGGGCTGTTACTGGTATATTATCTCAACGATTGGTGAGAAAGATTTGTGTCAATTGTAAGGTCGAAGTTGGAATATCATTTCTTGGAAGGTTTTGGGATAGAAAATATAGAAAAGTTCCATCGTGGAACAGGATGTCTTAAGTGTCTAAATACAGGCTATTATGATAGAATGGCTGTTTATGAATATTTAAGTATATCAAGAAATATTAAAAAGACCCTTGCAAAAACCACTGATGAACAAGATCTTTTAATTGCTGCGCGAAAGGATGGCTTAAAATTTCTCTATGAAGATGCTCTAAATAAAGTTAAAGAAGGCCTTACTACCATTGAAGAAGTTATAGCAAAAGTTCCTTTTGATTATGCTCTAAAAGAGATATAGCTTGTATGCTAAAGTCCTCTGCTGAGAAAAGATACCTTACTAAATTTACTGTCTTGCTTCATTCAAATGAGACAAAAAGCCTATTTAAAAGAAGTGGTTTGAGATGTTTTTAATGATTGATCATGCCCCCTATTTTCTGTAATCCTTTTTTGTCTTGTATAAGCTAGTTTTTTCTGCCCTTTGTTTTCTTATATTATCCTCGTTACCCATATACTAAACACAGAAAGGTCTCATATAAAGCATTTTCTTCTATAAGAACCGAATAAAACCCATATCATGTAATACTTTAAAGGCAATTTGAGAATTCAAGAATATGGCTACACTTTGACCTTGGGTAACTCCAGAATTTTTTGCTGATCCTTGTCAGGAGTGTTTACCACCTTGCATGAAGAACCACCTGAACTCACTACTTCTCTACGAATACTTTTTAACCTCTCTATAACATGTTCAAATGTCCATTTCCTCTTTTTGTTCCTGCCATCAGAGCGAAATAAGGGGGTCAACCTTTGTTTCATATGCCACAGAATATAGTAGGCAAGCATACAAAGAAAAACATGGCATCTAATACGTTCATCCGTCTTATGATAAACAGGACGAACTTCAAGCTGCACTGTCTTGAGATTTCTAAATGCCTGTTCCACTAATGTGAGTTTCTTATAAGAGGCTACTATCTCCTGCTTGTCCATAAGCTCTTTAGGCACATTGGATTGTATTATATAGCAACCATCCAACATCTCCTCAGCATATATCTCATCTTGTTTGAATCTCCACCGAAGCCGCCCTTCTTTTACTTCCCATAATACAAACTTCTCCATCTTTGTTGGGGTTAACCGAAAAATTGTGTAAAAGGGTTATGGTAAAATTCAAAAAGCTAAAGAGGAAGCATGGCAAGAAGAGGAAGACCTGTTTAGTTAATAGATACAGTAAGGCAAGGATTCCTTAGCTCTGTAAGAGCTTAGGAATTCTCCATTTAGAGGATGCTCTTTAAATGCTTGAGGAATTCATTAAAGAGAAGCTTGATTATCTGAAAAATAGAGCACTTCCTTAAGAAATGTTTTCTCTATTTATTGATGCCTATCATACCGAGTTAAAAGAAGAAGGTAAGATGAAGAGCATAAGTATTTTTCTCTTAAAAGACATAGACCTTAAGGGATACAAACACAAACCAATACCTAATCTTCTTGGGTAAGTTACAGGTTGAAGAGATACTTGCGATGAGGATTGAATCAAATGATGTAAAAAATGTTTTAAATTA
>CAYPJO010000010.1:0-40068 GCA_964411065.1 uncultured Thermodesulfovibrio sp.
TTTATATTTATTTTTATAATATAGAGTGTTTAATATTCTGTTTTAAATGAATTGAAAAATATTATAAGAATGTCAAAAGTCTCCCAAAATATAGTTGAAGAAATTTTAAGGCTCAAAAGTGAATTAAATGCAATTATACTTGCCCATAATTATCAAAGAGGGGAGATTCAAGATATAGCCGATTTTGTTGGAGATTCCTTAGAACTCTCAATAACAGCATCTACAAAATCCTGTGATGTAATCGTATTTTGCGGTGTCCATTTTATGGCTGAAAGCGCTTCTATTTTGTCCCCTGAAAAAACAGTCTTATTACCAGAGATTGATGCAACATGCCCTATGGCTGATATGATAGAGGTAAGCTCTCCAAGAAGGGTCTGGAAAACATTTCCTGGGTATGATGTTCAGCCATCCTTTATTTTCCCTCACGACTTCACCCTCATGGACATCAAAGCATTATATCCTAATGCGCCGGTTGTTTCCTATGTTAATACAACAGCAGCTATTAAAGCTGAAAGTTATATTTGTTGCACCTCAGCTAATGTAATTAAGGTAATTGAGTCACTTGACGCAGATACAATAATATCTGTTCCTGATAAAAACTTGTCTATGTGGGCACAAAAACATACAAAGAAGAAAATCATAACATGGGATGGCTTCTGTCATGTCCATGACAGGATAACAATTCAAGACGTTATTAAAGCAAAAAAACAATATCCAAACGCCCTCTTCATAGCTCATCCAGAGTGTAGGCTTGAAGTCTTAGAGGCTGCTGATCATGTTACTAGCACTTCAGGAATGCTTAGGTTTGCAAAGGCTTCGGATGCAAAAGAGTTCATTGTAGGAACTGAGACCGGCATAATATACAGATTAAAGAAAGAGAATCCAGACAAAATCTTTCATCCTCTCAGGAAAGATATGGTCTGTCCAAACATGAAAAAAACTACCCTTAGGAGTGTCCTTGTTGCAATGGAGAAAATGAAAAATATAGTCAAAGTACCTGAAGAAATAAGAGTCCCTGCCAAAAAAGCTCTCGATAGGATGCTCGCGATACGATAAATTTAGGAGATATGTTCACTCTTCAAGCAAAGATTGCTGAGAGGATTAAAAGAGAAGGTTACATAAGTTTTGAAACTTTTATGGAAATGGCTCTTTATTACCCAAAACTTGGCTATTATACGAGGGAAGATTTTAAAATCGGCAAATGGGGAGATTTTTACACTTCACCTCATCTTCATTCTATTTTTGGAGCGATGCTTGGTAGACAAATAGAGGAAATGCACAGATTTTTGGGTTTAGATGACTCTTTTGATGTTGTAGAAATAGGAGCAGGGATGGGTTATCTTGCAAAAGATATATTAACAAATCTAAATAGAAATGGATATTTAAATAAGCTTAGATATTTTATTGTTGAAATAAATCCTTTCTTAAAAAACTCCCAAGCTGCTCTCCTTCAGGATTTTAGAGGTGTTGTCAGTTGGTTTTCTAAAATAGGAGAACTTCCTCCAATAAAAGGCTGTTTTCTTTCTAATGAGCTTTTAGATTCATTTCCTGTTAGGCTAATTGAAGTTGATGATGGATTTTATGAGATAAATCTTATGCTGAACCAGGAAGAAGAGATAATCGAAAAAAAACTTCCTTGCTCTCAGGAGATCACAGAATATTTCAAAGAATTTTCTATAGACTTATCCTCTTTACAACCTTATAGGACAGAAGTGAATTTAAGGATAAAAGACTGGCTATCAGAGATAAATGAGAAACTACAAAGGGGTTTCATTATCACCATAGACTATGGTTATACAGCTTCTGATTACTATAGTGAGGAGAGAAATAGGGGCACTCTTCTCTGCTATCACAACCACAAGATAGTTGAAGATCCTTATGTCAATATTGGTGAACAAGATATCACTGCTCATATAAATTTCTCATCTTTAAGTAAGTGGGGCGCTGATTTAGGGTTTAAGACCATAGGTTTTTGTTCTCAAGGCAGTTATCTTATATCTCTTGGAATCCATGAGGTAATAAGCGAAATGTTTACTGAAGGGATCGATAGCTTTGAAATTGCTAAAATAAAGGGTCTTATTCTCCCCGAAGGCATGGGAGAGTCCCATAAAGTTTTAATTCAATATAAGGGAGAAGGAAGCCCTAAATTAAGGGGGTTCGAATTTAGAAATCTTATACATAAACTGTAACAACTTCAATCTTTATCTACCATAATAATACATTTTCTGACGATGATATTATAGATAATATACGAATGATTCTTCACATCTGGGATTATTTTTTGGGTCAGACAAAAAACACAAGCCTACAGTCTTTTGTGCTGTAAACTGATCAAATCTTTTACCATAATAATGGCTTGGGCTGCTTTAAAGCCAAAGATTCCGTTATCCTATTAATCAATTTTTGAGTAAATTTCAAGAACTTTCTCTTTAGTAAAGGTTTGCTCGCAGTGCCATATTGTTATAGCTCTATTTAAACTTCCCTGTTGGCATCATAATCTTTTCTAAGAGAGAATTTTTAGCTACTTGTAGACTTTTGTAATACACCAAATTTTAGTTTTTCTGCCTTAATATTTTCCTTAATGGCTTTTTGGATTGCTTAAAAATCAAAGTCTTCGTGCCTCCTGCATTCATTATCCTCTGCAATGCTGATACCTTGATTAGATAAGATTCTCTTTTTTCTATTTTGTGATGTCAGGATAAAAGCATGGGAAAATGTCTACAATAAGTAATCACTACAGTAAGCAAAAAAACTCTGAGACTTGTTGCATTAGGGGAAAGAACATGGGTTTAATAATCTTCAAAAGCAGTAGAGCTGTAGTGTTTAATGAAAATAAAAAGCTTTAAAAAGTTCGTTGAAGAATGCAAAGGAAAGAAGAATATTTTAGCTAATATTTCTTGTAAGCTTAGAACTGTAAAATGTCCCTTGACCAAGTATCCCTACTTAACAACCATAACAGGGCATTTTGAGTAATCGATTACCTTTGAAGATACGCTTCCCAAAAGAAATTTCTTAGCACCATGTTTACCATGTGACCCGGTGACGATTAGATCGACTTTCATCTTTTGAGCAGTCTCTAAGATTTTCTCTGCTGGATCTCCTTGTCTGATGATCGTTTTAACCTCAATAGATTTGCCTGCTAATGATTTCCTAATTTTTTCCATTGTCTGTCGAGTCTCCTCTTCCAAAGTCTTTGTTATTCGATTTCTATCCTCTTCTGAAAATTCGGTTAGATAAAGTTCAGGAACAACCGATATAACGGTCAGAGATGCATTAGAATTAATAGCTAACTCTACAGCTTTTTTTAATGCTTTGTCTGAAGACTTTGAGCCGTCATGAGCTACAAGAATTTTTTGCATAACTCCTCCTTTCTTTTTTTCTGTCTTTTAACTTTACTTGATCTTATTCCTCAATTATTGAGGCTATTTATAAACTCTTTGTTATCAAAATACCATTTGACAGTCTTTTCAATGCCCTCTTCAATTTTTGTCGTGGGTTGCCAATCAAGAATTTTTTTTGTGAGAGTTATATCTGCCCAAGTATCTTTTATTTCACCAGGATAGGGTGGTAAAAAGTGCGTTATAGCCTTCTTTTGAAGAGCATTTTCTATGATCTCTATTAAATATTTAACCTCTATAGGATTATCATTGCCAAAATTAAAGATTCTGTATTGAACATTTTTAAGACATCTCAGAGTGCCAAATGCTATGTCATCAATATAAGTAAAATCCCTTTTCTGACTACCATCACCAAAGATTACGATTGGAACACCGTTGTCTATATTTTTAATGAATTTATACACGCTCATGTCAGGCCTTCCCCAGGGACCGTAGACTGTAAAAAATCGGGGAATGGTTATGTCAATATTGTATAAATAATGGTAAGAATAGCATAATACTTCCCCAGCTTTTTTTGTTACAGAATAAGGAACGAGGGGGCTATCGGTGTCATCTTCTACTGTAAAGGGTAATTTCTTGTTGTTGCCATAAACGCTTGAACTGGAGGCAAAAATAAATTTTTTGATATTAAATTCTCTACAGCATTCAAGCAAGTTTAATGTACCTTTAACATTAGTATCGATATAAAGCCAGGGGTTGTCGATAGAAGCTCTTACACCAGCCCTTGCAGCGAGGTTTATAACTGCCAGGAAGGCATGTTTGGAAAAGATGTTTCTCAGCTCTTTATAATCATTTATATCGCATCTATAAAAAATAAAATCTTTTTTTTGGCCTAATAGAAGATTCAGCCTTAATTGTTTAAGACGGGGATCGTAGTAATTGTTCATGTCGTCGATGCCAATAACTGTGTAGCCCTGAAGTAATAGTAATTCTGATACTTTGTGACCTATAAACCCACAGCATCCAGCTACCAAAATTCTCTCCATTTGTTTTTAATAGTTTATTAACGTATAGAGTATAAATAGCAGCGGTTTCTCACATTTTTTCTTATTTATGGTGACAATCATAAAATTCCTTATATTTTAACATAATTTATGAGTATTTTAAAAATATTCTTATAGGTGTTCCTGCAAGTGAAAATCTTTTCCTAATGATTTTTTCTATAAACCTTAGGTGGTTTTTATTTAGCAGATGACGGTTGGTAAGTATTTCAAAGGAGGGAGGCTCAATATCTATTTGTTTAATGTTTAAAAATTTGAGATTTTTCGATTGAGGGACTGATTCCTTTAATGAAGTAGAAATATCAATGAGTAAAGATTGCATTTCTTCTGGGCTGAAGATTTTCCTTCTTGCATTAAATATTTCCTTTATTAAGAGAAATATTTTTGTTAATCTTTTTTTATAAAGTGCTGAGACTGTTAATACAGGGGCATAATCAGCAAACCACATCTTTCTTTTTATAGTTTCGTTTATTTTTTTATAGGTGCTCTCTGGAGTGTCAATTAAATCCCATTTATTTAATAATAGTATGATTCCTTTCCCTGCTTCAGCTACAATACCTGTAATCTTTTGATCTTGAGATGTCACCCCTTCAGTGGCATCAAGTACGATGAGAGCAATGTCAGACCTTTGTATGCTCTTTAAGGTCTTGAGAATGGCTAATCTTTCAACGAAGTTTCTTTCTGAGCTTTTAAATCTTTGTATATAGCTACCTTTATAAAAATTCCTGCCCAAATCTTTCCTTAAGCCCGCGGTATCGATAAAAAGATATTTTTCACCATAATAATGACAATAGGTATCTATTGCATCTCTTGTGGTACCAGGGAAAGGACTCACTATAAGTCGCCTTTTATTTAAAAGAGAATTAATAAGCGTTGATTTACCAACATTTGGTCTTCCTACTACAGCTACCTTAGGGATAGATACATCCTTTTTTTCTGTTTGTTCTTGCTTTATAACTTTAAAGTCAGTGAGGTAAGAGATTAGTCGACTCATTAAATCTTCAAAGCCGTAACCAGTTATAGCTGACAGTGGTAAAATCTCTGGAGATAGGGTATAAAATTCAGTTATTCTCTCCTTTATTTTAGGGGAATCAACTTTGTTGGCAACTACTAAAAAATTTTTACCTGATTCCCTAAGGTAGTCGACTATTTCTTTATCATAGGGGTTAAAACCGGCTTTTCCGTCAACTAAATGTAGTATTAGATCTGCTTCTTGGATGGCAATAAAAGCCTGTTCCCTTACTTGAGTATTTATATCATCTAACCCTTTTTCCTCAAAAAATAGTCCTCCTGTATCAATTATAGTGAACTTTTTATCTTTCCACTGGACTTCCTGGTAATTTCTGTCGCGAGTGACGCCAGGAATTTTGTCAATAATAGCCATAGGTAAGTTTTTAATGCCAGCATTTTTGACAATAAGATTAAAGAGAGTTGATTTCCCAACATTGGGCATGCCAACTATAGCTACAATAAAAGACATGATAAACCCGAAGTTCGTTTATAACTTAATTGATACTTATTTTTGTGATAACTTTATTTTTTATTATAGCTTTCTTGAGACTAAAAATTTAATGTGAACTATACCCGTAAGAATTACAAATTATTGATTTAATTAGATTTTTAGGTATTTAGTTACACTTATAGACTAATTAATAAATATAATGATTCATTTTCTTTACTTGATTTTAAATTTGTGTTACTTTTATAAGATTTAAAATTTATAAAAAGGGTGTATTAAGAAAATACTTAAATTCCAAGAAGGGGGGATAAAATGCTGATAATAGGCGAAAAGCTGAGTATCATAGCTAAGAGGGTTAGGGAAGCTATGATGAAGAAAGACAAAGGACCGATTCAAGAGATTGCTCTTAGGCAGATGAAAGAGGGAGCTCATATGATAGATGCTAATATTGGTCCTGCTGAAGATCATGGTGAAGAGTTGATGGAATGGATGGTAACCACTATTCAAGAAGTCGTCCCGTTGCCTATCTGTCTTGATACTACCAATGCTAAAGCAATTGAGGCTGGACTTAAAGTACACAACAACCAATGGGGAAGACCCTTAATTAATTCGACCTCAAATGATCCAGAGAGATTCCCTATAATGGAAATTGCAGTTAAATATAATGCCCAATTAATTGGTCTTACTGTAGGGAAAGGTGGTCTTCCTGCTGATGCGGAAGAGAGAGCAGCAATTGCATCAGAAATAATGGCAAGAGCAATAGAATATGGGTTACCCTTAGAAGATCTCTATCTTGATCCTTTAGTATTACAGATAGCAACTTCACAGGATCATGCTTTGAAAGTAATAAAGGCTATAAAGATGTTTCAGGAATTAAATGATCCTCCAATGAAGACTGTTGTAGGGTTAAGCAATATCTCAAATGGTTGCCCTAAGCATCTAAGACCAATTATAAATTCCTACTACTTTGCTCTTTTAGCTTATGAAGGTCTTACTGCAGCTATTGTTGATCCTGCTGAAATAAGCCCTGTAGCAAAGACTATCGATATAATTATGGGTAAAACTTTGTATGCTCATTCTTATTTAGAGATGTGATAAGTCTTATTTTTTAATTTTTATTTATTATTAATAGTGGGAATATTGATTTTCATTAATTTTTTATAAAACGGTTGATATTAAATTTAGGAGGAAGAAAATGTCTTTTGTTGTTCCCAAAGAGGCTTATAGTGGAAAAGTTTATGAAGTCAGTGTTGGAACTGAAAAGGTTGTTAATTTTGGTGGAGAGACAGTACTGCCTTTTCTTTTTGTTGATGGAACTATTAAAAATAAACCACTGATTGCTTTTGAGATTCAGGATATATATCCGGACGATTGGCCTGATACAGTTAAAAAAGTTTATGAAGGCGTTTCAGATAGTCCTGTAGAGTGGGCTAAATATTGCCAGGACAAGTTGGGCGCAAAGGCAGTTGCTTTAAGGCTCATAGGCACCCATCCAGACCGTTTAGATAAATCTCCTGAAGAAGCGGCTAAAACTGTCAAAGATGTTCTTTCAGCTATTTCTGTTCCGCTAATTATACTGGGTAGTAATAATGCAGAGAAAGATGCACAGGTACTACCAGCCGTTGCAGAAGCGGCTAAAGATAAAAATTGCATAATTGGAAAAGCGCAGGAGGCAAATTACAAGACTGTTGTTGCCGCTGCAATGGCTAATAACCTTAAGATTATAGCAATGTCAGACCTCGATATTAACCTTTCAAAGCAATTAAATATCCTCATCACTCAGATGGGTTTTGATAAGGAAAGAATAGTTATAGATCCAATGTGTTCAGCCCTTGGCTATGGTTTAGATTATACCTATTCAGTTATGGAAAGGATAAGATTAGCAGCTCTCACCCAGAATGACACTGTGATGCAACAACCTATACTCGCCGATGTAGGATTTTATGTATGGAAGACTAAGGAAACGCAGGCTCCAGAAACTGATCTACCTTTATGGGGGTCCCTCGAAGATAGAGCGATTGCATGGGAAGCTGTCACTTCCGCTTCCTTTATGATAGCAGGGGCAGAGCTCCTAATAATGAGACATCCTAAAGCAATTGAGGCTTTAGAGAAATTAATTGACGAGCTAATGTAAGGGAGGAGAAAATGGCTTTATCAGGTGTAGAAATATTTAAAATGTTACCAAAAACTAACTGTAAAAAGTGTGGACATCCCACGTGTTTAGCCTTTGCAATGAAGCTTGCTCAGAGACAAGTTTCTATCGAAGAATGTCCTGATGTATCAGAGGAGGCAAAGAAGATACTAAGTGAGGCAGCAGCACCGCCAATTAGACCAGTTGTATTGGGCGTTGGTGATAAAGCAGTCAAGATGGGTGAAGAGACAGTTTTATTCAGACATGATAAAAAATTTCTCAACCCTTGTGCATTTGCATTGGAGATAAAGGATACAGAATCTGAGAATGATATTAACAAGAAAGTCGAAGCAGTTGTTAACTCAGAAATTGACAGAATTGGTCAGAAATTAAGAATAGATGCTATTTTAATTCAGAATTCATCAAATGATTCCGGAAGATTTGAGAGTGTTGTAAAGCTTGTTTCTACAAAAGCTCCTCAGGTTCCATTAATACTATCTACAACTGATCCAAGCACAGCCGAAGCAGCACTAAAAGTAGTAGCTGACAAAAGACCACTTCTATATGGAGCCAATGAATCCAACGCAGAGGCGATGGCTAATGTAGCTAAAACTTATAAAGTCGCATTAGGAGTATATGCTAAGGGACTTGAAGCTTTGTCGGCACTCACTGAGAAAATAAAGGGATTAGGCGTAGAGGATATAGTAATTGATTCTGGTGCGAGGAAAGCCAAAGAAATAATACAGGATAATACCCTCATTAGAAGAGCTGCAATAAAGAAGAATTTCAGACCCCTCGGCTACCCTATTATAAACTTTATGCAGAGAGATGATGCAATGGTAGAGGCTTTGATGACTGTTTTAGGTATTACAAAATACGCTTCTATAATCGTCATCAGCAATGTGGATAGATGGAAGAATTTAGCTACATTCACTTTAAGGCAAAATATCTATACAGATCCTCAAGTCCCCATGCAAGTAGAGCAAAAGATATACAAGATAGGAGAGCCTACACCAGAATCTCCGTTGCTGATCACTACCAATTTCTCTCTTACATACTTTATAGTCTCAGGTGAAATTGAAAATAGTAAGGTCCCAAGTAGATTGGCTGTGATGGATACCGAAGGTTTGTCTGTTTTAACATCATGGGCAGCGGGCAAATTTACTGCTGGGAAGATTGCTCAATTTATAAAGGATAGTGGTATAGAAAATGAGATAAATCATAGAGAACTAATTATCCCAGGCTATGTAGCTTTATTAAGTGGCTCTATTGAAGAGAAATTGCCTGGTTGGAAGATAACAGTGGGACCAAGAGAGGCTAATGGAATTCCTGTTTTTCTAAGGTCAAGGGCTCAATAAAGAGCCTGTTGTAGGATTGGTCAATTACCCCTAGAAGGGGGGAATAAATTGATTTTAACAATAAAAAATGCTTAAAATAATTTAATTATTAAGAAAAAAGAAATGACCAGGAGGTAATAATGTCAAAACTAATTGCGACTGCCGCCATAAGAGGTGCAAAGGATGTTGTTTCACGAACGGAACAACTCCTTAATAAAGCTCTGGCAGAAAAAGGAGAGGATTATAAGTTTGAGTTTCCTGATACCGCTTTTTATCTTCCAATGATATATGCTATGACGGGGTTTAAAGTTCAGACAATAGGAGATATGAAAACTGCTTTGGGGTTTGCAAAGGAGCTTCTCCATCCTGAACCTGAGGAGAAGCTTTATTTACCCTATTTAGGTGAGGCATTGGATAGTGGGATGGCTACCCTTTTTGCTGAGGAAATTCTTTTAGCTCTTAGATATATTTATGGTTTAGAGCCCTGTGTAGACCCAGAAACAGGTTATGTCTATAATGGTTTTATCACTGATACTATTCAGAGAAATCTTGGAGTAGAGCTTGTGGACGGTAGAATGCCTGGTTTTGCCGCAATTATAGGTGCTGCTCCTACTGATGATATAGCCGTAAAGATTATTAGAGAGCTTCAGGAAAAGAATATACTCATATTTCTTTCTGGGCAAAGTAATGGAGACTCAGTAACTAAACAATTGTTAAGAAAAGGGGTAGAGTTAGGTTGGGAAACAAGAATTGTCCCCTTAGGTCCTGATACAGAGCATACACTGTACGCTCTTGACTGGGCAATCAGAGCATCTTTAATTTTTGGAGGTAAAAAGCCTGCTGATTATAAAGGTCATCTCCAGTATCAAAAGGATAGAGTCTTCGCTTTTGCGATAGCCTTAGGTCCCCTTGATGACATTAAATGGGCAACAGGTGCAGGAGCTATAAATATGGGCTTCCCGGCAGTCTGTGATACTGATGTCCCTGTTATACATCCAACAGGTGTCTGTACATACGAAGAGGTTGATAAAGAACTTGATCACGATAAGATAGTCCAAAAAGCGATAGAGGTTAGAGGACTTAAGATAATAGTAGAGAAGCCCCCAATACCTGTTGCTTATGGTCCAGCCTTTGAAGGTGAAAGAATTAGAAAAGAAGATACCTTTATTGAATTTGGTGGTCAGAAAACCCTTGCCTTTGAGTGGTTAAGAATGAGAGAGATGGATGAGATAGAGGACAATAAAGTTATAATAATCCCCGAAAATTGGCAGGAAATGTACGAAAAGGGCGGAAGATTACCACTGGGGATTCTTATAGAGGTTGCAGGGCGTAAAATGCAGAAGGATTTCGAATCGGTCATAGAGAGAAAGATTCATTCAGACCTTAATGAAGCACAAGGCGTATTCCATATGGGTCAGCGAGATGTGAACTGGATAAGAATTAGTAATCAGGCTAAGGCAGCAGGTTTTACCCTTGAACATATTGGCTTAATTCACACAACAATGGTTCATAACAGGTTTAGTGCTATTGTAGATAAAGTTCAGGTAACCCTTTTCATAGACGAGGAAGATGTTAAGAGGATGCTCGCAGAAGCTCGTAAAGCTTATGCTGAACGTGACGCAAGGTTAGCAGGGCTTACCGATGAAGCTGTCGATGTCTTCTATTCATGTTTACTTTGTCAGTCCTTCGCTCCAAGCCATCTATGTGTAGTTTCTCCAGAAAGACTTGGCTTATGTGGGGCTTTCAACTGGTTAGATTGTAGAGCTGCTTATGAGATTAACCCTACGGGCGGTAATCAACCAATTCCAAAAGGAGAGGTTATAGATCCTAAATTAGGCATATTCTCAGGAATTAATGATTATGTCAGAAAGGGCTCAGGTGGAGCTATTGATTCGGTCTGCATGTATTCTATAATGCAAAATCCCATGACCTCTTGTGGGTGTTTTGAGTGTATAGTGGGGTTAATACCTGAAGCTAATGGTTTCATGATCGTTAATAGAGGGTATACTGGTATGACACCTGTAGGTATGAAGTTTTCAACCTTTGCTGGTTCAGTAGGAGGAGGTTCGCAAACCCCTGGGTTTATGGGAGTAGGTGTCAACTATATAACGAGTAGAAAATTCCTTTATGGAGAAGGAGGGATAAAGAGAATAGTTTGGATGCCAAAGGAGTTAAAAGAAAGAATTAGAGAAGCCTTCAGCCAGAGAGCTGCTGAAGAAGGTGTTCCTAATCTTTTAGACTTGATTGCTGATGAGACCATCTGTGAAGATTCTGAGAAATTGCTGGAACACCTAACTGCTGTTGGGCATCCTGCCTTAGAGATGGAGCCTGTGATATAGGCACTTTGTAAAAATTTTTTTAATTAATTAGGAGGCAAGATGGATAAGAAATTAATGAAAAGCGCCGATGAGGCTGCTGAAAGAATATTAAAGTGGGGTGAATCCCAAAAATTAGAAACCTGCTTTGATAGAGCAAGTAGGTTAAAAGCCTGTCCTATTGGGTCAACGGGAGCTTGTTGTCAAGTTTGTCATATAGGTCCTTGCAGGTTAGTAGGTAAGAATGCTGAAGAAGAATCAGTCGGTGTATGCGGAGCGCCTTTAGCTACAGTAGCTGCAAGACATTGGGTTAGAATGGCTGCCGCTGGAACTGCTGCACACTCAGACCATGCAAGGGACATGGCTTTGACCCTCTATGCTGTTGGTTGTGGTGAAGTAAAGGATTTTGAGATTGCTGATGTCAGGAAATTATACAGAGTTGCTCAAATACTTGGAGTCCCCTTTGGTGAAGGGAGGTCTGTAAATGATGTAGCTAAAGATGTAGCTCTTAAATTCATAGAGGATTTTGGTAGACAGACTGGGGAGCTCAACTATATCAAAAGGGCTCCAAAAAAGACCCAAGAGAGATGGAGAAAGTGGAATGTCGTTCCAAGAGGTATTGATAGAGAGATAGCAGAGGCAATGCACAGGACATCTGTTGGAGTTGACCATGACCCTGATAACTTAATGCTTCATGCAATAAGAGTCTCTTTGGCTGACGGTTGGGGTGGGTGTATGATATCCACTGACATAACTGATATCCTTTTCGGAACTCCACGACCTATTAGAGCTCAGGCAAGCTTTGGAGTACTCAAGGCTGATGAGGTGAATATAGTCGTTCACGGGCATGAACCAACACTTGCAGAAAAGATAGTGGAGGTCGTCAGTGAACCAGAACTCATAGAGTATGCAAAATCCAAAGGAGCCAATGGTATTAACTTAGCTGGTATGTGTTGCACCGCTAATGAGATTTTAATGAGACATGGTATTCCTACCGCTGGTGGGTATACTAACCAAGAACTTGGAATCATGACAGGGCTTGTTGAAGTTATGATGACTGATGTACAGTGCATCATGCCAGCTATTATTGAGATAGCAAAGAATTTCCATACAAAGATTGTTACAACTTCTTATAAAGCAAAGATGAAGGGGGCTATACATATTGAATACGATGAGCATCACGCTAAGGATGTGGCAAGACAGATTATCCGCACCGCTATAGATAACTTCCCTAACAGAAAGGCAAAGGGAGCCATGGAGAGCGTTAAATTCCCAGCGATAGTTGGCTTCTCTCATGAATATATAGAGTATATGCAAGGTGGTAGATGGAGAGCATCCTTTAGGCCTCTTAACGATGCTATCATGGCTGGAAGGATTAGAGGGGTAGTAGGTATAGCAGGATGCGATAATCCTCGTGTAACTGCTCAAGGTATTCATAGATATCTCGTTTCAGAATTTATTAAGAATGACATTTTGATTGTATCAACAGGTTGTGGCTCTGCTGCTTGTGCTACTGCAGGGTGGTTAACCCCTGAGATGGCTTTAGAGCACGCAGGAGAAGGTTTAAGGCAGGTATGTGAAGCCATCGGGATCCCTCCAATATTACACCTCGGTGCCTGTGTTGATAATTCAAGGATACTTACGATACTGAGTGCTATGGCTGCTGAAGGTGGGCTCTCTGACGAGATTGGTGGTATGCCTGGTGTAGGCATAGCTCCTGAGTGGATGTCTGAGAAGGCTATAGCAATTGGAACCTATTTTGCTGGTTCAGGTGTACCAATAATCTTCGGTGGTGAATCACCTGCTGGTGCAAGTGAAGAAGTTTCAAAAAGAATACAGATAGATCTGTGGCTTGAAAGGTTTAAAGGCGCTTTCCACTTTGAACAAGATCCGGAGAAGATGTTTGATCTCGCTGTAACCTATATTGACAATGCAAGAGCTGCACTAAAACTGAGGAAATATGAACCCGGCAGATTTGGCGTTGAACGTGTGCTTATGGATATGGCTGCCAGACGCGAGCTTGAAAAAGGTGCCAAACCCCATGCAGGATTCTAAATAAAAGTCTCAGGGACAGTTAGTTAGAGAGGCTAACTGTCCCGAGATAGAGTCCACATTTAACGGAGGATATTTTATGAGTGATTTGACAGAAAAAATTTTGAGCAGTGTGACAGAAAAAATGGCTATGCTGGGTGACATAGTACCAGAAGCAAAAAAGAGGAGGTCCCTTTTAATCCACTCATTTCATAAAATTCAAAAGCAATACAATTATCTTCCTGAAGAAGAATTAAAAGCCCTTTCAAAAAGATTGAAGATACCAATATCTGCAGTTTATAGCACAGCTTCTTTCTATAAGCAGTTTTATTTTACCCCAAGAGGTAGAAATATTGTCTGCATCTGCATGGGTACGGCTTGTCATGTTAGAGGTGCAAGTGAGATCGTTAAGAAGTTCACCGAGTCTTTCGGAATAAAGCCTGGGGAGACAACTTCTGACTTATTCTTGACCATAGAGACGGTTGGTTGTATCGGTTGTTGTGGTTTAGCCCCTGTTCTTGTCCATAATGATGTTTATAAAGGCGACCTCAATATGAAGAAGGTTAACACCATAATAACTGAATTAGAAAAAGAGAGAATTAAGGAAAAAGAGACAGTAGAGACAACAAAAGAATAGGTGGTGATAAAGCTATGGAAAGATTAAAAAATTTCGATGATTTTATAAAATTGAGGGAGAAGGTAAAAGCTGAATTCTTTGCGCCAAACAAACAGAGAGTTCGAGCTTGTTGTGGGACAGGATGCACTGCGTCAGGGGCTCATGATGTTTTGAAGGCTTTATATGAAGAGATCAATAAAAAGGGATTAGATGTAGAGGTAATCAAGACCGGTTGCCAGGGAATGTGCCAGAAGGGCCCCATCATGAATGTAGACCCACAAAACATCTTTTACCAAAAGGTCAAGCCTTTCCAAGTATCTGATCTGTTAGCCTTTACTTTTGGCGCTAAAGCTCCTTACAGTCGTGGACTTTATAGAGATAATATTGTTGCTCCTCCTGTCCTTGAGATGGTCGATGTTCCTTTTTATTCAAAGCAGGAAAGGCATGTTCTCCATAATAACTGCATGATTGATCCTAATAATATCTATCACTATATTGCTGTGGGTGGTTATAGTGCTTTAGTAAAGGCATTGTCTTCTATGACACCTGATCAAGTGTTAGACGAAGTAGATAAAGCAAATCTCAGAGGAAGAGGTGGAGCAGGATTCCCTGCTGGTAGAAAGTGGAGACATACAAAGAGTGCCAGAAGCAAGATTAATTTTGTAGTTGCGAATGGTGATGAAGGTGACCCAGGCGCCTTTATGGATAGATCTATAATGGAAGGAGATCCCCACAGTTTATTGGAGGGCATGCTTCTGTGCGCCTATGCTATTGAGAATGTGAGATTTGGATTTATATATGTTAGACATGAATATCCTCTCGCTGTTAAAAATCTCTCTATCGCAATAGAGCAGGCTGAGGCTTTGGGTTTATTGGGCGATAACATTTTGGGTACAGATTTCAGTTTTCATGTTAGCATAAGAGAAGGCGCTGGAGCCTTTGTCTGTGGTGAAGCGACTGCTCTTGTTACATCTATTGAAGGTCATAGAGGTTTCCCAAGAGCTCGCCCTCCAAGACTATCAGAGATTGACGGTGGTCTCTGGGGATATCCCACAAATCTTAATAATATAGAGACTTATGCATGGGTTCCAAGAATAATTAATAATGGAGCTGAATGGTTTACCAAAATTGGGACTCCAAACTCTCCAGGAACTAAGGTTTTCGCCCTTACTGGTAAGGTTATTAATACAGGTCTAATAGAAGTTCCGACAGGTATTACCTTGAGGGAGGTTGTTTTTGATATTGGTGGTGGTATAATTGGCGGGAAGAAGTTTAAGGCTGTTCAGACAGGAGGACCTTCAGGTGGTTGTATGCCTGAGAGCCTTCTCGATTTGCCCGTTGACTTCGACTCCCTTACAAAGGCTGGCTCAATGATGGGTTCTGGTGGTATGGTTGTTCTGGATGAAGATAACTGTATGGTAGATGTTGCAAAATTCTTCCTTTCCTTTACGCAATCTGAATCTTGTGGAAAGTGCCCACCCTGTAGAATAGGTACCTACCATATGCTCCAATTACTGGAAAAAATAACAAAAGGTGAAGGGCAGCCAGGTGATATGGAAAAGCTTTATAAACTTGGGCAACAAATCAAAGAGAGTGCCCTTTGCGGCTTAGGTAATACAGCTCCTAATCCTGTTCTAACTACCATTATGTATTTTAAGGAAGAATATGAAGAGCATATTAATGATAAATTCTGTCGTGCAGGCGTATGTACAGGACTGGGTAAATATGTAATAGATAATGAACAGTGTTTCCTCTGCGGGCTTTGTAGAGAGGCTTGTGCATACGATGCAGTAAAGGAAACGAGAGATAAATTCTTTATTGACCAAGACTATTGTGTGAAGTGTAAAGCCTGCATAACTGCATGCCCGATAGGTGCAGTGAAGGTTTATAAACAAACTTCAACATTAGAGAGTCAGACCACAGAGGTCAAGGAGGTCAAATGAGCGAAGAGAAGAAAGAGAAAGAGATCAAAGTTGATGATATAAGAAAAGAGGCAGATAGGGAAAAGTGCTCTGTTAAAAAAGCTCTCTTTTATACAACCGAATTTTTAAAAGGACCGATGTGTGGCAGATGTTTCCCCTGTTCCTTTGGTGCATATGAAGCAAAGATTAGGTTGACTAATATTGTGGAAGGAAGATGTACCAAAGCTGATGTAGATGCCCTTAAGAGGATTGCAGAACAGATGCAAGTAGGTGCCTTATGTAAAAAAGGCAAGGATACTGCTAAATTCATCATGGAATGGCTTGCAATAGGCGAGTATCCTGAACATGTAGCTGGTATATGCCCTACCAAAGATTGCGGGGGCTATTACGAATTCAGAATAATTCCTGATAAATGTATAATGTGTGGTGAATGCCTTAAGGTTTGTAGATTCAATGCAATATTAGGTGAGACGAAAAAACCATACTTAGGTGGTTATTTACCCTTTGAAATTAGGCAGAAGAGATGTACTAAATGCGGAGAATGTTATCCTGATGTCTGCCCCACAGGTGCTATCGTTATCGTAGAGGTAAAACCTAGGGAATTAGAACCCACTGCGGCAGTGTAATGGCGATTTTTTAAATTGACCCTATAAAAATTTTATAAATATATCAAGCATTATGAAGGAGGATGATTAAATGGCAAATATGGTGAATCTAACAATAGACGGCATAAAGGTTCAAGTACCTGAAGGCTCGAACCTTGTAGATGCTGCCGCTATAGCAGGTATTCATGTCCCAAACCTTTGTTATCTCACAGGAATCAAACCAGTTGGAGCTTGTAGGCTCTGCCTTGTAGAAGTCGAGGGTCAGAAACAACCTGTAATTGCTTGCAATACAAAAGTTAAAGAGGGGATGGTTGTTAATACTAAGACTGACAAAGTCACTGAATTGAGAAAATTCGTTATTGATTTAATCGTATCAATGCATCCCCTTGACTGTATGACTTGTACCAAAGCAGGTATTTGCAAATTACAAGAGTATGCTTATGAGCTGAACGTTAAGGAATCGTCCTTTACTCGTAAAACTTTTGGTTATGCTCCGGATACGGCAAATCCGTTAATCATGAGAGATCCTGACTATTGTATTCTTTGTGGACGTTGTGTAAGGATCTGTAGACAACAGGATACAAATGTCCTGGATTTTATGGGAAGGGGCGTCGGTTCAAAGGTGACAACTGCAATGGATAAGCCTCTTCAAGAAAGCGGATGTACTTTCTGTGGGAGTTGCCTCGATGTATGTCCTGTCAATGCAATTGTCGAGGCTGACAGAAGCCGTAAAGGAAGAGAGTGGGAATATGAAAAAGTGGCTTCCGTATGCTTACTGTGTGGTAGTAGTTGTGATATATTGATAAGCACAAAGGATGATATGGTAGCCAAGATCAATTCCTTGGGTGAGGATAATTCAGCAGATAAATTCATTTGTGCGTATGGGCGTTTTGGCTATGATTGTCTTATTGACCATAACAGAGTTACTTCACCAATGAAAAAAGTCGATGGTAAACTTGTTGAGATTAGTTGGAATGAGGCTATTGATATTGCTGCAAAAGAACTTAAGAAGGCGAGCGATAACGCCGGTTTCATCTCAACAGCTGGGATCACCAATGAGGATGCTTTTGCATTAAAAAGATTAGCCGCCGACATAGTTAAGACTAAAAACATCGATACTACTGTAAGCTTGTATGGTGATAAAGAGACTATACTCTGTAGCACTGCTGATATTGATTCCGCAGATATGTTTGTAGTAATTGATTTTGATCCAAGCCAGTGGAAAAGAATTTTAGCAGGTGTTGATGCGACTATTAGAAAAAAGGTCAACGGAGGGGCAAAATTAGTCACAATAAATTCCTCTGAAACAGCCTTAGGTTCTGTCGCAACGGTTGAATTAATTGGCGATCCAGTTGAAACCTTGAAATCTTTCATAAAAGGGATAATAGACAAAGGACTATCATCAACAGCAGATTTAAGTAGTGCAGTGGCAGGTGCAACTGTTACTGAAGAAATTGAAAAAGCAGCTACATTATTTGTTTCTGCAAAGAATCCTGTGGTAATTACCTGTCCAGCTATGTATTCAGCTGCTTCAAACCTTGCACTTTTCAAAGGTGCTGTTTTATCAGTTCCTATTGAGAGTAACGCAAAAGGTGTGCTCCTTATGGGACTTACAACAGAGGGTAAAACTTACAAAGAGATGGTTGAAGGAGCAACAAAGCTGCTATATGTAGTCGGCAATGTGCCTGTAAAAATAGCCCCTAAGGTAGATTTCCTGATTGTTCAGAATTCCCATCTTACCGAACTTGCAAAACAAGCTGATTTAGTTCTTCCCTCTGCGACTTTCTGGGAAGATGATGGTTCAATTGTAGATTATCTTGGGAATCTGAAGTTTATCTGCCAAGCTGTCGAACCTCCAGTTGAAGTTATGGCGAATACAGAGATTTTTGAAAATATTGCGAAGGCTATGGGTGCTGAGATAGAAGAAGTTAGTGATGAAGAGCTTGATAAATTAACAAAATATGAATGTAAGATCTGCTTCAGGCCCATAGTTCGCAAAGAAGGCTGGGATGTGAAGATGGATGAGATGATGGAATTGCTTAACTCACCAGTAATAAACAGTACAAGGCTTGTATGGTTAAAGAGTGTTGAGCAGGCTTCTGTCTAATTCCTAAAAGATTTAATTTTGTTATATAATAAATACCCCGCTATAGAGCGGGGTATTATATTTTGTGAACTGAAGGGTGCAATATGGATAATTTAAACATCCTCAAACTCGGGCTTCCGAAAGGGAGTCTACAAGAGGCAACTTTAAGGCTCTTTAGAAAAGCCGGATACCATATAACTGTATCGCCCCGTTCCTATTACCCCGTTTTTGATGATACTGAAATCCACTCTATGCTGATCAGAGCTCAAGAGATGCCGAGATATGTGGAAGGAGGTTTTCTTGATTGCGGACTTACCGGATATGATTGGATTTTAGAACAAAGTGCGGAAGTAATTGAGGTTGCTGATTTGAGATATGCTAAGGAGGGATTTAGGACAGTAAAATGGGTCATTGCAGTCCCTATGAATTCTCCAATTAATACTCTTAAAGATCTGGAAGGCAAAAGGATTGCTACTGAATTGGTCAAATATACTAAAAAATATCTAAAAAACAATGGTGTCAAGGCAGAAGTTGATTTTTCATGGGGAGCTACAGAAGTAAAGCCCCCCTATCTTGCTGATGCTATTGTCGAATTAACTGAGACCGGTTCATCTTTACGAGCAAACAATCTACGAATTATTGAGACTATATTAGAATCTACAACTCGTTTAATTGCAAACAAAAAGAGTTGGCAGAATAAGTGGAAGAGAAGGAAAATAGAAAATATAGCCCTTCTTTTAAAGGGTGCGTTAGCAGCGGAAGAGAAAGTTGGGCTAAAAATGAATGTTCCAGAAAAATCTTTTAATAAAGTTTTGGACATTTTGACTGCTTTGCATTCCCCCACTATTTCTGAATTGGCAGATCCTGGTTGGTTTGCAATTGAGGTAATAATTGATGAAAAAAAGGTCAGGGATCTCATCCCCAAGTTAAAAAGTGTTGGCGCCACAGGCATTGTAGAGTATCAATTAAATAAGGTCATTATTTAATTTTTACTGAAAAGGGGTTGACTATGAAATTGCAGGATGAATTGAGAGAACTTAGAATGCTCTGGAGTGCCTACTGGCCCTCTAGAATTTTGTTAACCGCAAACAATCTAAAAATATTCGAGTATTTGAAGAGCCCAAAAACTGTTGAAGAGTTAGTCTCTATTATAAAAACTGATTTACGAGCAACAGAAATACTTCTGGATGCCTTAACTTCTTTTAAGTTACTAAAAAAATCTTCTAAGAAATACAAAAACACTCTAAGGGCAAATCGGTTTTTAACAATTAATAGCCCTTATTATCATGGGAACATTATTAAACATTTGGATATCATATGGAGTAATTGGTCTGAACTCGATTCAGTTATTAAGACTGGTAAGCCGGTAAAAATACGCTATGACCATGAATCTTTTATTAGGGGGATGCACGATATTTCAAAACTCAAAGCGAAAAAAGTCATTCAACTTATGGGACTAAGAGGGGTAAGAAGAGCTTTAGATTTGGGAGGCGGACCTGGCACATATGCCATTGAAATGGCAAAAAGGGGAATAGAGGTAACAATTTTTGATTTACCTGAGACTATCGAAATAGCTCGAGATATTATAAAAAAAGAGGCTTCAGCGAAAGACTTAATTGATTTTAGAATAGGGGATGTCTTAAAGGATGATATTGGCTCTGACTATGATTTAATCTTCATAAGTCAACTACTACATGCATTCTCAGATGAAGAGAATAGAAGGATCATTAAAAAATCTGCAGAAGCTCTTAATAAGAAGGGAAGAATTGTTGTTCAAGAATTTTATATTGATAACAGCCACACTAATCCTACAAGGAGTGCTATTTTTGCAGTAAACATGCTTGTTCAAACTGAAGGAGGGAGATGTTATAGCCCTGCAGAGATTAGAAGATGGCTAATTCAAGCAGGGCTAAAGAGGTTCAGTGAGAAATATTTTGATGACTGCTTAATTCTGTCATCAAAATTTTAGATTTAAATAATGTTTAGGGTGCCAATGATAAGCCTATTTATTTTTTGTGCATCCTTAAAAAATTACTTATAGAGCGATCATAGGTCCTCTCAAACTCTTTATTGAAGAAACAAGCTGGTAACTGATTCATCTTTCGGTGATAGTGTAAACATTCACAACACTTAAATTTTTTTGAGCAAGGCTCATAAGTGCAATTACAAAACTCCTTGTTTTTCTCCATAGTACATTCAATCATTATCCTTCCTCCTTAAAATTCTAAAGGGGACTTTTCGTTATAACAGAGGCGTTTTTGCCATTTTGAAGAATATCTATCATTCGAATAATTGATTCATCATGAAGACAACTGATCTTCTCCAAATCTATTCCATATCTTCGCTTTTTATTTAAAAAAGAGAGAAAAATAAAACTTTTATATATTCTTTTGTTGGTTTTAAAAGAAAATATAAAGCTCTCTAAGGAATCTTCAAGAAATCTATCGTTTCTTTTTTGAACGGAAGAGCTTATTGTTACTGAATGGAGCCAATAGATTTTGTCGATGAGACTATCTGCTTTTAATTCTATCCATGCATGACTCATCTGCCATTTATCGATAGTTAAATTTTCATGGGCAACAGTGTCAGCAGCGAGATGACTTAGGTAACCGTAAACAAAAGCTTTCTCAGAGGGTGCATCGGCAAGATCAAAGAGTTTGAAACCTGTTTCCCAACTATGAGAATTCTTCGCATCAGGCATATATTTTTTGCCTAATATTGAGTCGGCAATAAGGTTACCATATAGAAAATCCTCTTTATGTTTTCTTATGAGATTAATTACAGCAGGTGAGATGATGGTTGCGAAGGATAGGATCTCATTACCAAGGTACATATGGGTTAATGGTCCCCAAGCAAAAGAGATACTGGGAATAAATATAGAAAGGATTAAAGAAATAAGAAAAATAATTAGCATAGTGATAGCTCCTTCAGAAAACTTAGTAGTAGTCTAACGCCAAAGCCGGTTGCTCCCTTTGACATATAAGGTTTATCTTTGTCATTCCAAGCAACACTGGCAATATCCAGATGGACCCAGGGTATATCTTCAACAAATTCCTTTAGAAAGTATCCTGCCGTGAGTAGAGCTGCATCTTTACCGGCGGAGTTTTTGAGATGAGCTATATCGCTCTTGAGATAATCTTTAAATTCTTCATATAAAGGCATCTCCCATACTCTTTCGTAAGTCTCTGAGGCTGCTTCTTTAATTCTATTCATCAACTCAAAATTATTTCCCATCATTGCAGCAGCTTCATTACCAAAGGTTATCTTACAAGCCCCTGTCAAAGTCGCTATGTCTATAATAGCCTTTGGTTTGAAATATTTTATAGCATAGCCTATTGCATCCGCAATAGCTAATCTACCCTCTGCATCGGTATTTACTATTTCTACTGTCTTACCGCTAAATGTCTTCACTACATCGCCAGGTTTTGTTGCACTACCTCCTGGGAGATTTTCAGTAGCAGGTAAAATGCCGATAAGGTTCAAAGGAAGTTCCAATTGTGATACTGCCTTAATTACGGCAAGGACCACAGCGCCGCCAGCCATATCATATTTCATCTTCTCCATTCCTTCTGCTGGTTTGAGGGATATGCCACCGCTATCAAAGGTTATTGACTTACCTATCAAAACGAGTGTTGAATCTTCTGTAGCTCCCATGTACTTTATTATGATGAACTTTGGGGGCTCATTGGAACCTTTTGCGACAGATAAAAAGGCATTCATCCCCTCTTTCTGTGCTTCATCTTTTTCAATTATCTTAACTCTTATCCTATTGGAAGCTAAAGAATTGGCTATCTCGGCAAGATGAGAAGGAGTCATATCATTTGAAGGTGTGTTTATAATGTCACGGGCGAAATTTGATGCTTCAACAAGGGTCTGAATCCAATAAAGGGGGATCTTTTCTTTTTCGTAAAGCAGAATGATCTCTTTGATCTCCTTTGCCTCTTCAGTTTTTTTATATTTGTTGAAATTGTAAAGACTTAATAGGGCACCTTCAAGGAAGAAGGTAGGAAGGCTCACTTTCGAACTAATTACTCCTTCTAATGTTGCAATTTCTTTGAATGATATGGCTATCCGTTCAAATCCCAGAGATTTTAGATAAGAAAAGGCTTTTCCACCGGATTGTCTTATTTTTTCAACTGTTAACTCATCTTTTTTCCCAAGTCCTGTTAAGAGAATTCTCTCTATATTCATATTTTGTAGATGAATTAGAGTGTTTGTTCCCAATTTTCCTCTAAATTCCCCTGATTTGATTATCTGTGTGAGTAATCCACCTGATTGGGAGTCAATCCTCTCATAAGACTTGGGTAAGCTATTTTCAAATAAAGGAATTATCAAAATATCTGCTTTAATATCTTCTTCACTTATGTTTAAGATATCTATTTTTGCTTTCATAATGTTCTTTCCTCACAGGAAGAGGGATTAAATGATTGTAAGCTTTCTTGCTCACTTCTTTTTTTATTGAATTCGTTCATTGCTACATCTATACCACTTGTAATTATTGTTAAAATAGCTTTTGAAGCAGTCTCAATAGAGTCCTTTATTATGCATTCTTCAGAAGGTGTAAAATTTTGAAGTACATATTCCTCAATCGGGATCTTTGAGTCTTTTCCAATACCAATTTTCACTCTGACAAATTCCTCTGTAGATAACTCTTCAATAATCGACTTAACTCCTTTGTGACCACCAGAAGAACCTTTCCTTTTAATTTTTATTGAGCCTGTGGGGAGATCTATATCATCATGAACAACTATTAATTGCATATTCTCCTCTACTTTTGTATTTAGTAACTGTTTAAGGGCTTTGCCACTTCTATTCATAAAAGTTAATGGTTTTATAAGGATAAACTCTATATTTTCGAAAAATCCTTTTCCAAATTCATAATCTGTTCTCTTTAAGAGTTTTATATTAAATATATTTGCAAGATGATCTATGACGCGGTATCCAACATTATGGCGTGTGCGAAAGTATTTCTTCCCAGGATTACCTAATCCAACAATGATCCACATAATATTTGCCAAGGGAAATCTCTAATGATTAGAGAGCTTTAATGATATTTTGGTATGTAAAAGGGGAAACATTATTATTGTTCTTTTTCTACCTTTTTTCCTTTCTTAATTACCTCTGGTTCTACTACTTCAGAGGTAGGCTCAAGGGATACCAGTTCCTCTTTAAGGGCAGTAACTGTGGCAATTAGTTCTTCAGGATCAGTTAGAATGCGAATGTTTTCTTCTAATTTAAGATCACTCACATGGATAGATTGTCCTACTCCTAAGTTTGAGACGTCAACCTCTATATGGCCTGGAATGTTAGTAGGTAGACATTCCACTTCTAATTCTCTGAGTCCATATTGTAAAACGCCATTACCAGCCTTAACACCTACCGGCTCACCAGTGATCACTATGTGGACCATTACTCTTACCCTTTCCGTTGTTAAAATTTCTTGAAAATCGGCATGTAGTAGATTGCCGGTTACAGGATCTATTTGATAATCTTTGATTAACGCTTGCTTAACTTCACCATTAAGAAGTATTTTAACAAGAACCTGGTCTCCTCTTGTTTTTTGTATGAATTGAGTTAACTCTTTTTTTGAAAGTTGAATGGGTATAGAATCACCTCCCCTGTATATAACTGCAGGGATAAATCCATTTCTCCGCAAGGTTCTTGCAGCACCTTTTCCAACATTTCCCCTCACTGTAGCTTCTAATATAAAAGTCTCCATTTATCCTCCAAAGCAAGATATGTATTTGTATATCAATTAAATAAAGAGCTTATTGAGGTTTCAAGATGGATGCGTTTAATTGCTTCGGCTAAAAGGGCTGATATTGTGAGAACTTTTAGCTTTTTGCATGTTTTTACTTTGTTTTCAACCGGGATTGTATCGGTAACAATTACTTCCTCAAAAACAGAATTATTTATTCTCTCAATTGCTGGACCAGATAGTACTGCATGGGTACAGGCAGCAAAAACTCTTCGGGCCCCCTTTTCTTTAATTGCTATAGCAGCTTGAGTAATCGTGCCTGCAGTATCTATCAAATCATCAAGAATTACAGCATCTCTGTCTGCAACATCCCCAATAACATGCATAACCTTTGAGACATTTGTTACTTCCCTTCTTTTATCTATGATAGCTAAAGACGCCTTCAGTCTTTTTGCAAAATCTCTGGCTCTCTCTACCCCACCCGCATCTGGTGAGACAATAACAAGATCTTTAAATTCATGGCGTCTGAAATAATCGTGTAGTATAGGTGCAGCATAAAGATGGTCAACAGGAATATTGAAGAATCCCTGTATCTGAGCTGCGTGGAGATCTATTGTTAAAAGCCTGTTTGCTCCAGAGGCGGTAATTAAATCTGCAACCAGTTTAGAAGATATTGGAACGCGGGGTTGAACTTTTCTATCTTGCCTTGCATAGCCATAATAGGGCACTACTGCTGTTATTCTTCTGGCAGAAGCTCTTTTTAAAGCATCAATCATTAGTAGTAATTCCATAATATTGTTGTTAACAGGGCTGCAGGTAGGCTGAATTACAAAAACATCTGAGCCTCTAACATTCTCATTAATCTGGATTAATATCTCTCCATCACTAAATGTGGTAACAGTCGCATCTGCAAGGGGAATTCCGAGATGTTCACTAACTTTTAGTGCCAGTGCTCTATTAGCATTACCACTGAGAAGGGTGATTCCGTCAGGCATTAAAAAACCTCCATAAATTATGGACTGGGGCGCCAGGATTCGAACCTGGGAATGGCAGATCCAAAATCTGCTGACTTGCCGCTTGTCGACGCCCCAAAAAGTGCCTACCAATTTATATTTTTTTTTCTACTGGATTTAAAAAGTCTCCACTACTTGGTGCCAAAAAGAGTGAAACTCTTTTGAAGCATTCAAAGCTTCTTGTGTATCTTTAAAAACCCCAAATACTGCTGAACCACTTCCGCTCATAATTGCAATAGATGCCCCTGCTTTTAACAGTCTCTCCTTAATATCACCGATGACAGCAAAATGTGTAGTTATAATAGGCTCAAAATCATTTTTTAAGAGGTTTTTAAGTTGAACGATGTTTTTTTGTAAAAGTGCTTTATGAATTAACTTGATATTATCTCTATAATCTTTATATTTTGTCAATTCATTATTAAAGGCTTCTATTTCAAGATGTTGCTTTTGGAAAGATCTACTCTCTGCAAGTCTTTTATATGCCCATGAAGTTGATATGTCAATAGAAGGTTTAACCAGAAGGAGTGGGTAAGAAATGTGAATATCAAGAGGATGTATTATATCGCCTTTGCCTTCCACTATACAGAGAGGGCAATGGAGAAAAAATGGCACATCAGAGCCAATTTTTAGAGCAATTTCAGTTAATTCTTTCCTACTTAATGAAAGATTCCAGAGTCTATTTAAACCCAAAAGGGTATAGGCAGCGTCACTACTACCACCACCAAGACCTGCTCCTGTTGGAATTGTTTTTTTTAAGATAATACGCGCCCCTTTATTAACTGAATAACGCTCTTTTAGTAATGATAAAGCTTTATAGATAAGATTCTGTTCTAAGGGTATGTTTAAGTCTGATAGTATTTCAATCTTGTCAGAGGATTCAAAAGTCAGTTCATCGAAAAGTTTAATGCAATGCATAAGAGAGATGATATCATGATAGCTGTCATCTCTTTTTTTCAAAACATTTAGTGACCAGTTTATTTTGGCAGGAGCATGTATTTTGAACATTTAGAAATAAATTAATATAGTGACGTCATTCTATATTTCTGGATTTAAGTCTTTCAATTTTTTTCTCTACTCGTTCTTTGAGACCCTCCTCTTTTTCATGGAACTTAATTGCTTCAGCCCATGCGGAAAGAGCTTTATCGTAATTCGCTAACTCCAAGTAAATATCACCTAAATGTTCATAAATTACAGGATCATCTTTCACAAATTCTAATGCTTTTAAGATAGTATCCAATGCCTCTTTAAGCATCCCAAGTCTGAAATAAACCCATCCTAAGCTATCTATTATATAGCCGTTATTTGGTTTAAGTTCTAAGGCACGCTTTATCAAATGAAGAGCTTCATCTAAATAGATTCCTTTGTCGGCATAAGTATATCCTAAATAATTCAAAGCCTCTGCATTATTAGGATTTAGTTCGATGGCTTTCTTTAAATATTTTTGCATTAAATCGAATCTGCTTGTTTTATCGTAGACTATGGCTATCTGAAAATTTAGTTCATCATTTTCGCTATGATGATTGAGCCCTTCCAGCAAGATTTCTTCGGCTCGCTTATAATTCTTGAGTTCTATGTAAGTATTACTAGCATAGACAAAAACAAAGGGATTGCTTTTTTCAAAACTTAATAATTCTTCGAGGATTTTGACAGCTTCTAAGAGTTGTTTCTTTTTAAGATACAAAAGGGCAAGATTCAGATAGGCATTAGTATTTTTAGAATCTAGTAATAATATTTTCTTATATTCTTCAATGGCTTCCTTCTCTCTTTCGCTTTCAGTAAGAGCTATAGCGAGATAGTACCTTGAGGAAACGTCATCAGGTCTTGCTTCAATAACGATTCTAAGTTCCGAGATTGCTTTATCATATTGATTTTCTTGCAGATATAATAGCCCCAACCTTTTATGTATATCAATATTATTGGGTAGTTCTATAAGTATATGTTTTAATTGTTCAATTGCACTTTTGTATTCTTTTTCGGATATATACATTATGGTTAGTCGTTCTCTGGCAAAAAGGTTATGAGGGTTGACCTCTAAAACTTTTTTATAATACTTTTCAGCCTCCGAAAAATTGCCTTTTTTTTCACTAATTATTCCAAGATTCATATAGGCAGCGTCAAAGAAGGGAGCTAACTCTATGATTTCTAAGAATTTTTTTGTAGCTTTCTCCAAGTCATTCTGTCTCATACTTATTATTGCTGTATAATACAATCCGGTAATGTTTTGAGGATCTTTAGCTAAAAGGTTCTGTAAAATTTCTGAGCTTTTTTCAATTTCACCCTTAGAAAGATACAGAGAACCCAAAAAAAGAAGCGCTTCAATGTTGTCTGGGCTTATCTTTACTACTCTCTCGTAGACCTTTAAAGCATCCTCTAATCTATTCTGTGAATTGTAGATTTCCCCTAAAAGCATCAAAGAGTTTATATAATCTGGATTATCTTTTAGGTTTTGTTCAAGTACTGACAATGCTTCAGAGATTCTACCTAATTTTATCAAAATAGTAGCTATTTGAGTCTTTAAATAAGGTGATTTTGGATCAAAATGGCTTGCATTCTGGTAATGATTCAAGGCATCTTCCCATCTTCTTTCATTTAAAGCGATGGTACCTAAAATAAACTCAAAATAAGCTTTCTCTGTTTGTATCATATTTGAGTCAGAAGAGAGATTACCATGATTAAATGGTAGTGAAGATGCTAAAACATTAGCTATTAAAAGTATGGAGGCAACTAAGTGAATGATAAAAAATAACCCTTTAGCCATACTTTAATTATCGCATAATGGTATTGCAAATATAAAGTGAAAGGGGAGGGTTCTCAAAATCTTAGTTTACTTTTTTATAAAACTATTGATATCAATTATACCTTGCCTTATTACCTTAATTGTTTCAGTTGATACGTCTACTATAGCGGAGGGCTGTTTACTAACTGATCTACCACCGTCTATGACTAAATCTAACTTGCCATCAAAATAGTTTAAAACAGTTTCTGCATCTTGAGCAGCTGGCAGATTAGAGATATTAGCACTGGTAGCAGTAATAGGAAACTCAACTGACCTTGCCAATCTTAGTGCAAAGGATTCACCTGGTATTCTAACAGCGATAGTGTTATTGATTTTAAGCCTCTCTGAAAGTCCTTTTTTTGCTTTAAAGACTAATGTTAAAGGACCTGGCCAAAATTTTTCTATGAGATCCTTAGCTAAAGGTGATATTGATTCTGTGATTAAAGATAGTTGTTCAACCTTTCCGATAATAAGGGTAAGAGCTTTTTCTTCAGGTCTGTTCTTAAGTTGAAATATCTTTTCAAGTGCGCTCTCTATATCGTATTTTGCTCCCAATCCATATAGAGTTTCGGTGGGATAAGCAATGACCCCCCCTTTTATGAGTATTTCTTTAGCTTTTAATAGAATTTCATTGTAATTATTTTTTGTTAAAGTTATGAGCATTTAAGATAAAACTCTTTAAGCAAAGGGTATGTATAATTATTACTAAAAATTTTTTATCTTTGCAACAGGAGCTCATAAAAATAGTATTAATTTAACTCCATTAAGCGAATAGATATCTTGGTTAAAATAAGGATTATATTAGTGACTTTGTTGTATGATGGAAAATTAAATATATTTTATGATAATTTTTTAATCATACATTCTAATTTCAGGAGATGATAAATCGATGAAAATGACTGGTGCTGCAATTTTGATTGAATGTTTAAAAAGAGAAGGAGTTAAACACATTTTTGGATATCCAGGCGGGGTAGTTTTATCTATATTCGATCTTCTTTATGATGATAAAGACATACAATTGATACTCACCAGACATGAACAAGGAGCTGTTCATGCTGCAGATGGTTATGCTCGCTCAACTGGGAGCGTAGGAGTAGTTCTTGTAACATCAGGTCCAGGTGCCACTAATACAGTTACAGGTATTGCAACGGCTTATATGGATTCTATACCTTTAATCGTGATAACAGGTCAAGTCCCAACTATGTTAATAGGCAATGATGCTTTTCAAGAAGCTGATATAGTGGGTATTACAAGACCTTGCACAAAATATAATTTCCTTGTTAAAGATACAAAAGATCTTGCAACTTTGGTAAGAGAGGCTTTCTATATAGCAAGATCAGGTAGACCAGGCCCTGTTTTGATAGACTTGCCCAGGGATGTTTCCGCAGGCAAGGCAGATTTTATTTGGCCTGAAAAGGTTCACATTAGAAGTTATAATCCTACTTATGAGGGAAATCGTTGGATGATTGATAAAGCTGCAAAAGAGATTGTTAAAGCTAAAAGACCAGTCATAATTGCTGGTGGTGGCTGTGTGCTTTCTAATGCATCAGAGGAATTATTCGAATTGGTTGAGCTTACCGCTATCCCTGTCACTATGACCTTAATGGGTTTAGGAAGTTTCCCAGGAGATCACCCCCTCTCTCTGGGTATGCTGGGAATGCATGGAACATACTATGCTAACAAAAGTGTCCAAAACTCTGATTTACTTATAGCAATTGGCATGAGATTTGATGATAGAGTAACTGGCAAAATAGAAGGTTTTGCTCCTTCTGCAAAGATTATTCATATAGATATAGATCCCACATCTATAAGAAAAAATGTGAGGGTAGATATTCCTATTGTAGGTGATGTTAAAAGAGTTCTTAAGGTTCTTAACCAGGTTATAAAGGAGACCAAAGATATGACCTGGGAAGAGATCAGAAAGGCTTGGCATAAACAAATTTCAGAATGGAAAAACGATAGGCCTTTAACATATTTTTATAGTGATGAGGTAATCAAACCGCAATTTGTAATAGAAAAAATATCTGAGTTGACAAAGGGTGAAGCAATAATCACTACTGAAGTAGGGCAAAATCAAATGTGGACAGCTCAGTTTTATAAATTTCTCAAACCAAGAAGATGGCTTACATCTGGTGGCTTAGGAACGATGGGTTATGGTTTCCCAGCTGCAATTGGAGCACAGATAGCAAATCCTGATAAGCTCGTCATTGATATTGCAGGAGATGGAAGTATTCAGATGAACATTCAAGAACTTGCTACAGCTGTGACATATGAACTTCCTGTAAAGGTTGCCATTCTTAATAATCAATATCTTGGTATGGTAAGGCAATGGCAGGAATTATTTTTTAATCAAAGATATTCTCATACCTATCTTAATGTAGTTCCAGATTTTGTGAAGCTTGCAGAAGCTTATGGGGCTATAGGATTAAGGGCTACAAAACCAAGTGAGGTTGAACCTGTTTTAATAGAGGCCTTCAGGACTAAGAAAACGATTTTTATGGATTTTGTAGTTGACTGGAAAGAAAAAGTTTTTCCCATGGTTCCTGCTGGAGCTACTTTGGATGAGATGATCTTTTTGGAGAAAGAGCAGGCAACTGAGAAGAAATTAAAAGCAATTAAATAGGGGGATTGGAGGTAGATGAGACATACTATCTTTGTACTCGTGGAGAATAAGTTTGGTGTTCTTTCCAGAGTTGCAGGACTTTTTAGTGGTAGAGGATATAACATCGAAAGCATATCAGTAGGTGAGACTATCGATCCTCAGATATCTACAATGGTTATAGTAACTTCTGGTGATGAATGGGTAGTTGAGCAGATCTTAAAACAGCTTAATAAATTAATTGATGTAATAAAAGTTGTAGATTTGACCGAGGTTGATCATGTTGAAAGAGAGATGATTTTGATTAAGGTAGCTCCCAGGCAAGAACAGAAAGCTGAAGTTCTTAAACTTGTTGAAATTTTCAGAGGGAGGGTTCTCGATTCGAGTCCTCATACTTATACCATCGAGATAACAGGCGATGAAAAGAAGATTCAAGCTTTCATAGAGCTTATGAAGCCTGTTGGCATAAAAGAATTTGTGAGATCGGGGAAAATAGCGTTACCAAGAGAGATAATTAAGAAAAAATGAAAGATTGCCTTTAAACAAATACTAATTACAGACAGGGGGGGAAATGTCTCATAAAGTTTATTTAATAGACGTAACTAACAGGGATGGAGTACAAACTTCCAGAATTTTGCTTCCAAAGTTGTCTAAAACGATGCTTAATATTTATCTCGATGAAATGGGTATATACCAAAGCGAGATTGGATTCCCAACTATTAGGCATGAAGTCAAATATATCAACGCCAATCTGGAACTTGCACGGTTAGGGGTCATCAAAAGGCTTCATTTAGAGGGTTGGTGTAGGGCAGTTCCAGAGGATGTTGAACTATCCTTTAATAATTGCCCTGATCTCAAACACATAAACATCTCGATTTCAACTTCTGATATAATGCTTCAGGGAAAGTTTCAGGGGAAAAAAACCTGGAAAGACATCTTAAGTTCACTAATAGAATCAATTAAACTTGCAAAAAGTTATGGTGCAGAGACAGTTGGCATAAATGCAGAGGATGCTTCCAGAACAGAGCTTAATAGATTAATAGAATTCATCCTTGCCGGTAAGGAGCACGGTGCCGATAGATTTAGATATTGTGATACTCTTGGAACGGACGATCCAATAACAATTTATGAAAGAATTAAGACTCTTGCACTTGCAACAAAAATGCCTATAGAGATGCACTGTCATAATGATCTTGGAATGGCTGAAGCGGTCTCTGTAGCAGGCGCACAAGCATCAATTGAAGCTGGAACCGATGCTTACATTAATACCACCATTAATGGTTACGGGGAGAGGGCAGGCAATTGTGATCTTGTCTCTACAATACTGGCATTAAAGTTTTCTCATGCCCTGAAGGAAAAAGTGCCAATAGATGAGCATGTGGACCTCAAAAAAGCGTGGAAGATAGCTCGTTATGCTTCTTACGCCTTTAACATTCCAATCCCTATCAATCAACCTGGTGTTGGGGCAAATGCTTTTGCTCATGAGGCAGGAATTCACGCAGATGGGGCTTTAAAAGATAGAAGAAATTATGAGCTCTATGATCCAGAGGATGTAGGCAGAGGGGAACCAGAATTAACCGAGACAGGTCGTATAATAACCACTGGGGAATATGGTGGTATAAAAGGATTTCGATACGTATACTCTAAATTGGGCATAGAATTTCATGATGACAATGAAGCAAGGAGAATTTTAGAAATTGTGCAGTATGCAAATCTACACACTCAAAAACCTCTTACCGATGATGAACTAAAATTTATAGCAAACTATCCTGATATTGTTAGAGAGATACTCTCTGTGTGTCCATAGGGGAGAGCCAATGCATAAAGTTACACTTATACCAGGAGATGGAGTTGGTCCTGAGATTGCTGAAGCAGCAAAAAGAGTCCTTGAAGCAACTGGTGTACACTTTGAGTGGGATGTACAGAATGCTGGAGAAGATGTTTACAAAGTAGAAGGTACACCATTACCACAAGGGGTTATAGACTCAATTAAGAGGAATAAGGTTGCATTAAAAGGACCTGTAACTACTCCTGTTGGTAAAGGTTTCAGGAGCGTGAACGTAACATTAAGACAAGAGCTAGACCTTTATTGTTGTCTAAGACCCTGTAAAACCTTCAAAGGCATAAATGTAAAATATAGTAATGTCGATTTAGTAGTAATCAGGGAAAATACTGAAGATCTGTACGCCGGTGTAGAATTTGAGAAAGGAAAAGAGGAGACTTCTCAGTTAATAAATCTAGTTTATTTAAGAACTGGCAAGATTATTAGATCTGATTCCGGCATAAGCCTTAAACCTATATCTTTTTTTGGAAGTGAGAGAATAGTAAGATTTGCCTTTGAATATGCACGAAGGAATAAGAGAAAAAAGGTGACGGCTGTCCATAAAGCCAACATTATGAAATATTCTGACGGACTTTTTTTAGAGGTAGCAAGATCTGTCTCAAAGGATTATCCTGATATAGAATTCGAAGATAAGATTATTGATAATATGTGCATGCAATTGGTTCAAAAACCTGAACTATATGATGTTTTGGTTTTACCAAACCTCTATGGTGATATCATATCTGACTTAGCAGCAGGTTTAATAGGCGGTTTAGGTCTTGCTCCAGGTGCAAATATTGGTGATGAATTCGCTATTTTTGAGGCAACTCATGGCAGTGCTCCAAAGTACAAGGGGTTAAACAAAATGAACCCTTTAGCTTTGATACTTTCCGGAGTAATGATGTTGAAGCATTTAGGAGAGGAGAAAGCTGCTGATAAACTCGAAAAAGCTGTCTCAGGTGTTATAGAAGAGGGGATTTATCTTACCTATGATTTGAAACCTCCTGATTCTTCTTTCATAGCTTCTACCTCAGAGGTTGCCGAAGAAATCATAAGAAAATTAAATGTGGCTTGAGTTTTTTCTTATCTTAATCTTTATTTTAGTGAACGGTTTTTTTGCTGCTTCAGAGATCGCAATTGTTAGTGTTCGAAGAAGTAGCATTAAGAAGCTAATGGAAGATGGTATAAAGCATGCTGAACATATTAATCATCTTAAGGAACATCCTGACAGGTTTTTCGCAACCATCCAGATTGGGGTTACAGCAGCTGGAGCTATAGCTTCAGCCATAGGAGGTGCTACAGCAGTCGCAACCCTCAGCCCACTTATAAAACAAACACCTATCTCTTTGATTTCAGCTTCTGCAGATGCAATTTCTATTGGTATTGTGGTTATAGCAATAACTTATCTCAGTCTTTTATTCGGAGAGTTGATACCAAAAACTTTAGCTATTGAATACCCTGAAAGGATTAGCATTGCAGTATCTCCTTATCTTTATAAATTTTCTAAAATTGCTAATATATTTGTAACCCTGCTAACTGCAAGTACCAATATTTTACTCAAACCCTTTGGTAAAAGGGCATATATAAAGAGAGAGTATATAACAGAGGAGGAAGTCAAGCATCTAATAGAAGAAGGTAGATCACAGGGCGTATTTGAACCTGCAGAGAAAGAACTTATCCATGGAGTGTTTGAGTTTACAGACACCTTTGTTAAAGAAATCATGGTTCCTACTCCTAAAATGGTTACTTTAAGGACGAATATGTCTTTTAATGAGATTATCTCAGTCATTTCAGAAGAGGAATTTTCACGTTATCCTATGATTGGTAAAGATATTAATGATGTTCGAGGCATCGTTCATGTTAAGGAGTTTTTTGACATACTTTTACGTACTGATAAGGACAAGGCTGACATTAGTAAAGTCATAAAGCTTAAACCACCACTTTTTATCCCAGAAACAATGAAAATAAGTAATCTTCTTAGAGAAATGCAGAAAAGGAGATTGCACATGGCTATTGTTGTAGACGAATATGGAACAGTAACTGGTTTAGTAACATTGGAAGATATATTGGAAGAGATTGTGGGCGAAATTAGAGATGAGTATGACACAGAGAACCCAGTGATTGAATTGCCTGATAAATCTTATATAATTGATCCCTCTATCTCTATTCGTGACCTCCGTGATGATTATGGTATAGATATACCTGAATCGAATGAATATGAGACATTAGGTGGCTTTGTGTTGACTCATTTACAACGGATACCTACAATCGGTGAGACAATCGAATTTGATAATATTAGACTCAGGGTGATCGAGATGGTTGCACAAAGATTAACAAAGATTAAATTAGAAAGAATTGACAGTGCTGAAGGTATTATATAATAATAGAGTAAGCTTAAAATGATAGTATCAAAATATCTAACATAGGAGGAAAAAAATTTGGATAAGTGGAAATGTAGTATCTGCGGTTATATTTATGATCCTGCACAGGGGGATCCTGGTTCAGGGGTAGCACCTGGCACCCCCTTTGACAAACTACCTGATGATTGGTCATGCCCAGTCTGTGGGGCTTCTAAAGATAATTTTGAGAAGGTTTGAAATTGTTTTTGTTCTTTTAAGGGTTTTTCATTTCCAAAGAGTTAAGGGGAGGTAACTTGAAACCTCCTCTTTTTTTGAAGTTATTTACCCTAATTCTTTTAAGCTAAACGTGATAATCCTAATTAGGTGCTATATATCGATTACTCTTGAATAGGCAAATTAAGATTGCAATTTAAAGGTTTTACTCAAGACAGAACAATCAACTATTTATGATTGACAAGGGGAGGCACAAAATTTTAGGCCCTGCGGCAAGGAAGAATAGCCTTAGGAGATCGACCAAAACCTTTAAGGATACCCTTTCTTTGTCAGGGTAAATCGGCACTGCTGATAAGATTAGGGAATCAGTATCTCAAATATTTGCTACTAAATACAATCCACAAAGGCAGAGAAATTACTTTTGAAGAGTAGTATATGGTATGATATACTACTCTTTTGTCTCTATGAAAAAAAACTAAAAATGAACAGAATGTCAAGAAAAGAGATAAAGGGCAAAGCAAAATAATTCTTTCATTAATACAGAGGGAATATAATTTTTAGTTAAAATTCATTACAGGTTAGAAGACTTGTTTGAAAAGATCATTATAATTGGAAATCCCATTGCTGGCGGTTATGCATTAAGGAAAATTTATAAAGCTTTTAGAATCTTTAAAAAAAAAGGCTTTGATACCACACTATTTCTTACTAAGAATAAAGGGGATGCTGAGGCTTTTGCAAGGGATAATAGGGATAGAACCTCTACCCTTTTTGTTGTTGCAGGGGGAGATGGAACATATAATGAGGTTGCAAATGGCCTTGTAAGCTCAAATACTCCTATGGCTACTTTGCCTGTTGGCACGACCTCTGTTCTTGCAAAGGAATTAAAAATGCCAAACAGCATAGCTAAAGCAATAGACTTCATTTTGTCTGGTACTATTAAATCAGCCCATCTTGGAAGAATCACCTTTATGAAGGAGCATAAAGATCCAAGATTTTTTCTCCTTATGGCTGGCATTGGTTTTGATGGGGAGGCCGTTTTTGGAGTTAATAGAAAGATTAAAAGATATTTCGGCAAATTGGGATATATAACGAGTGGTTTGAAGGTTTTATGCAATTATAATCCCGAACCTTTTAAAGTCATTGTTTACGATACAGAAATTATAAAGACAGGAGACTCCTTAGAAATTGAAAAGATGGAATTTGTTGATGAAAAGAAGATCTCTCTAAAAGGCTATTTTTCTGTTGTTGGCAAGTCCGCTTGTTACGGAGGCAACTTTAAATTTACACCTCATGCAAAGCTCACAGATGAGACCTTCTATATTTTTATTGCCCATAGAAAGAGTCGATTTAGTATATTAAAGTATTTCATCGGTATGGCTTTAAAAAAACATCTTAATTTTAGAGATATAAGTTACATGAGGGCAAAAAAAGTAGAAATCTGGGGGCATTCAAAGGTTCAGATTGATGGAGATTATGTAGGCACTACCCCATTGAGGATCGAGGTAGTGCCTAACTCATTAAGGTTAGTAGTTAAAGACTACTGAACTTCCTCAGTTTTTTCTTCTTTTTGATCCCCTGCAAAACAAGCTTCTTCTTTCAAAAGCCTTTCCCAGTATCTATCTACATCTTCTTGAGCTCTTTTTAGTAACCATTCATTCTGAGGAGAAAAGAGATGCTTAAATCTTCCCTGTGGTTTAAGGAATTCTTCCAACGGTTTTTTCTCTTTTGGTTTTACGGTTACTCTTAGAATACCATTCTCAATCTCATAAAGAGGCCAGTAACAGGTCTCAACTGCAAGTCTACTTAGCAAAACTGCATCATCATTTCTGGATCTCCAGCCCCTATTGCAAGGAGCGAGTATATTCATGAATTTTGGACCTTTAATTTCGAGAGCCTTTCTAACTTTCCTCATAAGGTCTGACCAATGACTGATTGCAGCCTGTGCTACATAGGGGATTCCATGATCAGCCATGATTTTAGTCAGGTCTTTTCTTTGTTGTAATTTGCCAGGTATCACCGTTCCAGCCGGACAAGTTGTGGTATCGGCACCAAGAGGTGTTGCACTGGAACGCTGAATACCTGTGTTCATGTAAGCTCCATTGTCGTAACATATATAAAGCATGTCATGCTGGCGTTCCATGGCGCCTGAAAGGCTCTGGAAACCAATATCGTATGTTCCACCATCGCCGCAGAATGTGATAAATTTTATTTCATCAGTGAATTTGCCTTTCTTTTTTAAGACTCTATACATAGTTTCAATACCCGAAAGAGTTGCTGCTGCGTTCTCAAAGGCACTATGTATCCAGGGTATCTTCCAGGCAGTATAGTATGAAATACAAGAGGAGACCTCAAGGCACCCTGTGGAAGAACAGGCTATAACAGGATACTCTGAGGCAAGCAGAACCATCTTAACGACGATAGGTGCCCCACATCCTGAGCACATCCTATGGCCTGGTGCAAAAAGTATCTCTTTTTTAGAAAGCTCTTTTAAGCTTAATGGTGTAGCCATTCTATTCCCTCACTCCAATATATTCTTTGTAGGTTTTTACTTTACCAGTTTTTGCGATCTCAATGAGTTCATTTATAACAAGCCTTGCATGTTCAGGCATATAATCTCTTCCGCCTAAGCCGTAAATTTTATTTATTAAAATAGGTTTTTTATCATAATGATATAGGCTGGCTGCCACTTCGCTATAAAGAGGTGCAAAAGCTCCAAAAGAATCGCAGCGATCGAGAACGCATAAACACTTAAGGTGTTTTAGTGCTTCTCCTACTTCATCATATGGGAAGGGCCTAAACAGCCTTGGCTTTAATAAACCTACTTTAATGCCCTTTTGCCTGAATTCATCAATAACATCTTTTGTTGTTCCAGCTGCAGAGTTGAGTATGACAACGCCTATTTCTGCATCTTCTAATCTGTAAGTTTCAAATATACCATATTTTCTACCACTTATTTTTGCAAAATCCTCCGCTACTTTAAGCACAACAGCTTTTACCTTTGACATTGCTTCGTGTTGCATCCTTTTATATTCCATATATGAATCTGGTAAGACAAGGGGTCCATAGCTTTTGGGATTTTTAATATCTAAGAGAGGATTCATTGGTTTATACTCACCAACAAAGTTTCGTACTATTTCATCATCAAGAAATTCGACTCGCTCAATGGAATGGCTTATTATAAAGCCATCCAAGCAAACCATTACGGGTAGTCTTATCTCCATATCTTCGCCAATTGGAAAGGCCTGAATCGTGTTATCATAAGCCTCTTGGGCATTCTCCGACCACAGCTGTATCCATCCCGAATCTCTTGCTCCCATAGCGTCAGAGTGGTCACCATGTATGTTTAAGGGAGCAGAGAGGGATCTATTCACAACAGGCATCAAGATTGGCAACCTCATTCCTGATGCTACAAAGAGCATTTCCCACATTAGAGCGAGGCCAGGTCCTGAAGTTGCAGTTACTACCCTACCGCCTGCTGCAGCAGCACCAATACAAGCACTCATTGCGCTATGCTCACTCTCTACAAGAATTACCTCTGTATCAACTAATCCATCGGATACGAAACTTGTAAATCTTTGCATAAGATCGGTTTGGGGTGTTATTGGATAGGCAGCACAAACATCTGGATTTATCTGCCTTAAAGCATTTGCAACCGCTTCATTTCCTGTAACTGCATAAACATTAGGCATCTATTTCCCCTCCTCTTCCATTACAATTGCCTTTTTGCCTTTTTTGCCAGGGCATTCTAAAGCACATATGCCACAACCTTTACAATATTCATAATCAAAATCTTCCCTTTTGCCATCTCTGACCTTCACTGCCATATCGGGGCAATAGAGCCAGCAAAAAAGACATTGTATACAATTTTCTTTAATCCATACAGGCTTATAAGCTCTCCATGAGCCTGTTTTAAAATTCATCGAATTTCCAGGCTCTAAAATCACAGCGCCTGGAGTCATCTCTTTCCAACCTTTAAGTTTCATCCTTCCCTTACCTCCTCAAAACCTCTTTTAGTAGCCTCAAGATTGCCATCGATTATTTTTTGTGAGAACTTTTTCCCAAAACTCTTTTTAACATCCTCTAAAATAGTTTCTAAGGATACGACTCCGCTAACCTTTGCTAACGCACCTACTAATGAAGAATTAGGCAATGGTCTACCAAATGACTCTATTGCAATCTTTGTGGCATCCACTACAAAGACCTTCTGAGTGTCTTTAACTTTAAGCTTTTTTCTGATGGTTGCTGGATCTTTTGATGAATTCACAAGGAAAATTGCATTATCAGGAGTCCCTTCAGTTACGTCGATGGTATCAAGCAAGGTAGGATCGGCAACAACAACGATACTTGGATTTAACACTGGGCAATGCATACGTAACTCCTTAGAACTAATTCTATTGTATGCTCTAAGAGGAGCACCTGCTCTTTCAGGTCCATATTCAGGGAATGCTTGAACGTGCCTTCCGCCACTTAGGCAAGCATCAGCAAAGACTTTAGCAGCTGTAACAGTTCCCTGCCCACCTCTTCCATGCCATCTGATCTCTAAGATATCAGACATCTTTACCTCCGTAGCTATTTATTAATTAAAGATAATATTTTAAAATTAAAAGCACTTTTTTTCAATTTGTATTTTATCGGTAATGTCAATACTTCTGTGTAAATTCCTTTAATGGTTTTCTTCCCCATTGC
>CAYPJO010000011.1:0-38518 GCA_964411065.1 uncultured Thermodesulfovibrio sp.
TCTTAAAAGAAGGGGGCAAGGTTACTTGCCCCTTCTTTCTTGAGTTTATCAAATTGCCATCTTATACTTTTTTTGATATACTCACAATTTCTTAAGTTCCATGAACATCGAAATCTTCTTCCCTATTGCCTCACATAAAAAAACTAAATATAAAAATAGCATGAATTACTTTTTCTATAGCAAGTTTGGTTTTAAAGTCCCTCTTGTAAAGGACTTTTTGGAGTCCCCATGATTTCTGTCTCCCTTAAGTGGAGTCTTCAATCAATAAAGGCTACAGTATTTCATTTAGATTTTGATGAGGCAATTCGTTTATTGGATAATTAACATTGAACTCATGCTATAATTAGAAGATTATGGGTGTAAATGAGCTCAATAAAAAAACTTGTTTATTATCTATTTTTTTTTATTGTGTTTTTTCGTTACTTTTTCCAATAATATCAAATGCCTTAACTGCCGATGAAGCCATTCAGCTTGCTATAGAGAACCTCCCCGAATATAGAGCTTCAGTTCTCAAAATTAAATCCATGGAAGCTCTTTATGATGCCTCTCTTTCACCCTATCTGCCTGAGTTAGATAGTTTTTTCACTAAGAGCAGACGTTACACACAATCCACTGATGATGAATCAAAGTCTTATGGTCTTACTCTGAGTTACTTACTTTTTGACGGTGGCAGAAGATTTGCTAATAGAGACATTACAAGATTGAATCTCGAGAACGAAAGGGAGAGTCTAAGGGATTCCTTATTAGATTTAAGGTTCAAGGTTAAAAGTGCCTTTTATAGAACTCTTGCAATTAAAGAAACTATACAACAGAGAAAGATTCAACTTGAGGATGCTCAAAAAGATTTTGATGTTGCAGAAGGCAGATATAAACTTGGGGTAGCAAGACTACTTGATGTTTTACAAGCTTCTGTAAGGCTTGAGCAGGCAAGGTATAATTTAATACAGGCAGAGGGAGACTATAATAAGGCTTTATCTGAATTAAATTCTCTGATTGGTTTGCCAGTTGATGAAAAAAGGGATCTAAAAGGGACCCTCGATTTAGAGTTAAATCTTCCTGATAGAGCCAAAGTTTTGGATAAGGCTCTTAACAGACCTGATGTTATAAAAGCAGGAAATCTTGTGAAGATTTTAGAAAACAATAAGAAATTGATTACAAGTGAGTTTTATCCTTTAATTTCTGCCTCTGCCTCTTATACAAAGACTGATGGAGGTGTTAATACTATCTCTCGGGAAGATAAAGTAATAGCTTTAACTGCTTCATGGAATGTTTTTGAGTGGGGGAAATTTTTTAGAAGAAAATCTGCCGAAATAGAAGAAAGTGTTGCTGTTGAAAAATATAATGAGATAAAAAGAGTTGCTCAACTCGAGACATATAAAGCCTATGAAGATATCATTACTGCTTTAAACAAACTTAAGGTTGCCAAAAAACAGCTCGAATTGGCAGAGCATAACTATAAGCAAGCCTTTGGTGAATACAAAGTTGGGAAAGGAGATATGCTTACTTTAATTCAAGCAGAGAGCGCTTTAGCAAATGCAAGGGAGCAGACCATTAACTCAAAATTGTCTGTGATTTTATCGGTGGTTGCTCTGGAACGAATTGTCGGGATAGAAAATCTTTCTACTCTAAAGTAGGTAAGATCAAAAATACTATGGGAATACAGACGGGTGATAATCTTAAAATAGACTATTAAGTGTTCCATCCATGGATTTTCTATCAAACCAAAAGCTTTTTATTAAATTCCATTAACTATGGATGCTCTTTAGTTGATTAAGGTAGTTGGGAGATTAAAGTTAGCAGGTAAGTATACTTAAAGAATTTTGATAATAAGCTTTTTTAAAATACCTTTAATGAAATAAAGAGGTTCTATGAAAAAGTCATTGCTCATTGTCTCTTTTTTTCTTCTATTATTTGCGATTGGTGGTTTTTTTGCTTACAAAAAATTTTTTCAAAAACCATCTATTAAAATAATAGAAACTGCAAAAGCTGAGAAGGGTACTATTAAAGGAGTGCTCGTAGCCTCTGGGATAATTAAACCTCAGGTTGGAGCTGTAGTAAAAGTTGGAGCTCGTGCTACCGGGACTATAGTAAAGATGCATGTTAAGGTGGGTGACAGAGTGAAAAAGGGTCAATTAATAGCTCTCATAGATGATAGAGAGCTTCAGAAATTGATTGAACAGCAAAAGGCATTAATTAAGGAGGCCGAAGCTAATTACCAGTATGCAAAAGTAAACTATGAGAGACAATTAGAACTAATCAAATACGAGTATACTACCCAAGATCAGGTAGATAAATCCAAAAACCAGTTAGAGGCAAGTTTAGCTTCCTTGAAAGAACGAACAGCATATCTTATGCAATTAGAAACAAGACTCTCATACACAAGGATACACGCACCTATAGATGGAGTGGTATCAGAAGTGACAGCTCAAGAAGGTGAGACTATTGTTGCAGGACTTCAGGTTGCAAACTTAGTAACAGTCATTGATCCTACTCGTTTAGAGATGTGGATTTATATTGATGAGACCGAGATAGGCAGAGTTAACCTTAACCAGGATGTGGAATACTATGTGGATACATTTCCTGATAAGCTCTTCAAGGGTAAAATAGAGAAGATTTATCCACAACCGGTTGTTAAGGACAATATTGTATACTATCTTTGTATAGTAAAAGTAAAAAAGGAAGATGCTATTTTTTTGAGACCAGAGATGACTGCAAATGTAAGGATCATCTTTGAAGAAAAGAAGGATGTACTTACTATCCCAAATTCTGCTATAAAGTTCGAGAGAGGAAAACAGGTAGCTTACAAGGTAAAGGATAAAGAGGAAGTAGAGAGGGTAGAGATTAAGGTCGGTTTAAGAGGCGAAAATAGATCAGAGATTGTGTCAGGGGTTAAAGAAGGCGATATAGTAGCTACTAAATTGATACTCCCCCCTCCGACTAAGCCTTAGAGTTAAGTTTATGGATGATAGCTATATCTGTGTTCTTCAGGAGATCACAAAAACCTTCTTTGTTGCAGAACAGGAAGTAAAGGTTTTAAAAGGAATTAATCTTAAAATTAAAAAGGGTGAATTTGTTGCCATAATGGGTCCTTCTGGCTCTGGAAAGACAACTCTGATGAATATTATAGGTTGTCTTGATACTCCTACAACAGGTAGTTATTTGTTGTTGGGTAAAGAAGTGGCTCATCTCTCCGATAATGAGCTTTCTGTAATAAGAAACGAACATATAGGTTTCATTTTTCAGAGTTTTTTCTTACTTCCCTATGCTACAGTCTTAGAGAATGTACTTTTACCAACATTATATGTGGAGAAGGGTTCTTCAGGTTATAAGAATAGAGCCAAGAAGATATTGAAGCTTGTAGGTCTTGAAGATAAGCTAAAATATAAACCTAATCAGTTATCAGGAGGACAACAGCAGAGGGTTGCTATTGCAAGAGCACTCATTAATGACCCCGATCTTTTGCTCGCCGATGAACCTACAGGTCAGTTGGACTCAAAAACATCTACAGAGATTATGAATCTGCTTAAAGAGATGAATAAACAGGGTAAGACGATTATACTAATTACCCATGACAAGAACATAGCCTCCTATGCAGATAGGATCATTACAATAGTAGATGGCCTAATAGTCTCCTGATATGCAAAGATTATATATAATAGGGATTGGCTATAAGCCCTTAGATAGCCTTACTCACAGTATACTAAGGGTGGCTGATTTCATTTTAGCCTCAGAGAGGCTTTCTGTTCTCTTTAAAGAGTTTGAGCTTTATGAAGAAGTAAAAGAAAGGGTAAAAGTGATTAATAATGTTGATGAGACCTTCCAGTTTATTAGAGCAAATTTAAATAGTTCTAAAAACATTGTTATTCTTGCTTCTGGTGACCCCCTTTTCTATGGTATTGGAAGACGGGCTGTAAAAGAATTTGGTAAAGATGTTGTAGAGATAATACCAGATTTATCAAGCATTCAATTGGCATTCTCAAGAATTAAAGAGTCTTGGGATGATACTTTCTTAATGAGTCTCCACGGAGGTCCAGACCCTTTAAAAAGAAGAGATCTACCTTTTGAGATCGAAGATCTACCCTATTTAGTTACGATTCATAAAAAGATACTCATATTGACGGATAGAGAGAATAATCCTGCAAAAATCGCAAAGGAGCTCTATTTATCAGGATTTGATAAAGTTTTAAAAGTTTATGTGTGTGAAAAGTTGGGATATCCTGATGAGAGAATTACTGTTGGTCTACCTAAGGAGATAAAAGATAAAACCTTTGAACATCCAAATTTAGTTATAATCATTAACGAATCCTTTGATAAAGTTAGCGAACTTTTAGATCGAGAAGGAGTAATTTTTGGCATCTCAGAGGATGAGCTATCCCATTTTGGAGGGATGATTACCAAAGATGAAGTTAGAGCAGTGACGATACATAAATTGAGACTTCCCTATAGAGGGGTATTGTGGGATGTAGGTGCAGGTTCTGGTTCTATCTCTCTTGAATGTGCAAAATTATCACCTTCCATTAAAGTCTATGCTATTGAAAAAGATGAAAATCAGATCAAACACATTATGAATAACTTACAGAGATTCAATATCCGAAATGTCCATGTAGTTAAAGGTGAAGCCCCTGAAGCATTTAAAGGTCTTCCCTCACCTCAAAGAGTATTTATAGGTGGAAGTGGTGGTAGACTTAGAGATATAATCGAATTTCTCGTGGGTGAATCAATCTCAACATTAGTAATAAATGCTACTAAATGGGAAACTCTTTCTGATGCTATTATTTTATTACAAGGATTTAACTATAAAGTAGAAGTTGTCCAAGTATCAGTCTCAAGAATGAAAAATCTGAGGGGCGGAAATTTTTTCTCAGCTATAAATCCTGTTTTTGTAATCAAAGGAAGTAGGCAGGAGTAATGTCAGGGATTCTTTATGCTATTGGAGTAGGTCCTGGAGACTATGAATTACTTACCTTGAAAGCTGTAAAGATTATTAAAGAGGTGCCCTGTCTTTGCGTTCCTAAGGGAAGAGAAGAAGGCAAGAGCCTTGCCCTCGATATTGTCAGAAAAGTCTTACCTCTTAATGATAAAGAGATTATTGAAGCCTATTTCCCCATGAAGAAGACTAAAGTATTGGAAAACTTAGAGAGTTTAGATACTCTATGGAATGAGACAGTCTGTCAGATAACTTCTCGTTTAAATGATGGTATTGATATTGCTTTTCTAACTCTTGGTGACCCTACCATCTACAGCACCTTTTTTTATCTCTATGAGAAGCTTTTAGAGCTGAATCCACTTCAACAGATAATTATAGTTCCTGGTGTATCATCCATTAATGCCTGTGCTGCAAGAACTGCAACATCCCTTGGTCTTGCCGATGAAAAGATAGCTGTCATCCCTGCCACTTATATTGATGAGATTAAAGATATATTGTTAACTTTTGATACCGTTATTCTTATGAAGGTTCACAAAGTCATAGATAGAATAATTTCTATCCTTGATGAGATGAATCTGTTAAAAAAAGCTATTTATGTCTCAAAAATAGGGATGGAAGGAGAGGCGATATACAGTGATTTAACTAAAATCAAAAGTGAGGACTTAAATTACTTCTCTATAATAATTATTAAAAAGTGACTTGCTATGATTTATGAGACTTTACGGTTATATGAAGATTGGTTTACTCAATATGTTAGGTCAACTCCTTTTGCTGACGAGGATGAAAAAGACAATATACTCTTAAAGGAACAACATACTCGTAATGTTTGTAGGAATATAAAGGATTTAGCAATCAGCTTAAACTTATGCAATGAAGAAATAAATCTCGCTGTTTCTATCGCCTTATTTCATGACATTGGTAGATTTGAGCAAGTTAAAAGATATAAGACCTTCAAAGATAGCATCTCTGTTAACCACGGCTTTTTAGGTGCCGATATTCTTCTGAAAGCAGACATACTTGAAAGATTACCTTACGCTGAAAGGCAAATAATTCTACAATGTGTTAAGTATCACAACTCTTTTAAGATGCCAAATATGGAGGATGAAACTCTTCACCTCTATTTGAAGTTAATAAGAGATGCTGATAAAATTGACATATGGCGGATATTTAAAGAATATTTTGTCAACTCTAAAAAAATTGGAAGCGCGGCAGTTTTAGGATTATCTGACATCCCTAGTTATGATACAAATCTATTAAATTTTATTTATGAAGGACATATAATACCTTTGTCAAGGGTATCGAGTAAAAACGAGTTTAAACTTATGCAAATTTCCTGGGTCTTTGACTTAAATTTTAAATGGTCTTTTAAAATCTTTAAGGATAGAAATTATATAGAGATTTTATCGACCTTACCGCACAAAGAAGAGATATCAAAATTAAAAGATTTTATTAACGATTACATAAACAAGAGGATAAACAATGGCTAAGATTTTTTTCGTAAGCGCAGGTCCTGGTGATCCTGATCTTATGACTATCAAAGGGAAAAGACTGCTTGATGAGGCTGACGTAGTTATTTACGCAGGAAGTTTAATAAATCCGGAGTTACTTAAAGGCTTACAAGCTGCCCTTTACGATTCTGCAGCATTAACCTTAGAAGAAATCATAGAGATAATGCAAAGATCAGTCTCTGAAGATAAGATAGTTGTAAGACTCCATAGCGGAGACACCTCTTTTTATAGCGCCATATCAGAACAAATTCAGAGACTTCGCGAATTAAACTTAGATTATGAAGTAGTTCCAGGCGTTTCATCAGCGGTAGCTGGAGCTGCGATTCTTGGGCAAGAGCTGACTATTCCAGAAATTAGCCAAACAGTGATATTTACACGGATTGAGGGAAGGACCCCTGTTCCGCAACAAGAAAGACTAAGTAGTCTTGCAAAACATAATGCAACGATGGTCATTTTTTTAAGTATCGGGATGGTAGAGGAAGTTTATGAGGAGCTTAAACAAGGGTATCCTGAGGATACTCCTTTTGTGGTCATAGAGAAGGCTACATGGCCTGACCAGAGAATTATAAGGGGTAGGCTAAGGGATCTCGTAGACATTGTAAAATCTGCAAATATCAAAAGAACTGCTCTGATTTATATTGGAAAGTCACTTCATGCCTCTGAAATGAATTTACAAAAAAAGTCTAAGTTATACGACAAAAGCTTTAAACATAGCTACAGAGATTGACCACTATGTGGAGTAATTTAAGGTTAGCTAATAACTTATAGCTTACAATATTTAGTTTGATAAAACATTTTTTCATTTCTTCCAAAAAAGTTTTCTAAAAGAGTTAAAATAATTAAAGATGCAAGATAAGATTCATAAACTTTATGAGACTGTTGCATGCCATCTTTATCTTGGAGACGAAGATCTTTTTGTAGCAGAAAATGTCTATGATCCTGTAACTCTCTTCGGTATACTAACTCTTTTACTCGATGGTAAGGAGCTAATTTTTGGTGGCTACGGAAGCGGAAAGACGACTTCCTCTGAAAGGATGGCTTCACTCATTAAAGGACTTCCCCTTGAGTTCGTTCAAGCTACTACTATTCACGGACATCCTGAGCAGACAGAAGAGAAGATAAAAGCAGTCCTTGACCTTGGATCCCTTCAAAAAGAAGGTAAAGAGGTTGTTAGGTGGAAGATAATTCCTTATTCGCCTGTAGTCATTATAGATGAGATAAATCGTCTACCTGTGGGCAAACAAAACATGGTATTAAATGAGATTGATAGGAACATCTGGAGTTATAGGGGTGAAACTCTCATTTTTAAAAGTCCAAAAGCTTTCTTAGCTACAATTAATTATCATGACACTGGGACCACAAAGCTTATTCCACCCCTTTGTGACAGATTTGATGTAGCCGTTGAGACTGGTAACCTCCATCCTTTAAGAAAGCGGGCAATCAGACGGGGAGTGGATGATAATCTTCTTAGAGAGAGTTCATTGAGTAAGGAGATGATCAGTTTTATTCTATCCCATAATCTTACTGATGAAGCTGATGTCGTTACCAATTATATAGAAAAAATGTCCGAGGAGTTTAAAGAAGAAATCGAAAAAAGATTTCAAGATAAGGGTATTGATATAGATATCCCCAAAAAAGAAGAAATAACAGAGATAAAAAGAGAGATAGGAGACATTAAAATATCTGAAGACGCTGAACTATTTCTCGATTACATTGGTCAGGAAGTTTACTGCCAGTATTCGACTGTAAAGGAATTTTCAAGGTGTCAAGGGTGTCACTATTGTAATTATATATGTTCAGATCTTTATAGCATATCTAACAGAGCTGAACAGAGCCTTATCAAATATTCAAAAGCTCTTGCATGGTTATTAAAAGAAAAAGAAGTAAACCTTGAACACTTGCTCGTTTTACTTCCCTATACCCTATGGCATAGAGTAAGCATTAGTGATAGAAAGTTGAGCGAAGTTAGGCAGATTGAAAAAAGGTCATCGGATAACTTCTATGCACTCATAGAGATAATATCTGAAGTAAGAAAAAGGATGGATGAACACAGAGATTATTTAATGGAACTATATTTTGCTTTAAAAGAGAGTAATATTGTAAAGGTCAAAAAAGTCTCAGAAAGACAACATCATCCCATCTTTAAGGCATTTTTAAGAGGCATTTAATGTTAGCAGAAGACTCCCTGATGGAGCTTTTCAAGAAAGCCCGTCAAGACCTTTTCTATCCACCTATTTATAAAGTTGAACTTGCTGATATAGATTTATGCGAGATAGATTTTTCAGGAAGATGGAAAATTCTCATAAATAATAAGGTTCTGACTAATTTTACTACTGAAGCTCTTATTGGCATCTTTCATCATCAACTAAATCACTGGGCAAAACACCCCTACGATGCTAAAACAATAATATTGGAAAATCATTATCTTGGTGATATCCCAAATAGAACTCAAATAAGAAACCTCTACGACGATACAGTGGTAAATCTCGATCTGATAATCAATAAAGAATTAACTGAAATAGCCGAAGCATATAGATTAATCGAGCCTTGTAGTAAAGCTGATAGGGTTCTCAGGACTTTCTATAAAGAAATCACAGGGTTAGACTTTGGAGATTTTTCCTTGGAACCAGAATTTAGAGATAAAGTTAAGGCACTTTTTGAAATTGACTTTTTAAATACAAATCAAACTTTTCTTAAGCTAAATATTAGGAAGTTTGCATTAATAATGCGGGATTTAGTAGAAAAAGAAAAAACAATCCCTTTTGGTTCTTTTTCTCTCAGAGAGCTAAATCCACAAGATATAAGAAAATCTTTGAGAAATCTGGCAAGAGAACTCAGTCTTGTAGAATACTGTAAGATAGTAGAGGATGTTTTAAGAGAGATCTCAACAGGAATAAGCCACGGAGACAAGACAATAATAAAGGAGCTTCAAAGGGCTGATATAAAGTGGTATGAGATAAAAGCTTTGGATTACACAATTTACATTGAATCAATATATAAAGATGGTTCTCTTTATCCTAACGAGATAAAAGATTTCAATATAGAAGAGAGTATAGACCAATATAACCCAGTTGAGAGTTACGGAATGTTAATCCCTGGCATAGCTAAAAAGTACACCTTTGAAGGTTTTGAGGGCAATGGTGACGCCATTCCTCCTGATGCAGTGATAATTATAGATTCTTCAGGGAGTATGATTCACCCAGAAATGAATCTCTCTTATGCAGTGCTATCTGCTTTCTGCCTTGCGAAGAATTACCTTGAAAATGGCTCAAAAGTTGGCGTCATTAACTTTTCTGACAGAAACATAAACCTTCAACCAACCTACGAAAAGCAGAAGATTCTCGAGACCCTTATAACCTATCAGGGAGGTGGGACTACTTTACACACTGAGGACTTCCTGAATTACCTCCGTAAGGAAAATCTCATAGGCCGAAATGATATTGATTATATTTTAATAACCGATGCAGGTATTCATAACTTGGAAGAGTTGTTGAACAATTTCAGGAAGATGAGAGGAAGAATCACCATTTTGTGGATAAAATCTGGAGGATCCTTTACAGAGAAATTTGAACTAATAAAACATACATTACCTACAGATGTTACTTTCGTTGAAATAGATAATGTGAGGGATATGGCAAAAATAGCTGTTGGTAAAGCCTTTAAGAAATATGCAGAATATTTTAAAGATATTATCTAAAAATCCTGATCTTATTAGAATAAATGATTACAAAGAGAAAACTTCAAAGAAGATATATGAGAGTTCTCTTCAATATGATAGACTCCATGAGGTAGCTAAAGAATATTCTGACTTTGCGAAGGGCATTCCCCTCTGGAAGGTTGATCCTCATACCATTGAGCAGCACTTCTCTTTTGGGATAAAAACAATTCGGAATATCAGACTTACACTGAATGATGTAGAAAAGCTCTTTAATGAGCACCTCTGTAAATTTTTTGATGGAGGTTCTATTGGCTTCTTCTTATCAGGAATGTATCACGAGATAATGAGAAACGATGACACCATAAAACTTAACCTAAAGGCCTTTAGAGTGAGTATTTCTGGTCTTGGTTACAGGCATCCTGCAGGTAAACTCGAAATTACAGGCGATAAGGCATACTATCTGGGAACTCAGATGCTGGGTGGGGAGATCCATGTTGCAGGAAATGCAGGCAATCATATAGGCGGAGAGATGAGGGGAGGTTTGATGGTAATTTACGGCAATGCAAGAAACTTTATAGGAGAGAGAATGGAAGGAGGCAAAATAATTGTCAAAGGCAACGCTTTAGATGCAATAGGCATCAAGATGCTTGGAGGAGAGATAATCATAGAAGGTAGCGCAGGTCACTGGATCGGAGCTGCTGCAAAAGGGGGTAAGATTACTATATCAAATTTTTGTTCTTTTGAATGAAGGATGATTAAAGGTAGCAGCAAATAAAATTGCTTTAATTGATAATGAAAATATTTACTGTCACCTATTTCCCCCTCATTAGGGAAGAATATGAATTTAGATATAATGTAATCCATTAGAAATCTGTAGTATGAGGCTGTTTTGTAACAATAACATTGTGATAAAATAATGAGGCATTTAAAAAAGATTATAAATTATTTTAGGTATACTAAAGGTTCCCAACAGGGATTCAGATAAGATATATCGGTGAAAAAAGTTAGAGTTGAACTTGTAGACAGAAGCTATGACATCTTTATAGGCAGAGGTATATTATCAGAGATAGGAAAAGAGCTCCTACTGTTCAATTTCACTCCAAAAATTGTAGTTATCAGCAATCCAACAGTTTTCAATATTTACGGTGCCAAAGTAGTTAACTCATTGAGGAATGCAAACTTTGAGACCATAAGTTTGCTTATACCTGATGGCGAGAGTTACAAAGACTACTTTTGGTCTTATCATATTTTAAGTGAGCTTTTAGCCCAAGGACTCGACAGGAATTCTTGTTTAGTTGCTCTTGGGGGTGGGGTTATTGGAGATATCACTGGTTTTGTGGCTTCCATCTACATGCGAGGGATAAGTTTCATTCAGATTCCTACAACTCTTTTGTCTCAGGTTGATAGTTCCGTAGGTGGTAAGACCGGAGTAAACCACCCCTTGGGCAAGAATATGATAGGAACTTTTTACCAGCCAAGGCTTGTCTGGATTGATGTCGAAACACTTAATACTTTACCTAAAAGAGAGTTTTTATGCGGAATGGCAGAGACAATCAAATATGGGATTATATGGGATGAAACGTTATTTAATTTTATTGAAGATAATAGGGATGATATTTTAGCCCTTTCACACTTTCATACTGAACATATAATCAAAAGTGCCTGCGAGATAAAAGCTAACATAGTTTCATTGGATGAAAGAGAGTCTGGGTTAAGATCGATATTAAATTTTGGCCATACCTTGGGTCATGCCATAGAAACAGAGACTAATTATAATCGTTTTTTGCATGGTGAGGCAGTTGCGATTGGCATGAGTTTTGAGGCAGGTCTTTCTGAAAAAATGGGTCTGCTTAATAGGACTGACCTTTTAAGAATAAAATCAGTAATAGATTCCTATGGCTTATATTCCAATCTGCCACAAGATATTGATATTAGACGCTTGATGAGACATATTAAGATCGATAAAAAGGTAAGCGGAGGAAATATAAAGTTTATACTCCCTGAAAGAATAGGAAAAGTAATAATTAAAGAGATAAGGATAAATGAATTGAAAGGGTATATGGAGCGATGAAGAAAATTCTTGTAATAGATGACGAGCCAGATATAGTTGAACTCGTCTCTTATAATCTTAAAAAAAGCGGTTTCGATGTTGATCATGCTCTGGATGGTGAAGTGGCTCTTAAGAAATTAAATAGCTTTAAATATGATCTCGTTATCTTAGACCTGATGTTACCATCAATCGATGGCTTTCAACTTTGTAACTATATTAGAAATAATCCTAAACTATCTCGTTTACCAATCATAATGTTGACCGCAAGAAACGATGAGTTTGATAAAGTTCATGGACTCGAAATGGGAGCAGATGATTATATTACAAAACCCTTTAATCCTAAGGAACTCGTTGCGAGGGTTAAAGCTGTTATCAGAAGGGCTGAACCCAAGCCTATTACTGGTGACACACAAGATAATAAAGACCTTATATTAAAGATAAGGGATATTACTATCGATAAGGAAAAGTATCTTGTTACTTTGAGAAATCAGGAAATAAAATTGAGCGCCACAGAATTCAAACTCCTTCTCTTTTTAGCGGAAAGACCTAAGAAAGTCTTTAACAGAGAACAACTCCTTGACGCTGTTTGGGGTAGTGAAATCTATATTGAACCACGAACGGTCGACGTCCATATAAGAAGGATTAGATCTAAGATTGAGCAAAATCCTGATGAACCTCAATATATAAAAACAATGAGAGGGATAGGCTATTTCTTTGATGCTTAAATAACGGTGTGCTTTACGAATACATTGTCATCATTATCCTTTCTATTATAATTTTCTATTTTCTCTATAGAGATCATAGAATATCTTTACACGTTCAGGAGATAAAAAACTTTCTCCGTGAACTACCAGTCAATAATTTCAACAGGATACTTTACTTAAAAACCAGAACTTATCTTGATGAAATAATTCATGAACTCAATTATCTTTTAGAAATAATTAAAGGAAAACTTAAGGCTGCAAATGAAGAAAGAGAGAGGATGGAGGCAATTTTAAGGGGTATGATCGATGGTATCCTCATTGTTGATGCCTCTGGTAAAATTTTACTTGCTAATAGACCCTTTAGAAAGATCTTTAATGTTGATAAGAGCATTGAAAATAAGCAGTTTTTCGAAGTTATAAGAAATATGCATTTAATAGACATTTTTAGGAGGGCTTTGCAGACCTCAGAGATTGTTACAGAAGAGATTATGGTTTCAAAGACTGAAAGAGATGTATATCTTGTAGCCACAGGGGTTCCAGTTTATTCAGAGGGTTCTGTATCAGGCATTGTACTAACCCTTCATGATATAACAAGATTAAAACAGCTTGAACGAATTAGGACAGACTTCGTTGCAAATGTCTCTCATGAGATAAAGACACCTTTAACAGCAATAATCGGTTATGCTGAGACATTACTGGAAGGAGCTCTTGAAGATAGAGAAAATGCTGTGAAGTTTTTAGAGATGATCAGAAATCATAGTCAAAGGCTGAACAGTCTTGTTGACGACCTTCTCACCCTATCGAGGATCGAATTAGGTGATATAAAAGTAGAGAAAACTTTAATTGATCACCATGAGGTAATTGATACAGTCATCGCCACTTTTAAAGAGAGAGCTCAAAAAAAGGGCCTATATTTGAAGAAGATAGTAAATGACAGAGCATCCATATTAGCAGACAAAGACAGGCTTATACAGATTTTACTTAATCTTGTTGATAATGCTATAAAATTTACTGAAAAAGGTGGCGTGACAATAGGTATCACAACCTCTGAAAATGAGACTATAATCTTTGTTGAAGATACAGGCATTGGAATCCCATCTTCACATTTGAGCCGTATAGGAGAGAGATTTTATCGCGTAGATAAAGCTCGTTCAAGAGAATTAGGTGGTACTGGATTAGGTCTTGCAATTGTGAAACATTTAGTTAGAGCTCATGGCTGGGATATGAAGATTGAGAGTATTCATGAAAAGGGAACAAAAGTGAGTATTCTAATTAGGGATAGTTAATATAGCTTGCTATTGTCTCTAAATGCCAATTTTTATTAATTACTAATCTGATAAGCATTAGCTACTGAGCGGGGTTTATTAAGGATAAATATCAACGTATATGGAAATTCTCAACATTTTCTTACTCACCTTTATCCCTCTATTTGTTGCCCTTGATGCGCCAGGTATCTTGCCTATTTACATTTCTCTTGTTGAAGGAATTCCTGAAAAGGAAAAAAAGAGAATTGCCAGACAGTCAGTCATAACTGCTTTTTTTGTAACCATCTCATTTTTATTTCTCGGAAATGTATTTTTCTCAATTCTTGCAATAGCACTGGAAGATTTCATGATAGCAGGAGGTATCCTTTTGCTAATTTTATCAATATCAGAGATCTTAAGAGTAAGAGAAAAAGAGTTTGTTCTTAGTGATACATTAGGGGTTGTCCCTATAGGGACACCTCTTTTAGCAGGTCCAGCTACTTTAACTACTTCAATTATACTTGCTGGAACCTATGGTTACTTTATAGTTATTTTTTCTCTTTTTCTTAATCTCTTAATTGCTTGGATAATGATAGAAAAAGCTCAAAGTTTAGTAAAGATTTTTGGGATTCATGGCATTAAGGCATTTGCTAAAGTTATGGCATTACTATTAAGTGCGATAGCAATAAGCTTGATTAAAAGGGGTTTAGTGAAAATTTTAAATTTGGGATCGTTAGCAGATTTTATGGGTTAAAAGCTAAGTATCAAAAAATTATATGACAGAATAATTTAAAGGGAAAGTCCAAAGTCTACAAAAATATGTGTAGATTGCTTTGAGCAATCCCTACAGAGAAGATTTGAAGGTGTTAAAATGGTTTCTTTCTGGGGTTTAGTATAATTTTATAGAAACAAAAATTGTTACCAAGTGAATATACTTCTAAACCATAATGACACAAATTCTAAAACGAGAAAATAAGAGTTTATGGAGGATATTAGTAAAAGATTCAGCAAAAGAGCCAATAAATATAAAGTTGAGTCACCCGCTGAGTATCTTGAAGTTGAAGAAACTACAAGACTTTCATTTTTTATCTTAGCATCTATAACTGTAGCGCTCCATTTTTGAAGATCAAATTTCTATCTTCTTTGCAAATAAGTTAGACAACTAGTAAAATTAGAGTTAAATAATCGGTATAAAGGGAAATCTTAATAAAAGAGGGATTAAAAAGAGTGAGTATATAGAGATAGAGATTTTTAACAATTAAGGAGAGAATATGTATTTAGAGGTAGTTGATGCTGAGAAATGTGTAGGCTGTCAGTGTTGTATGTTTGCATGTAGTAGGGTGCATAAAGATACAGGACTGTCTAAAACTTGTATCAGTGTGAGGTCTGCAGGAGGAATGCAGAGGGGTTTCCTCGTTACAACTTGTATTGCCTGTGAAGACCCTCCTTGTGCAAGAGCCTGTCCTGAAGATGCACTCCTTGTTAGAAAGATGGGCGGGGTTATCCTAAAAAAAGAGAAATGTATTGGCTGCGGAGCCTGTAGGCGAGCTTGTATAATTAATGCCGTCTTTTGGGACGAGGAAAATAACAAGCCCCTAATATGTTTTTATTGTGGGTATTGTGCAAAATATTGTCACTATGGGGTGATTGAACTTAGGAAAACAGAAAAAGAGGTTCAGAAGAAATTGGAGGCTGAAAATGGAAAAGCATTCTTACCTGAATAAGGTTCTATATGTTGATCTCTCGAAGAAAAAATTTTATATAGAACGAAGAGATGACCTTTTTAGTAAATTTATCGGTGGCTCTGGCGTAGCAATTCAACTATTAAAAGAGGAATGTCCCCAGGGTACCGACCCACTAAGTCCTGAAAATCCAATAATCTTTTCTGTAGGACACCTTACAGGATTATTCCCTCTAGCTTCAAAAACTGTAGCCATGTTTAAGTCTCCTCATACAGGCAATCTTGGCGAAAGTCATGCTGGTGGCAGGAGTGCAATATCTATAAGGATGGCAGGTTATGGAGCTATAGTAATAAAGGGAGCGAGTTTAAGACCTTGCTACATAACAGTAGATGGTGATAAGGTCTATTTCAGAGATGCCTCTACCCTATGGGGAATGAGAAGCAGTATTACAGCAGGGCGCTTGATCAGAGCAAATGAGCGTTCCTCTGGATTCAGAACTATTATGAGAATAGGCTTAGCTGGTGAAAGGCTGATCCCTTTTGCATGCGTTACAACTGAAACTTATCGCCATTTTGGTAGACTTGGACTCGGTGCTGTTTTTGGTAGCAAGAAGCTGAAGGCAGTAGTTGTGATAGGCAAGACATCTTTGCCAGTTGTAGATAAAAAAGAGTACTCAAAGATTTATGATTTAATATTTAAGACTGCTACAGAATCACCTTTAATGAAAAAGTATCATGAAATCGGCACATCCATGAATGTCCTTGCCCTGAATGAATCTAATGGTCTACCTACAAGAAATCTCAAGGATGCCAAATTTGAGGGCGCTGAAATAATTTCTGGCGAAAAGGTTGCAGAGGGATATCTGGGTAAACGTCTTGCCTGTGCTCATTGTCCTGTGGCATGCATCCATATAGCCTCTTTGAGAGAACCCTATGAAGAGGAGCCATTTTTTTATAAAACTACGATGGTAGGGTATGATTATGAATTGCTTTATGCAGTTGGTTCAATGTTAGGAGGATCTGATGTCAGAAGTTTGTTGAAAATGCTCGATAGGATCGAGGCTTATGGACTGGATTGTATAAGTACAGGAGTTGTTCTTTCATGGGCTACTGAATGTTTTGAAAAAGGTATTATCTCTGAGAGAGAAACAAAGGGGATACGGCTTGTTTGGGGAGATTATGAGAGCTATATTGAGGCAGTAAGGATGTTAGTGGAACAACCCAACGAATTCTATAAGGCACTCTCAATGGGTGTAGAATACGCTTCAAACATTTATGGAGGTAAAGATTTCGCTCTTGCTTTTGGTGGCAATGAGATGCCAGGCTATCATACAGGTCCATCTGCGCATGTAGGAATTTTGATAGGTGCAAGACACAGCCATCTCGACAATGGAGGGTATTCTTTTGATAAAAAGCTTATGGTAAATAAAAACTTGTTGCATGCAGAAATTGCTGATGCTTTGGTAACTGAGGAGCAATGGAGACAGATTCTGTCGAGTTTAGTTATATGTTTTTTTGCAAGAGAAATATACAAACCTGAGGTTGTCAGGGAGGCTTTAAAAATAGCTGGGCTTGAATTATCCCTTGAGGAAATTAATAGCATCGGTAGAAGCATTTACGCTGAAAAGTACAGATTTAAGCTTAGAGAGGGGTTCAATTTTGAGAATCTTAGGATTCCAAAAAGGATATTTGAGACTCTATCCTCTGCTGGGATCATCGAAGAAGCAAATTTTAAATCTCTATTAGATACAGTTAAGGCAAAGATTCTTGCCGAGGTTAAATTGGACTGATGCGCCAGCCTGAGTTTAGATTAGGTGTCCATACGTCAATCTCTGGTGGGTTGCATCTATCTGTTGAAAGGGCAAAAAGGCTTGGTTGTACAACTATGCAGGTTTTTTCTCACAATCCAAGGCGATGGGATATGGGCAGTTTTTCAGAAGAAGAGATAGCTCTTTTCAAAAAACTAAGAAAACTATATGATATCAGACCTCTCTACATCCATGCTTCTTATCTTATTAATTTATGTAGCTCCAATGAAAATATTTTTGAAAGGTCAATATCTCTGCTTATAAGAGAGTTAGAGACTTTGATTTTATTGGATGCCGATTATATAGTTTTGCATCCAGGAGGTTCTTCCAAAGAAAGTTTAACAATTGTTCTAAGTAGATTCTTTAAAGGGTTAGAGAAGACTGCTATAAAAGGCAGTTTCAAGGGGAGGATTCTGATCGAAAATACAGCAGGAAGTCGAGGCGATATAGCTGTGGAGATCAAAGATCTTGCTTATATTTTAGATAATGATAGTTCTGGGTTAGTGGGAGGCTTTTGTTTAGATACTTGTCATGCCTATGCAGCAGGTTATGATCTAACTAAGGGAGAGGAGCTTGCAAGGTTGATAAGGGAGATTAAATATTATATAGGTGAGGATAAAATAAAGCTGGTTCACCTTAATGATTCTAAGAAGCCTTTTAGATCAAACATTGATAGACATGAGCACATTGGCAAAGGTTACATTGGGATGGAACACTTCAGAATTTTTTTAAAAAATTTTATCTCTACTAAGATGCCCATTATCTTGGAAACACCGACAAAAAGTGATATGGATGATTTAAGGAATTTGAAAGTTGTCAAGAGACTTATAGCAAAGGAGGGATAAAAGGATTTTTATTCTATTTTATGAATTATATTTTCTGGAATCAAACTTAAAAGTTCTTTCATAGCTAAATTTAGTTTTTCTTCTGACTTAGATTCTAAGCTGACAATTACTTTAAAGTCAGGATTATCAATGATTGGATAAGAACCTATCGGTACTTCTGGATATTTTAATGAGATGGCAGTTAAAGATTCAGCAATAGATGATTCATTAGCAGTTAGAAAGATTTTTTTGTATAAGAAAGATGAACAACGAAAACGCTCTTTTATCGCGAGGAATTTCTTCTTCATTAAGCTTGGAATGCCTGGGAGTATGACTATGTTCCTAAAGAGTATTGTTGGCAAAGAATCGACTTCTGTATAAATTAGTTCAGACCCCTCTGGTACAAGAGCCATCTTTAATACAAAGTCATTAAAGGAGTCACCATATTTCTTTCTTAACACTTCTAATATAGAGTGATCAAGTTTAAGAGGTACTCTAAAAGATTTAGAGATGGCTTCTATTGTTAAGTCGTCATGGGTAGGTCCGATACCGCCACAGGTAAAGACATAATCATAATGTTTTGAAAAAAATAAAACTTCTTCACCTATGACTTTGATATCGTCAGGTATAATACAAACACGTTGAAGACTGATGCCAAGAGATCTCAACTCTGAAATAAGAAAATCTGAGTTAATATCTTGTACTTTTCCAGAAAGGATCTCGTTTCCTATAATAAGAATACAAGCACTCTTCGTGATTATCTTCTCAAAATCCATCTACTGTAAGAGGTTGCTATTTTGGGTGAGTTAATAAAAATTTATCCATTCATAGACTTTCCCACGACAGATTGTTATAATTGGGATTCCCTTTAAAGTCATATTAATGAATGGAGTATTTTTACCTAAAGAGATAAATTTATCAGGATTTACCTGCCACTCCTTGTTGAGATCCAAGATAACCAACTCTGCATCAGATCCGATCTTTAAAGTTCCCTTTTCAATGTTTAATATCTTGGCTGGGAGTAAAGCCATTCTCTCAACAAGCTTATATAAAGTGATTACCCCCTCATGAACAAGCTTCAATGAGAGAGATAATGCCGTCTCAAGTCCTGAGATACCAAAAGGAGCTTTGTCGAACTCTTGCAATTTTTCATCTCTATGATGGGGAGCATGATCTGTAGCAATTACGTCAATCGTTCCATCGGCTATAGCTTCTTTTATGGCTATAATATCCGCTTCTGTTCTTAGAGGTGGATTAACTTTTGCATTAGTGTTATAACCTTTAACTGTTTCTTCTGTTAAAGTGAAATAATGGGGGCATGTTTCAGAGGTTAATTCTATACCTTCTTTTTTAGCTCTTCTAATGAGTTGGACAGAACCTTTTGTTGATACATGAGCTATATGCAGCTTACCTTTTGTAAGTTTAGCGAGTAAAATATCTCTTGCTACCATAATTTCTTCTGCAAAAGAGGGAATCCCTTTGAGCCCAAGTAAAGTAGAGAGATTGCCTTCGTTCATTACGCCGTTATCAGAAAGATATATATCTTCAGCATGGGAAATAATAGGAACGTTGAAAGGTCTACAATACTCAAGGGCTCTCCTCATTATAAGGCTGTTCATAACAGGTCTACCATCATCTGAGAAAGCTACAGCCCCTGCTTCTGCCATCATTCCTAATTCTGCGAGTTCCTCACCCATTGATTTCTTAGTTATAGCACCAATCGGCAAAACAGAACAGAAACCTTCCTCTTGAGATTTTTTAATTATATAGTTTGTTACAACATCATTATCATTAATTGGATCAGTATTAGGCATAGCGCAAACAGTAGTAAAACCGCCTTTAATAGCAGCGTTAGTCCCAGTTCTAATGTTTTCTTTATATTCATATCCAGGGTCCCTTAGATGGGCGTGCATATCAATTAGACCAGGCAGGATATACAATCCAGAAGCATCAAGGATCTTAATAGTAGGATCTTTCTTAAAAGAACTAATCTCTTTATGACCTTTTGTATTTTTTTGATTATATAACCAGATTTGCTTAATCTTTTTATTCTCGATCAGTATATCTCCTTTACAGTCTATTTCTTGTGATGGATCAACAATATGACCATTCTCAATGAGTATTCTCATGTTAATGCTCGTATCTTTTGCTATAAGTATCTTTTGCTATAAATAGTTCACTAAAAATTATACATTAAATCTAAAATTTATGATATCTCCATCTTTAACTTCATAAGATTTACCTTCTAACCTTATTAGCCCTTTTTCTTTTGCTTTTACCATGCTCTTTAACGATATAAAGGTTTCAAAATTAATCACTTCCGCCTTAATAAAACCACGTTCCATATCGGAATGGACTTTGCCGGCTGCCTTTAAAGCATTCGTCCCCTTCTTAATAGTCCAGGCTCTTAATTCATTGTTATTGACAGTTATAAATGATATTAAACCGAGGAGATCGTAACATGTCTTTATTAGCTTGTACATCGCAGATTCATGAATACCTAAATCATCTAAAAAGACTTTTTTAACCTCTGGTTCTAACCTGGCTAACTCTATCTCAATGGTCCCACAAAGACTTAAGATCTTAACTTTATCAGGGAATCCCTTTTTAAGGTAATATCTCTCCACCTCTTTCTGAACTTCCCTTATTTTGCCTGAATTTAAATCCTTTTCGCTAATATTTAATACTACTATCTCAGGTTTTATGGATGTAAATTGTAAATGTCTGAGGTTTTTTAATTCCTCTTCAGAAAAAGAAAGATTTCTCAAAGGGTTTTCTGCTTCCAGAGACTCTTTGCATTTTAGTAAGATCTTTTTTTCAACTTCATCAGTCTTTTTGCCCTTTTTCAAAGCTTCATTTATCCTTTCCAATCTTTTCTCAACAAGGTCGAGATCATGGAACAGTATCTCCTCTTCAAAGATGTTTATGTCTCTTATAACGTCTATGCTCTCAAAAGGATGGGGTATGTCTACATTCTCAAAAGCTCTTACTACTTGAACAATTGCGTCTGAGTCTTTTATGAATTCGAATACTTTTAGTTTTTGAGCTGAGTCCTTAAGATTTAGACCTATATAATCGATATATTCTACTGTAGCAAAAATTGTCTTAGTAGGTTTGAGGATTTCTGAGAGTTTATCTAATCTTTGATCAGGCACTCTGACAATTCCTTGAATTGGGTTCCCTGAGGTGCTATAAAATTGTGTTGTTTCAATGTTTTTCCCGGTCAAGGCGTTAAAAATTGTAGTTTTACCAGAGTTAGGTAGACCTGTGATTAAGATTCTCATTAATTATTTAAAAAAGTTGTATTCTTTTTTCTTTAGAATAATTTTTAATGATTATGACAGCATTATGTAACCTTTGTAATCTCATGTTCCTATGTCTTATCTTTTGGATCTCATTGTATGGAAAGGGTTCGCTTCTTACTTCAATCTGTTTTTGATTAATTGTTTTTAGAAGGTTTTTGAGTCCTACCTTATCAAATTGCTTTAGAAAAAGTGGATTGACGGTAATGAATCCTTCTGAGATATCATTTACAATAGTCTTAAGGTTCTTTATCCCCTGTTCTTTCATATTAATTAGAGGTTTCCTCTTTTCTTCTAAATATTTTTGAGAGCCCAACCCCTATCTCATAAAGAATAATAATGGGTAAAGCCATTAAGCTCTGATTAAAAGCATCTGGTGTTGGTGTCAAAATTGCTGCTAAAATGAATGCTATTAATATAGCATATTTTCTGTTTTTTGCAAGAAATTCTGGTGTAACTATTCCTAATTTTGTAAGAAAAATTATTACTAAAGGTAGTTCAAAGATCAAGCCAAAAGCGATTATGAATTTTAAACAAAAATCAACATACAATCCCACTGACAACATGGGCATCAAAACGTCACTTATTCTATAAGCAAGGAGAAAGCTAATGGCATAGGGCAATACCACAAAGAAACAGAAAAGTACTCCTATTAAAAATAGGAAAGTAGCAGAGACAACAAAAGGTAAAAGATATTTTTTTTCATGCTCTAATAATCCTGGTGATACAAATCGCCATATCTGCAAGAGAAGAATAGGAAGAGATAGAATTATACCTGAAACGATAGAGATCTTTATGCTCATCCATAGTGCTTCTGCAGGCGCTAAGAACACAAGTTTAGTGCCTTCAAGTTTATCATGAGGTATAACTTTAAGATAGGGGTTATCGAAGGATAAAACAAGATTATATTTAAGTGGAAAAATTATAAGAGTAAAGATATCCTTAGCGAAACTAAAAGAAACTATGAAGGCAACCAAAAAGGCAATTAAAGAAATAATAATTCTTTTTCTTAGTTCTCCCAGATGCTCAGTAATGGGGAGTTTCTCATCTTCCATCTACCAATTGCCTTTTTGAAGTGTTATTTCTTGTCTCTGAGACTTCAGAAGAAATATCCTGAGGTTTTTGATTGGACAATGTTTTTCCACTATTATGAGCTTCTCTATCCCCTTTTCTCTCGGAATCTTTGAGTCCATTCATAGAGAGGTTGGTATTTTTGTAAACATCGTTTTTAAAAGAGATAGTGGGTTTGAGTTCTTGGAATTCAGAGTCGATTTGCTCTTTCACATTCGCCATAGATTGCCGAAGATGTCTCAAAGCCTTTCCTAACGATAAAGCAAGTTCAGGAAGTTTTTTAGGTCCAAAGATTAGTAGGGCAACTATAAAGATCACAATGAGCTCTTGCAAACCTAAGTCAAACATTAATAAATTATAACACACTTCATGATTATAACGCTGATTCCGAATTGCCTCATCAAAATCTAAATAAAATACTGTAGCATTTGCTGGATGAAGATATCATTCAAGGGAGACGAAAATAGGGGGATTCCAAAAAATTCTTAAACTTTTTAAGGTAAAGGTTGGGGTTCACGATGAATTAATAGTAGATTTGCGGAGTAGACACAATTTTCTTGACAAGTCCCGAGGATACAGTCTCCTTATAAATTTCAAATTTTTACACAAAGAATTAACATTTACGCATTCAGATAACAGATGACTTATAAATAATTTTTATGTTATCATTAAGGCATGGGTTTAGAGGATCATAAGCTAAAGGTCTTTTGTACTGTTGCTGAGACAAAAAGCTTCTCTAAAACTTCAGAAATAGTCCATTTAACTCAACCAGCTGTAAGTTTACAAATCCAGACACTGGAAGAGTATTTTGAGACGAAATTATTTGACAGAACAAGTAATACAATTACTCTTTCCCCTGCTGGTGAGGTCTTATATAAATATGCAAAATATATACTTGCTCTTTATTCAGCTGCAGAAAAAGAGATAGGTAAAATCACTGGGCATACAAAGGGCAGTGTTATAATTGGTGCTGGCACAACTATAGGGAATTACGTTCTGCCAAGTGTTATACTTGACCTTAAAAAACAATATCCAAAAATGAAAATAACTGTATTTATAGAGAACACTAAAAAGATAATGGAATTACTTAATACAGGAGCCATCGAGTTTGGTCTTGTAGAAGGTGAGATGTCTAAATATAAAGTAACTCTTGAACCTCTGATAGAAGATGAACTCTTTGTTATAGTGTCACCTACTCACCCTTGGGCGAAAAAAAAGATTATTTCCCTTACAGAATTGACAAAAGAGCCTTTTATTTTTAGGGAAGAGGGCTCAGGTACAAGACAGATCACTGAAAAATACCTTTCCTCTCGTGGTCTGAAAATTAAAGACTTAAATATAGCTCTAACCTTAGGAAGTACTGAATCTATAAAAGAAGCTATTGAAAATGGCTTAGGTGTCTCGATTTTATCAAAATGGGTTGTCAGAAAAGAGGTAAAATGTGGTAATCTTGTTGCAGTTGGACTAAAAGAAGGTAGAATAACGAGACAGTTCTATTTGGTAATGAATAAAAATGCGATTATTTCTCACTCTGTGGCAGAATTCCTCTCATTTATTAAATCTTACACTTATGAAAGGCTTCTTAAAGAATAAACATCTTTAGATCTTAAAAAAATTTTCGTCTATCAAGGAGTTTATTTAAAAAAAATCTTTCCCGTTCCTTCTATTACTCTCCCAATTACACAAAAAAATATTCCCCTCCTTTTAAAGACCTCTAATTTATCTTCTTGTAAAGTAATGAGTAAGCCTCCAGAGGTTTGTGGATCTGAAAGGAGCAATTTCTCCTCTTCGCTAATAGCAGAGGAAAAATCAATCCAATCTTTGAAAAATTTTAAGTTTCTATAGGCGCCCTCAGGCACCATTCCATAATCTATTAGTTTTAAAACATTATTAAGGACAGGGACTTTATCTTTTTCTATTAAAAAATCGATTTTAGAATCCTTTACCATGTTAACTGCATGACCCAATAGACCGAAACCGGTAACATCAGTGCAAGCAGTAGCATTTGCCTCGACTGCAAGAGAAGAAGGTAAATCATTTAGTGTTAACATCCAGTCAATAGCCTCTTCCAGATCATCATCACTAATTTTGCCACCTTTCAAAGCTGTTGTAAGAACGCCTGTTCCGATAGGTTTAGTAAGAATTACTATATCCCCGCTTCTGGCTCCCTTTGCCCTTAAAATCCTATCTTTATCTGCAAAACCAGTAACAGAAAGGCCAAATTTAAGTTCGCTGTCTTCAAAAGTATGTCCTCCAATTAAAAAGGCTTTAGCTTTTTTAATAATGTTCTGAGCTCCCTTTATAATTTCTCTCAAAAGAGAAGGCTCATAATCACAGGATGGATAACCTACTATTGCAAGACAGGATAGAGGCTTACCGCCCATGGCATATACATCACTTAATGAATTACAGGCGCTTATTGAACCAAAAATGTATGGTTCGTTAACTAAAGGTGTTATGATATCAACAGTTTCTACAATAGCAGTGTCATTAAATAAAAAGACGCCAGCATCATCTCCTGGACCTACAAGAATTTCTGCTTTATTAGGTCTCTGTTGTTGGGACTCTTCCCTTAAAATTAAGCCTGAAAGTATCTGTTCAAGATCCGACGGACCTGTTTTGCCAGCTCAACCAGCTGCTTTAACCTTCTCAGTAAGTTTATATTTGGAATTTTTCATAGACTAAAAATCAATTTAAATTAAAATTAATTATAAAATTATTTTGAGATGAATTTTTTATATATTATACATTATATAAACTTTGAGTTGTTTTAAAAAGTTTGCACAAAAACTAAAGAGTGTGTTAAAATGATAGAGAAGTTCGGAAGTTTTTGTCACGCTAATATCAAGCCACAAAGACTTTTGTCTTTGTGGTTTTTTTAGTCTTGCGTACTTCTGAATTTTCAATCCAATGAGAAGGAGGTACACAATGGCTAACGGTAAAGTCAAATGGTTCAACGAGACTAAGGGTTTTGGCTTTATTACAAGCGAGCAAGGTGACGATGTTTTTGTCCACTACTCTTCTATTGTTGGCAACGGCTTCAAATCCCTTGCTGAAGGCGATAGAGTGAGCTTTGATATTGAAAAAAGCCAAAAAGGTCCAAAGGCTATCAATGTAGTGAAATTAAAGAAGTAAAAAATTAGTGAAAGCCCTCTAATTGTTATTAACTATATTAATACTATATTAATATGATAAGAGGGCTTCAAGTTTTTAGAGCACCCACCAATCCAAAATATTAAAGGATCATTAAACTCCACAGATACTTTTGTAATCACAATATTTACAATTCTTTTCTAAATTTTTAGGTGGTTTAAAGGGGAGACTAAAATCATTGATCTCTCTTATAATTTTAAATATTATTTCTTCTAAAATCTTATATTTTTCTTTTGAGTTGTTAACCTCTCCAAAAAAAGTTAATTCTATCTCTTTATCTATTATATTCTTCCCTAATAGAAGAAAGATAGCATCCAAATCTGTTGGTTCACATTTATTTGAATGTGAATATAGTAGAATGTAAAAGGGCAACTGGAGACTTTTTATAGCTTCTTGCCAGGAATCTCGATCTGTAGGTTTCAAATTTTTAAAATCAATTTTGTAGTAATCCCTATTAGCTGATATCTTATAGTCGATGATAACTTTCTTAGAGCCTCTTTCTTCGATGCTATCTATTCTCCCCTTTAAGTTATATGAGTGTACTTTTACTGTGATATCATGTTCACATTCAAGAATCTTAAGAGGTATTAACTCAGATAGGGGAATGTAATAATTAGTCAAAAGTTCTTTTAGATGTTTTTTGGTCTGTTCTTTAATGAGGTATATAGCACCTGTAGGTTTTTCCCCAAACTTTTTTTCGAATAACTCGTTATAAATAATATCCATCTTCTCTGGATCGAGTTCTTCTTTTGTTAATCTCCGCCCCTTGAATCGTTTAAAATAATTGAACAAAAAATCGTGTACAAAAACCCCTAAATCACTCCTCTCGATGTCGCCACTGACTTTCTCTTTCCTTTCAATTTTAAGAATGTATCTATAGTAGAAAGAGATTGGGCACTTGAGATAGCAATCAAGAGATGAAGCGGAAAAAATAAAACTCTTCAAAAGACCTATGATTTCGTCAGTTTTTGTTATCACTTTTGGTGAGAAGTTTTTCAGAGTAAGCCTATATTGAATCTTTTTTATGGGCTCAAATAGATTTACTTCTTTTTTCTGCTTTTCCCATAAAATTTTTTCTATTAAGCGTGATCTTTCTGAGCAATCATTCTCTACGAAGAACAAATGTACTTCTTTTGCTCCTTTTACAAGAATATCGAAATAATATTCACAGATCTTATCACTATCAATATAAGTAGGTAGTTTAAGGTTTTTCCTTACACCAAAAGGGATAAGTGATGTTTCTTTTTGAGTAGAGGGTAGTATGTTTTCATTCAAATCTAATATATAGATTTTGTCGAAGTTCAAGTTTCTTGATTCTAAAAAACCCAATATTTGTAGCCCCTTTATTGGGGCTCCTTCAAAGGGAACATTACAAGTAAATATATAATTTTTAAAGAACATGAAATAACTATTTATATCTGAGAATGATAATTCTCTAAGAAGAGATGTAGAGATTTTATTGAGTTCTACTAAAAAGGCTTCTGAATAGGGATGAAAAAGAGGGTGGAGTTTAGCTGTGCTGTTATTATATATATAGATTAAAATTTCTGAACACTTTTTGGCAAAGTCCCCAATATTTTTAAAGGAGGTAAACTTGTAGACTGTGTTATCGTGTATTTCTCTGAGATGCCTGATAACCTTTTCTTCTGTAATATCAGGATCGATGTCCTTTATTTTTCGTAAAATGTGTTGATTATTCTCAATCTCATCAAGACTTAAAAAGATAATTGTTTTTTGACGAGTTAGCTCCTCCTCTATTATATGAAAGATTACTCTTGTTATTTCGGGCTGATTATCAAAATAGATATTTTTTATGTAGGGATGTAGTACAAATTTTATGTAGGCTGGAACATAAAATTTGCCGTCTGTAATGGACATTATAAGTTCCATCAAGTTGAGGAAGAAACTATAAATAGGTGTTCTATATAGGGGATATCCTAAGGAAATATTATAGGAATCCTCTTTCAACATGCTCAGACAGTTATGAATGAGGGGGAAAATATTTTCGCTTGTTGGAAGTAAAATTAAATTTCTCTCATCTAAGGGTACTCCCTTTTTGATCTCATCCTGTAAAAGCTTACTTAGACAAAATATCTGTCCATGGGAATCTGGGCTACTATAAATGTTAATTTGAGTTTGTATTCCATTTTTAGAATAGGATTTATAGGGTATATCGATATCTTTGAGTCTCTCTTCTATTAAGGATGAATCTTTAAAAATCAAGAGAGAATTGTCTTTTGAGAGAATTATTTTAAAGAGCTCTACTTCTGATTTAGTTAGTGCGAAAAAACCAGCTAAGATGATCTTAGAAGTATTCTCGAAATTACTTTCCCTTGCAACGTCAATTGCTTTTCGGTAACGCAATGAACGGGTTGAATAGCCAGATTGCTGGATTATATTGTAAAAGTTTTCATAAAAGTATGATAGGGCCTGAAGTCTACTGTAAGTATTGGGTGGCATACCTTCAATGAGCCGGTCTATATTTTTAACTTCGTAAAAGCTAATCTTTTCAATATACAATTCTTCTATATCATTAAAAATCTTTAAACCCAAAGGAAAAAACATGTCGAAATCAAGAAAACCGCTTTTTCCAATAGGATTTGGAGAATTTTTGTGAAGGTTATAAAGAATTGCTACCGCATCAAGAATTTCAATTTTTACATCGATATATCTTTTTTCATATAAGAAATCAATAAAATCATCGATAGAAAAGATTTGCGGTGGCATGATAGGAGTGTTGTGCAGATAAGCTATCTTTCTTCTTAAGAAATGAGCAGGCCTTCTGTTAGGGAAAATGACTATATTTCGTGAATAGTCATTACCGTCAGCTTCAAGTTTTTCACATACAGCATCAATTAAATCACTCTGAGGGTTGAGAGAAATTATATTTTGTAAGAGGGATTTCATTTTACCTCTATTATTTCTGATTTATCAATATCTATATATGCAATAATCCCGGAAATTAACTTGCGTGGGTAAATCTTTTTAATAAGATTCATGTAATTCTTAACCTGAAAAATGTGTTCAGTTCTCAAGTGGTTTTCTATACCAGTTTTGTATTCGATAATGGTTATTTTTTCTTTGTCAATTAAGGCTCTATCTATTCGGAATAGTTCTCCTGTAGAGCTTACTATTTCCATCTCATTTTTTACTATTCTACCAGGTTTGTGAACAAAGAAATCCTTTATGGAACTATCGGTCACAACTTTTTTTATACACCTTTTTATCTCTTCTATCTCGTTATGACGGCAGGTAATTCTCTTTTTTTTGCAAAGCTTCTCGATTATCTTTGTTAACCTATTATCAAAGTCGTCATCGACGTACACTAAAAAAGATAATATATTATGTAAGAACTCTCCTCTCTCTTTTTCATATAAATTAGTTAATCTTTCCATCTTTGCAGTAACAGGAGTTACCTTATTATGGTGATATAAAATTGGATTTACGGGAAGTGGGCTGGCAGGAACGGATACACTCTCTTTATATCTCTTCTTTCCAGCAGGGTAGCCGTCAATAGTAATCAAATCGAGGGGATAACTTAACCTTTTGCCTTTTATACCAATAACATAAAGTTCCTTTTCAGCACGAGTAAAACCAACATAAAGAGTATTCAATCTATTAACCATTTCATTGATTCGCTCTTCCTCGTAAATCTTTTCGAGTACATCATTATTATTAGCAATATCGCGTGTAATTTTTAAGAGTCTAACATAATCTTCCTTCTTTTCTATCAGATACTGGAAACCTTTGTTGTTTTCCGCATAGAGTAAAACTAATACTACAGGGAAACCAAGACCTTTTGCCTGGTGTATAGTCATGATCTTTACAGCATTAATGTTTAAAGGAGGTGCTATATCCCATTTGGAAGTTGAGTAGTTGAAGTCTTCTTCAGCCAGATCAAGGAAATCTTTGATACTATTATATCCTAAAGCCTCAAAATCTTTGACAGTCTCAAGAATTTTAACAAGAGAAGCTTCTTCTTCAGGTTTCATTTCGAAGAGCTGAAATTTTTTTATAATTCTATCGGTGATCTCATATAGTGGTAAGTATCCTACGAGCTTGAGGAGTTCTTCGAAGAAGTTTTCCCAGAGTTCCGGATATTTACTCTGGAAAGCTTTATAAAGTGGCTTCATTTGGCTTGCTGAAATCAAAAAATCCTGAATAATATGATCAGCATTTTTAAAACCATATTGCAAAAGTGTTTCATTAAATATATCTCCAGTAATAAAAGTTGCAAAAGATAGGTCATCAATTGGTGAGTCAAAGAAGTTAAGGAGCGAGATTATCTCTTTAGTTATTTTCCTCCTTCTTACATCAAGACTACTGTAAGAAACAAAATCTATATTATTCTCACTGAGCCACTCACTTATTTCAACAACGTCATCGTTACGAGGGGTGAGTATAGCGATATCACCGTAAGTGTAACCCCTCGATGTGATGTCTTTGATAATCTCTATAATTTTCTTTTTCTGTGGAAGAGATTCTTTATCTTCTTCTACGATAACTAAGTCTACATAACCAGCATCTGAAGAATCCTTTGCCTTTTGGGTATAATCACTGAGTCCGCTTCTTAGAGCCGGTGCACAATATTTATGCTCCTGAATAGCCTTTTCTTTAAAAATCCTTTCATTGAAAGATAGAATCTCTGGAAGGCTCCGATAATTTGTGTTTAGTTCTTTAACGTAATGATGGGCTGAAGTGAAAGGATTAAAACTCTCATAATTTTTCATTATTTTATAATCGGCATCACGGAAACCATATATGGCTTGTTTTGTATCACCAACTATAAACAAACTACCATCTTGAGCTAAGGAGTTGGATATGAGAGGCAATAGGTTGTTCCACTGAAGAGGGGAGGTATCTTGAAATTCATCTATTAAAAAATGATAGATCTTCTCACCTATTCGAAAGTATATATCTGGAACTATTTGAGAATTAATATAAGTGGATAGATAATTATTGATGTCTCCTATAAAAATCTTACTTTGATACCTCTTTGTCTTTTCTACTATATCACTAAATTCCTTATAAACTTTAAGATATGGCATATAGTAAGAATGGCTGAAAAGGTAAGCATATTCAGCTAAGAAATGTAAGAATTTTCCCCAAAGAATCTCGATTTTTCTGTATTGCTCTATATTTTTTTTGCCTTTTGGTTTTTTGACTGGTAGGTGATTAACTCTGAGACTGAAAAGATCGAAAAATCTATCTTCATTAAGAATGTTTAAGATCTTAGAAAAAGTAGATTTTTCGCTTTTCTCTAAATCAGATCGTTCAATTTCGCTCTCTATCTCCTTTAAAATTTCTTTTATTTCCTCCTTTTTCTGCCTGATTTCATAGGAATAATCCTTGACGTCAGGTTGATTCCCGATTGATGTTAGTTTAGTATAAATATTTTTGACTTCTTTCAAGAGTTTCGGTACAGGATCCCAAAGAAAAGAAGAGTCTCTTCCTCTATTTTCATGGATAATGTCAACAACTTCTAATAAAATCTTAGCAATTTGAGACCCTTCAGTAACACTCTTTAAAAAAATGTCAAAGGAATAATCCATGAAAGAATCATGATTTAATACTATCTCAAAGTTTGTATTAAAACCAAAATCTACAGCTGATGCTTTGAAAATGCTTGTGATAAAGCTATCTATTGTCTTTACATTGAAATCAGAGTAATTATTGAGGATTTCATCTATAAGCTCTCCAGCTTTCTGTGATAGTCTTTCTCTGTCTAAGGATACAAGGCAGATAAAGTCATTTATCATTGTCTGGTTATTGAAATAAAGTCCCTTCAAGGTTCTTATGATTCTCTCTTTCATCTCCTTAGCAGCATTATTAGTGAAGGTTATAGCAAGGATATTATTTAAATTGTTCTTGGGGACTTTTTCTGAAAGCAGGAATTGGATAAATCGATAAGTAAGAGCATGTGTCTTACCAGAGCCTGCTGAAGCTTTTAGGACAACAAACTGGGGAAATTTGAGTTCCGTATCTTTGCATAAAATATTATTGGACATTTAAAGTTTTCTTTTAGCAAAAGTATTCTATTTGAGTATCACTCTATTAAACTTAATAAAGTAAAGATACAAAAAACAAGCAAAATGGTAAGACCTGCCAAAGAAGCTTTAAGCCTTCCATATTTGCTTTTGTCTAAAAAGGGTATAAAGATTAAAAGCACGATACAAGCTAACGGTATTAAAAATGTGCCCACCCAGATCAAATTGCCATGAAAATAGCTTATCAGTTTAAAAAGCCATAAAAAATACCACTCTGGTAAAGGTTGAAAGGGTTTAGAAAAATCTATTTCTCTGCCAACTTCCGCTGGGAATATAAGGGTTAATATTAGTAGTAATTCCAATGCTATGATAATGCTGACGATTATCTCGGAAAGATAATCAGGATAGAACTTTTTTTCAGTTTTATCCCTTTTTTTATTTTCCATTTATCATAGGTTTGTTGCGATACCCTGTCTTTTAACAATATGAAAATGTAACCATAACAATATACCAATAAACAAAGGTAGATAAAGTACATGTAAACTGTAAAATCGAATTAGAGTATTTCCAGTTATGTCTGAACCACCACGAATCATATACATCAAACTGTTGCCAATCAGAGGTATTGTCCCAACCATCGAAGTTCCTACTTCAGTAGCCCAGTATGCCTTTTGATCCCATGGTAACAAGTAACCAGTAAAACCTGAAGCCATTGCCATTATGAGAGTAAGTGAACCGATCATCCAATTTAATTCCCTCGGAGGACGATAAGCCTTCGAAACAAAAACTCTTATAGCATGTAAAATGATAAAGATTATAAAGAGAGAGGCTGACCATTTATGAATACCTCTGATTAACCAGCCAAAAGGAACTTCTCTCGTGATCCTCACTACACTACTGAAAGCTTCTTTTTCAGAGGGGACATAAAACATTGATAGCAATAAGCCTGTTAATATCAAAATAAGAAAATAGGTAAAGGCAATGCCACCAAAGCAGTAAGAATAATTAAGATTGTTAGGTATAGTTCTTTCAAAAAATCTTTTATGAGGAGCTTTAATGGCAAAACGGCTGTCAAACCAGTCAAATAGTCTACCCATCAACTTTTATACCCAGAAATACTTTGCCATCTCTTATTTCTAAGGGCATTTTTTCTAATGGTTTAGGTGGTGGTCCAGCTATAACATTGCCTTCCTTGTCGAATTTTCCGCCATGACAGGAACATACAAACTCATTCTGAGCATTACTCCATTTTATAAGACAACCCAAATGAGTACAAAAAGGAGATAGGGCAGTTAGACCTTTTTCATCTTTTTTTAAAAAAACTAAGTTGGTAACCCTTTTACCTTCTCTCTCTAACGTGTACTCAAATTTCTTTATACCGCTCTTTGGTAAGAGATCTTCATCCGTGAGATAAATATAAAGAACTCTTTTCTCTTTTATATTTCTGGGATAAAGATAAGAAATTAAAATTAAAGAGCCTGAACCCAAAATAAGGAAAAATGATTTAATAAATTTTTTTAAAAAGTTCCGTCGGTCCATCTTAAAGGCAAAGATGGTTTGTTAATTAAAATATTAAGATAAATAATGAAATAAAGCAAAAGCCAATAAAATAATTTAGTGAGGCATAAAAGTATAATTATGTATCTTCACAGTAATCTGGATATTTATAGATTATTCAGACTTTTATGAAATGATTTACCAATCTTAAAATGGACGGTTTTACGAGATGATATTTCGACTTTCTCACCAGTTTTTGGGTTTCTGGCTAATTTTGCCTTTCTTTCCTTTGACCTAAAGATGCCGAATCCCCTGATTTCTATTTTTTCCCCTTTGCAGATAGACTCTTTCATGCTATCAAAAATGGTATTAAGAAATATTTCAACTTGCTTCTTTGTAAATTCTGGCAATTTTTGAGCAATCTTTTCTGCTAGCATTGATTTTGTCATCTTTGAAAACCTCCCTGCGGTATATACTCATATTTTAATTCGAATCGTGGAATAAACTTCATTAAAGTCTCATAGATATTCCCCTCTAATAATTCGAATAAAGGAGACTTCTTCTTTTTAACCACAATCTCTGGTTCACCTTCTATCCCTGCGAGTGTTGCAGCTATTTTAATAGCGTGTTGTAAGTCGCCTAAATCATCAACTAGTCCAATCTTAAGGGCTTGTCTACCCGAAAAGACACGGGCATCAGCAATCTTGCGAACCTTTTCTGGTGGGAGATTTCTACTTTCAGATACATCTTTTATGAACTGTTCATGGACATCGTCAAGAACCGATTGCAAAATTTCCCTTTCTTCTTTACCTATACCTCTAAAAACAGATGCTAGATCTTTGTGTTTACCACTTTTAATAACCTCTGTCTTTACCCCTATTTTATCCATTAATTCCTTAAAATTAGGAATTTCCATTATAACTCCAATAGAACCAGTTATAGTGCCAGGATTTGCTACTATTTTGGTTGCTGGAGCAGCTATATAATAACCTCCAGAAGCAGCAATAGAGCCCATTGAGACAACAACTTTTTTGACTGAAGCTGCCCTTTTCACTTCTGCATAGATCTCTTGAGAAGGAGCTACCCCTCCACCTGCACTATTAATTCTAAGTACAATTGCCTTTATCGAAGCATCTTTAACATACCCTCTTATTTCATCAACAATAGACTTAGACTCGATTATAGGCCCCTCTATTTTTACTAATGCGATTCTACCAACTAGTGAAGATTCTTTGAGAACGACTGCAATGAAAGCGCTAAAAACAATTAAGACTAGAAAAAAACCTGCAATTATTAGAAAAAACTTTTTCATAGATTATGCCTTTTTAATATTTTTCATGCTTAATCCGATCTTTCTCTCCTCTAAATTAACCTTAATTACTCTTACTTGAATCTCTTCACCTTCTTTTATCTCACGGGAATTGTCAATCTCTGAGGTATAAACGAGACCCTCAACCTGCCCTTCTAATTCAACGAATATTCCGTATTCAGTCTTTTTAAGAACCTTTCCATTGAATTCAGCTCCAAGTTTAAATCTCTCTGGTATCTCTGTTTCCCAGGGATCAGGCAATAATTGCTTAATACCTAAAGCAATTCTCTCTCTCTCTGGATCTATCCCTAATACTCTTACCTCCACTTTCTGATTCTTTCGTAATACTTCAGAAGGGTGTTTTATATGTTTTGTCCATGATAAATCCGATATATGGACAAGGCCATCAACTCCCTCTGGCAATCTCACAAAAGCACCAAAGTCAGTTAAAGTTTTGACCCTTCCAACAACTTTATCTCCAGGCTTATATTTATTTGCCACAACCTCCCAGGGTTTGGGTTTAAGTTTTTTTATACTTAATGAAAGCCTTCTTTCTTCTTTTTTAACACTTAAGACTAAAACTTCCACCTCGCTCCCGAGAGTGACATATTTCGAAGGATGTCTTGGTTGAGGAGCCCAATCAAGTTCAGTTAAATGAACGAGTCCCTCTAAACCCTCTTCAAGTTCTACAAATACTCCGTAACTCATAATGCTTGCTACTCTACCTTTTACGATGGCACCAGGTGCATACTTGCTTTCGACTGTTAACCATGGGTCGGGTCTCTTTTGTTTATAACCTAAGGTTATTTTTTCGGTCTCTTTATCAAATTTTAATACTACGAATTCATCCTCCTGTCCTAACTTAAAAAATTCGGATGGGTGGTTAACCTTCCGCCAGGATATATCCGAAATATGGAGCAATCCATCAACACCCCCAAGATCTATAAATACTCCATAATCAGTGATGTTCTTAACAGTGCCTTTAATTAATTCTCCCTCCTTGAGTTTTTTGAAAATTTCTTCTCTCTTTCTTAAATGTTCTTCTTCTACTACCTGCCGTCTTGAAACTATTAAAGGGGCTTCTAATGTCTTTGAGCCAAGATTATAGCCTTTGGGTTGAGATATTTTAAGTATTTTAAGTGGTACAACTTGCCCTATGAAAGAATCAATATTTTTTACAATTTTTATGTCTACCTGCGAAGAGGGTAGAAAAGCTTTTATACCTAAAACATCTACAAATAAACCACCTTTAGTTCTTTCAACAACTGTACCCTCTACGGATAAACCTTTGCTATAAATCTCATTTAATCTCTCCCAGGCTCTTATTCTACATGCTCTTATCTTAGATAGAATTATTCCTTCCTGGTCATCCATTTTCTCGATAAAGACCTCAAAACAATCACCCTCTTTTAGGTTAACAAACTCATTCTCTGAGAATTCTATTATAGGTATGAACCCTTCCGATTTATAACCTATATCGACAACAACTCCGTCATTCTTTATTGCAATAACTTTACCCCATTTTATATCTCCTCTTTCTATTCTGTGAAGGGATTCTGCATATAAACTTTCAATATCATTATTCTCTTCCACTTTTGCGTGGCTATCCATTGTTCCCATTTCCTCCTATATATCTAATTCTTTCAATGACATCATTTATAATCCATTCTGGTGTAGAGGCTCCTGCACTAAGGCCTATCTTTTTGATATTTTTTAACCACTCTTGTTGCAATTCAGAGGCAGTCTCGATATGATATGTTTTTACTGATAAGTTTGAACATAATTTAGCCAGTTGAGTTGTATTGGCACTATTTTTACCACCTATAATTAACATTAGATCGACCTTTTCTGCAATCTCTTTTGTCTCCTTTTGCCTCAAAACTGTTGAATTACATATTGTATTGTAAACTTTTAACTCTTTAACATAACCTATTACAGTGCTTGTAAATTCTCTTAAAAATGAAGTGGGCTGTGTAGTCTGAACTACAACTCCTAACTTTTTTCTATTTATTAGTTTTTTGATATCATATTCAGAATCTAAAACAATAGCTCTTTCTCCACCATAACTTACTAAACTCTTTACCTCTGGATGTTCCTCATCTCCAAGAATCACAACTTGATAACCTTCCTCACTAAGAAGTTGGGCATATTTTTGTGCTCTACGAACGAAAGGGCATGTTGCATCGATAATTCTTAAACCTTTTTGTAACAGCTTTTTCTTTAAATCAAGGGGGATTCCGTGACTTCTTATTATAAGAGGTTCTTTTTCTATTTTATCAATATCTTCGGTAGGGATTACACCTGCCTCAATAAGCTTTTGGATTACTTGAGGATTGTGAATTAAAGGGCCGAAAGTAAAGACTTTTTTACTCTCTTCTGCTATTTTAAAGGCGATATTAATAGCCCTTTTAACTCCAAAGCAAAAACCGGCTCTTTTAGCTTTAATTATTTCTATTTTAGACATTTAGCCAAAAACAACATAAAAGATGTCAATTATTTAAGAAAAAGCTAACTTCATTACATACTTCATAAAGAAAATCGATCTTCAAAACTATTCGGTGAAACTGAGATTAGCCTCTTAATAAAGGTTTAGTATATTGAGATTTTCCTCAAGCCCTTGTTTTTTCCATCAATAATTCGGTCGCTTTCAAACTACTCTTTCAGAGACTCACTGAAATATAAAAGCTTTCTTTAATTATAAAGATTACATTAAGATATTGCAATTCTAAGTCTACAAAAATGCATATATCAAATTTCTCCTACTAAATAAGTTATAGGCTCTCACTTTAGCCAGATTTTTTTGATCTTACAAAAGAATTTATCTTGCTCAAAAGTAGAATTCCCTATAGTTGACACTAATCGGCTAGAGGATGGTAAAGCCCTTAGCCTTGATTGAAAGCCTTTTATTTATAAATAAAATTTAGTATTTCTAAAATGAAGTATCGATGAATGGTTAATTATTGGTTCTATAAAAGAGAGTCCTTCAGAGCGATCTTAATTGCTCAGCGATCTTTTTTCATAGTTATCACTCTATTGTTACATACTCTAACCGATACTTTCCCAATCCAAAGCTTGTATTTTTTCCAAGATGAAGTATCTCTCCGGCGCTCAAAAGGGGAAGAAAGGGCTCAATCATCCCAAAGTATGTTATACTGCCGATTAGACCTCCAAGTTTCATTCGTGTATTCTGTCTTGATGAGTATCTTTCCCAATCAAACCACTTAAGATTTGAAGACTTAATCACAACACTTTCTGCATGATTTATTATTTCCCTGTGATTCCATTGAGGAATGTTTCCTTCGCAATGAAAATAGTAAAGTAACAGGAGTCTTCTCAATATACTTCTAATGATAATATGGAATTCAGGATTTACAACGAGATCTCTTTGATACTTTATCCTTAAAGGTGTAGTAAAATTGAGTGTAATAGCTGTATCTTTACCCACAGTATTGAATTCCTCTGAAATCATTATTTTATCCTGTGGTAGCTGTTTGACTGTTTTATTTTCATCAGAATAAACACATGCCTCATCAATCCAGTTTTTCTCATTTTTCCTAAGCTTAAACACTTCTAAAACTTTGTATCTACCTCTCCCTCTTCCAATGCCTATTTTCCCAAGCTCACAAAACGTATAAATGAAGTATGGAAGATAATCTATGGCTTTTCCAATAAGTATCAGTTGAAATTCAGACTTGCTCTCAGGCTCATGAATTTTTGAACCAGGTTTTTGTGAATTTATTTCTGGTGGTTCTATCACAAAAGGATGAGGTATCTTTTCATATTTATTCATGTTCA
>CAYPJO010000012.1:0-37551 GCA_964411065.1 uncultured Thermodesulfovibrio sp.
AGCAATGGGGAAGAAAACCATTAAAGGAATTTACACAGAAGTATTGACATTACCTTACCAGCTAAGATTGTTGACTTAAAAATTAATTCTTGTTATATTTTTTTATGAAAATAGTACAGAAGAATATAATGAGAGATATTCTTGCTATAGTTTTAGCTGGAGGCAAGGGTGAACGTTTATACCCCTTAACCATACATAGAGCAAAACCTGCAGTTCCTTTCGGTGGTAAATACAGAATTATTGATTTTACACTAAGCAATTGCATTAATTCCAATATAAGGAAAATAATTGTTTTAACACAGTATAAATCTCTCTCCTTAGAAAGGCATATTTACGTTGGATGGAGCAGGCTTTTCTCAAATGAATTAAATGAATTTATCTTTACAATCCCCCCTCAACAAAGGATGGATAATAGATGGTACAGTGGGACAGCAGATGCAGTATACCAAAACATTTATTTTATTGAAAAAGAACCAACTCCTTATATCCTTATTCTATCAGGCGATCATATATATAAAATGGATTACTCAGAAATGTTCGAATTCCATTTAGAAAAAGACGCCATAGCAACAATCTCAGCAATTGAGGTTGATAAATCCATTGCTCCTTCCTTCGGAATAATGGAAGTAGATGAAAACAACAGGATCATAAACTTTGAGGAAAAACCCAAAAACCCTAAAACTATTCCTGGTAGTGACACTCAATGTTTAGCCTCGATGGGAATTTACCTTTTTAAAACAGAAAATCTCATTGAGGTTTTAAAAAGGGATGCCCTCAAAAAGGATTCTTCTCATGACTTTGGTAAAGACATTATCCCTTCGCTGATTAAGGATGGAAATGTTTATGCCTATAACTTCAAAGACGAAAACAAAAAAGAAGCAAAATATTGGAGAGATGTCGGAACAATCGATGCTTACTGGGAAGCCAATATGGATTTAGTATCCGTTGATCCTCTTTTGAATCTTTACGATAATGAATGGCCTATTAGAACATGTGAATCTCAACATCCTCCGACAAAATTTGTTTTTGCACAAGAATACAAAGGTGGTAGGCTTGGTATCGCTCTGGATTCAATAGTTTGCGACGGTTGTATAATTAGTGGGGGAAGAGTGCAAAATTCTGTTTTATCCTCAAAGGTAAGAATTAATAGCTGGGCAGATGTAAGAGAATCTATTTTAATGGAGAACGTAGAGATCGGTAGACATTCAAAGATTAGAAGAGCTATAATAGACAAAGATGTTTATATACCCCCCAATACTATTATTGGCTATGACAGAGAAAAGGATGCAGAAAGCTTCTACATCAGTCCTAAAGGAATTGTTGTAATACCCAAAGTGGTGATCTCTTCCTTAGATTTAGAATAATAATTTATCATTCCTAACAGCTTAGGAGACTTTAATTAAAGATAGAATTTAGTTTCATTTAACATTTAAGAAGAAATAATGTTAGACATAATCAGGCAAAGAAGGAGCGTAAGAAATTATTTAAAAAAATCTGTAGAACAGGAAAAAATAAAAGAAATTCTTAAGGCTGCTATGTTTGCGCCGACAGCTAAAAACTTACGTCCCTGGGAATTTATAGTGGTTAGAAAACAGGAAATTAAAGAACAATTTTCTAAAGCAACCAGATATTCAGCTTTTGCAAAAAACGCTGATGTTGTTATTGTAATTTGTTATGATACAACCAAAGGAACCAGATTTAAAGAAGATTGTTCAATTGCTGCCCAAAACATTTATCTTGAAGCTTTTAACCAAGGATTAGGGACTTGCTACATTCAAATTGCTGAAGGGACAGAGGGCAGCGTAGGAGAACCGGAGAACTTCATTAAAAAACTCTTAAAAATACCCGATCATTATCGTGTTCTCTGTTTAATGCCCATAGGCTATCCTGCTGATAAACCTACTCCACATGATGAAAGTCAAGTCTTTGAGGAATCTAAGATCCATTATGAAACATTTCACAAAAAGTGATGGAGGTTTTAAAATTCTCCTACTCATAAAGATATAGCTCAAGTTAATAAAAATTAGAACTATAAAACCACCAGATACAAAGATGAATTCCCTTTATTTAGTTTTAAGCTTAAAGGGCTAAAATAAAGGATTAAGAGGAGTTAATAATGAGAGATAAAACTGATTCATTTACTAAATCGGAGGCGCAGAAATCACTACCTCAAAGTGCTCAAGAGAAGTTAGCTTCTAAATATAACTACTTCAGAAAATTTCTTGAACATAATAAAATTGCCCTTAGTTATATTGCAGACTTAGAACAGATGTACTATAGCGGAAAACCTTTTAGTCTATTATCAGTTCAAAAGAAATATCAAGAGCTTTCAGAAGCAGTTTTGGCAATGTTATATAATTTAGACAAACTATCAGGCAATAAATATCCACTCCTTAAAGAAAAACTAAATAGAATAGATAAAATAGTATCCAAGGAATTAACCCCTTATGTGTCTTTGAAAGTTAAAGAAAAAAATATCATTCTAAATTTAGAAAATGTTTATCCAGAAATGAAATTTATCGTGGGATCAAAAGCAGCAAATCTTGCCGCTATCAAAAACTCTTTGGGTTTAAAGGTGCCACCTGGTTTTGTAATCACTGCTTACGCATCAGAAGAATTTCTTAGGCAGTCAGGACTTGTTAAACCTATTATGTCAGAACTTTCTAAGATAAAGTCTCCCGATTCTGTCCATATCATAAGAAAGATTAGCGAAAATCTGAGAGAAATGATAATAAAAACGCCTATTCCAGACGTTGTGGCAGAAGAAATATTAAAAGCTTATGAAAACCTTGAAAAAATAACTAATAAAACCCTTAGCGTCGCGGTTAGAAGTAGTGCTATTGGAGAAGATACCGAGGCAAGCTTTGCAGGACAATATGTTTCCGTCCTAAATGTTACGAAAGGCTCTCTACTTGAAGCTTATAAAACGGTTCTTGCAAGTAAGTATTCCTCAAGAGCAATCAATTATAGATTACAATATGGTCTTAATGAGCAAGATACCCCAATGGCTGTATTAGTAATGGCAATGGTAAATTCTAAGGCAAGTGGAGTAGCTTATAGTATTAATCCTACCTCCAAGAACCCTGTTATCAAAATTAGCTCAATCTGGGGTATTGGAGAACATCTTGTTAGTGGTAATGCTTCTCCTGACATATTTATTGTCGATCGCTCAGAAGAGAAGATTATCGAACGCAAAATAAGCATTAAGGATCAAAAGGAAGTATTGCTTCCAACAGAAGGTATTAGCTTAACAAAAACTCAAGAGCACGAAAGAACAACCCCTTCTTTAAATGATAAAACCATTTTTGAACTGAGAAAATACTCTTTGCTTTTAGAAGAGTTTTTCCAAGGACCACAGGATATTGAGTGGGCAATAGATCAAACAAACAATCTTTTTATTCTCCAATCAAGACCACTCAAAATCCCCACACAGTTTTTTTCTCAAAAGTTTGAAGCTTACGAATTTCCCGACAATCCAATTCTTTTCTCAGCTGGAAGACCAGCTTCATCAGGAGTTGCTTATGGAAAAATATATGTTGTAAAAGATGAAAACGATTTAGATCATATTCCTGAAAACTCAATACTTGTAGCTAAAACAGCCTCTCCAGAGTTTGTTAGGGTATTAGGTAAAATAAAAGGGATAATCACAGATATTGGAAGCACAACCAGTCATCTCTCATCGGTAGCCAGAGAATTTGAGATTCCCTGTATTGTTGATGCCAAAAACGCTACAGAAATTTTAAAAACAGGGGAAATAATAACTCTTTTTGCGGACCAAAGCATCGTATATAAGGGGATCGTCGAGCAACTAATTAACGCTACTAAACCTGCAAAGAAAATGATTTATGAAAGTCCTGTTCATAAAAAGACTCGCATGATTCTAAATTCTATATCTCCCCTAAATCTTCACGACCCATCATCACCTAATTTCTTGCCAGAAAAGTGCGAGACAGTTCATGACATAATTCGTTTTGCCCATGAAAACGCAATTAAAGAAATGTTTGGACTCGCAAAAAATGTTCAGAGTGAAAAAATATCTCTAAAGCTTAAAACAAATATTCCCCTCGAACTCTATATTATAGATCTTGGAGGAGGCCTCAAAGATAGCAATTACAGAGATACAATAACTCCTGACAAAATAGAATCTCTTCCCCTTAAAGCTATCTGGAAAGGGTTTTCTCACCCGGGTATTGTTTGGTCTGGAGGGATAAGCATAGAGGCAAAAAAATTAATGACATTACTTATATCTTCAGCCTCACAAAATATATCTGAGACTCTCGATATAACTTCTTATGCAATAATTTCTCAAGACTACATGAATCTGAGCGCACGTTTTGGCTATCATTTCGCAACTATTGACACCCTTTGCGGAGATAACAGTGAGCAAAACTACATATCTTTACAATTTGCCGGTGGTGCAGGTTCTTATGCAGGTCGTACTATGAGACTACAATTTTTGAATAACATCCTCAAAAACTTACATTTCAGCGTAAAAATTAAAGGAGATTTGCTTGAAGCAAATCTTTTCAGGTATGACAAAAAAAAGATACTTCGAACTCTTGATACTGTTGGCAGACTTTTAGCCTCAAGTCGTCTGCTTGACATCGCAATTTCAAATCAAAACGATGTGGCATATCTGACAGAAGCCTTTATGAAAGGAGAATACAATTTCCTATCTAAAAAGGACGAGAATCATCCTGCCGATTTTTACATACATGGAGGCTTTTGGTATAGAAGTGTCGAGAATGGAAAGACATATTGTGTACAGGATGGTCTTAAGGCAGGATTTAGTTTTTCTTCTGGAGTTACAGGATTCATGACTAAGCTAATAGGGCATACTTATATCGAATTTTTAGATACCATAGGAGCATATTTCTATTTCCCTTTAGCCATTGCAAAGAATAGCGAAATATCAGAGGGAATAATAACTCTACGTGTTATGCCTGTCGAAGGAAAGATAGATAGAGCAGGCGGTATTGTTTTTGCCCTTAAAGATGTAGGGAATTATTTCGTATTCAGAATAAACGCTTTAGAAAATAATGTAATTCTATATGAGTTCATTAACAATAAACGAGTTGTCCGCACTCGAGCTGATAAAAAAATCGCACCAGGAACATGGTATAACTTAAAGGTTGAAATAAAAGGTAACCGTATAAAAGGTTTTCTTGACGAGGAATTATTAATAGAATATACCGCTGACAGAGACTTAGAAGGCTATATTGGACTATGGACAAAAGCCGATTCAGTGACTTATTTTGATACTCTTACAGTTGAAACTCATAATAAAAGAATAACTTATAACTATTAAAAGATCATTATACATTAAAGACTTATAATTAATGTTTAATGTTACCTTAAAGTTCTTTTTCCAAGAAAAACTCTGCAATGATATTTCTTCTTTCAAAGCAATAACAGATTACACCCCAAAAAGGGGAATCTTTGTTCTTTCTAAAATTGGAATAGACTTAAGTATATCTTTTGCTATCTGGTTTTTGAGGTCTGCCGAAGTTGAAAACTTTTTTTCATCTCTAATTTTTTCAATAAAATGTACTGTTAGCTCCTTAGCGAGGAGATCACTTTCAAAGCCCAATAAATGCACTTCGATGCTCAATTTGTTTATATCTCCGAAAGTAGGATTATTTCCTATGTTCATTACCCCATCATAGACATAATTTATTTGATTGCCGTGAAGTTCGGAGGCTTTAGATATAGAAACCTTAACAGCGTATACACCATTTTTAGGTATAAACTCATTATAAGGCTCGATATTAGCAGTTGGTATATTTAATATTGATGAGCCCCTTCCAGTCCCTTTACCGACTCTTCCAGTAATGTGGTATGCCCTCCCAAGCATTTTAGCTGTCTCAAAGACCTTCCCCCTCCCCAAAAGTTTTCTGATTTCAGTGCTACTTATGATTTTGCCTCCAATCTTTGCATATCTAACTACAGTGAAGCCAAAACCATACTTTTTTGCCTTAATTCTTAAAAGTTCTACATTCCCTTTTTTCTGCTCTCCAAAGGTGAAGTTGTGTCCAACCACAAGCCACTTTATGCCAATTTTTTCGACCAAAATATCCCTAATAAACGATTCAGGGTCAATTTGCGAGAAATTTTTATCGAAAGGAATTATCATCAAAGTTTTTATCCCTAAGTCTGCGAGTAATCGTGCTTTATCGTTTAGAGTTGTTAAAGTTTTCAAGTTCTTTTTTGGCTTTAAAACCTTTAGAGGATGAGGCTCAAAGGTTATCGCTGCAGGTGTTCCCCCCTTTTGTTTTGCTAAAGCTACAACCCTTCTACAGATTTTTTGATGTCCAAGATGGACGCCATCAAAGTTGCCAATCGCTACGAAAGGATCTTGTAAATTGAGCTTGTTTTCAATTCCGCTTATAATCTGCATACATAGTAAATTGATGGTAGAGAGCTCTATTTATCTATACCTTTCTTCTAAAATCAGGAGTTCTTTATATATATTTTCAACCTGCTTTTTGGTACTCTCTATTGTTTTACCATTATCAATAGCAAAATCAGATTTACTGATCTTTAAATGAATAGGAAACTGATTTGCCAATCTCTTTCTTGCCTCTTCTTCTGAAACGCCCTTTTTACGAAGTCTCTCGATAGCAGTCTCTTCTGATGTATAGACTGTGATTATAGTATCAAATCTATTTTGATATCCCCTCTCAAATATTAAGGGAGCTTCGATTATCACAATCTTGCCTTTTTCGGAAGAGTTAATTTCTTTAATTTTAATATCGATTATTTTAAAAAGTTTAGGATGAAGTATATTTTCAAGCTGTATCCTCTTTGAAGGATTTTCAAATACTATTTGAGCAAGCAAATTTTTGTTGATTTCATTCCCGACAACAATATCATCGCCAAAAGCTTCTTTTATTTCTTCGATTACATCTTTTTGTTGCAACATTTCTCTTACGAGGATATCAGTCTCGATAATAACTGCCCCGAGCTCCTTAAAGATACTTGCTACAGTGCTTTTACCCATTCCGTAATTACCAGTTAATCCAACAGTTAACATACTTTATCAACAATTAAAGTCGATAAAAAGATGATTTAAATTTATCAGCAAAAAAAGGTTTTAATCTCTTTATCTCTATATTAGGGAATCTTTCAAAAATCTCACTCTCTTTGATTCTTTGGTCATATCCGAGGGCTATTATGTCAGGTTTAATTTCTTCTATGATTTTTAAAATATCTGGTGTTTTATTGCCCAAAATTACAGCGTCAGCAATTTTTACATTTTCAATATTCTTTCTTCTTAATTCTTCATTATGAGTAGGATAAAAACCTTTAAGTCTAAGAACAGTCTCATCGCGGGCAACTATAACAATAAGTTCATCCCCCAGAGCTTTAGCTTGTCTAAGAAAATCAATATGCCCTGGGTGAAGATGATCAAAAGTGCCAGCACATAGTACTCTTCTTGGCATATAAAGAGCTAAAAATATATAATTAATGCTATTTGATATTATACTATTTTTCTATCTCTCTAAGTTACAAAAAGGCATAACACAATTTACTAATAAAATTCAAAAACTAAAAATACATTTTTTAAAGTCTCTTACATTAAGCTTTTTCCTATTCTCCTTTTATTGATCTCTAATAAAATCACACTGTTATTAAAAATTACCACTATTCTATCAACTTTTAAAAAATCTCTTTCATTTATCCTTTTTTGTTGCTTAATTCTATCCCCATCTTGCCAGGTCTATGTGTTTAGAAACAACCTTATACTTAAATAGTGTTTTTTAATCACAAAGACCTTAAAACTCACCCAAACGAGCAAGCTTTCTTTTCATTCAGAAATCCAAAGAAAAAGTCAGAATTCGGTCTTTAATATCCACCCATTTGTAACTCGAGGTATCCCTGAAGATTTGCAAAATAGAGATAGAACCTCTCAAAAATAGTGCCACTCGTCAAGAAAAATGTGTCTACCCCGCAAATCTACTGTTAAAAATCTGCCTAAGTTCATAAAATATGTTCGTTGATACACCTAATTGCATCTTCCATTTGTCCTGTTTTATTCTATTTACTATCACATAGATTGATAGATCTTCTGTCTTTACACTCTCGGTTAATTGTCTGAAATAGTCCTCTAAACCTAATGCTTTAATGTTTTCCATATCAAGCTTCCTAAGATATCCTTGGATTTTTTGTCATCTGTGGAATTATTTTCTTAGCTTTACCCATTTCTAAATACCTGCCCTATATATTAATTAAAAGAGACACAATTTTGTTTTAACCTCCTCTTCTTTCAAAGAGGCTTTTTGTCTCATTTGAAAGAAGCATGATGCCTCACTTGAATGTATTCATAAAAAAACCGATAGCCTTTTACTTAAAATTAACCTCCCCGTCATATTCCTGTAACATCGATATTATATTATTGACCCAATAGATGAGAAATATTCTAAAAGGAGACTTTTATTACACTTCTACTTTTTAATTTCTAAATTTACTATGTAAGTAGATTCATATGGTGCAAATTAAGAATATATCTAATACTGCAAATATTAATAAGCTTTTGCTGTTCATAGTTGTTTATTATCATGAGCAGTAAACATGAACTACATGTACAGAGGCAAGACATGGTTTTAAGAAATAAGTGGGACATAAGAACAGACATAGTAAAAAGAACTTCTGGAAGTAGAAACAATAACTCAGACGGAATAGACAGTCAAGTAATTCTCGAACTTCTTGACAATGACGACCTTACAGTTTACTTTCAACCCATATTTTCTTCAAAGGATGGTTCTGTTTATGGGTATGAGGCTTTAACTCGAATAAAAAGGGTCGAAAACATAGACATCGGAAAACTCTTTGAAAAGGCAATACTCACTGATACTATCGCTCTTTTGGATGTAAGGTGTATGGAAAATGCAATGAAAATAGCATTTTCCATAGGTATAAGTCATACTAACTCATATCTATTCATAAATATATGCCCTGAAACATTACTAAATCCAGCTCACAATGGAGAGATAACCGATAAGTTTGCTGAAGATTATGGGATACCAAAAGAGAAGATCGTATTTGAGATAACCGAAGATAGTGTTATTCATAATTTCGACTTATTTAAAGATACTATTGAACACTACAGAAAAAGGGACTATAAAGTTGCCCTCGATGATTTTGGGATAGGTTATGGTGGGCTTAAGTTACTTACCGTTTTAGAACCTGACTTTGTCAAGATCGACCGCCATTTTATTTCATACATAGATAGGGCTATCGTTAAATTTAACCTCGTTGATTCAATTGCCACTTTATGTAATAGGCTCGGCATAAAGGTTATTGCTGAAGGAATCGAACGGGAAGAGGAACTCAAAACAGTGATGAATTTAGGGATTGACTACCTGCAGGGTTATTATCTCTGTAAACCTTCCCCAGATTTATATGTGGAGAAAGCAAAAATCCCTCTACTTCACGATAAAAAAGGAGATCTCTCCTCAATAGCTTCTGAGCATTTCTTGATTGGTGATATTGCAGAAAGAATTGCACCAATACCTCCATCTACAGACATAATGACTACATTTGCTATATTCATCAATAATCCTCAACTTAGGAGTATTCCAGTTGTTTCAGATGAAAAGATTATTGGGATTGTGCATAGAAATAGGTTTTTTGAGAACAATATACTCGGCAAATTTGGTTATGGCATACACCTTAATGCATCAAAGCGAATAGGTGATATCATGGAGCAGCCGTCACTTATAGTTGAAGCGAATAGTATATTAGAAGATGTTGCACAAAGACTTCAGTTAAGAAAATATGAATATATTTACGATGATATTTGTGTTACAAAAAATGGCAAATATTTCGGCACAGTAGCGATCCACATTCTTCTCGATGCAATAACAGAGAAAAGCCTCATTCTTGCAAAGAATTCGAACCCCCTGACAGGCCTTCCAGGTAATGAATCAATTCAACGGGAAATACATAAAAGACTCTCTCAACATATGCACTTCGATGTCTGCTACATTGACATAGACAATTTCAAGCCCTACAATGATCACTATGGGTTTGAGAGAGGAGACTATGTCATAAGAACCCTTGCACATATAATTGAAGAATCAATAAAACCAGATAGCCGTGATTTCTGTTTTGTAGGGCACTTAGGAGGCGATGATTTCATAATGATTACTCCTCCACAGATCTCTATCCCAACCTGTGAAAAAATTATCGATAGCTTTGAAAAAGCTCTTTCCCTATTTCATGGTATTGAGGACTACAGTCGGAGATACTATGTTTCGAAAAATAGAAAAAATGAAGAAGAAATATTCAATTTATTGTCTCTTTCCATAGGAATCATAAGCACAGAAGTGCAAAAGATAGAATCTTTTGCTCAGCTTTCATCTTTGGCAACAGAGGTTAAAAGGGCTGCAAAGATGCAATCTGCACGCTCTGGTCAATCATCGATATTTAGAGACAGAAGGATCATGTGTTAGAAGCTCTAACACTTTAGTATAGGCATGTTTGACGGCCAAAAGATTCAAGGACTGCAAAATAGATATAGAACCTTTCAAAAATAGTAACCCCCTTCTTGTCAAAAGGTTTTAGGTGATATAAAATATTACCACAATGGTTAAAAAACAAAGAAGGGAGTAGTGTATCATGAATTGTGTAAGAAGGAGTCATTGGATAAATATTGATATGCCCCCTTTTTGGAATTGTATAAATACTGGAAAAATAGTCAATAAAGACCATGCACCCAAATACTTAAACGACATATGTTTGCACCATACCTAAAAACCTCAGAAGGCCTTTTACCTCCAAGACTGCTGTGAGATCTCTCGTTATTATATAAGATTCTATGTTTTTCTATCACTCTCTTATAGTTGATTGCCAGAATTTTTTTTAACTATACTTCTAAGAACCTCTATTTCGAGTTCTTTTTCAGCAAGTATCCGCTCTCCACGGTGGATATATATTACCTCTTGATCTATTCAATGAAATCAGAGGATTACTCAAAATTAGCAACAATGCGATCGAAGTTAGATCTTTTACTCTTGAAGGAAAGAATATATATTCTCGGATAAAGGGAAACATAAGAGATGAAGTTTTAGACCTGAAGATGGAGCTTATGCCTGAAAGATCCTTTGAAAACAAACATCTACTCCTTTTAATGGAGCCCTTTAAAATATCACCTGGATACTATGTAATTGCAGTCCAGTTAGAAAATCTCAAGAATTAAGAAATCAAATAAAATGTCATGATAAAGTATATTTAATCTTTCCGCGTTTTATATTTATTAAATCATTTCTGTTTTCTGATGTTTTTTAAATATATGCTTTTAAAGAGTGTAAATAAAAAACTATTGACTAAATTGAATACTTAAACTAAAATCTCGCAAAAGTATTTATTTAGACTTAAGTATTAAAAGGTATTATAAACAATAATTTTTTACTAAGTATCACTAAAGGCCTTTATCTTTTCACTCCAATGTCGTGCCTTGTGGAGTATCTCCTCCTCATCTACGAATAGGTGTTCTCTGTTTTTAAGTACTAACTTCCCATTAACTATTACATCTTCTACATCTGATGCCATGGCTGAATAAACAATATGGGAATATATATCGTATAAGGGTGTTAAATGAGGTTTTCTGAGGTTTATGGAGATTATATCAGCAATCTTGCCAACTTCAATGCTTCCTACTTTATTACCAAGCCCTAATACCTCAGCACCCCATCTGGTAGCCATTAGAAGGGCAGTTTTAGCATTTAAGACAGTTGGATCGTTTGCAAGAGCTTTATGAACCTTGGCGGTAGTAGAGATTTCACTTAAGAGATTAAGATCATTATTGCTTGCAGCACCATCAGTTCCAAAGGTAACCTTTATGCCTTCTGAAAGCATTGTAACTACTGGCGCAAAGCCAGAAGAAAGTTTTAGATTGCTTTCCATACAATGAGAGACTCCTACTTTATGTTTAGCTAATATCTCTATTTCTTTGTCATCGACCCAAATGCAATGAGCGGCGATGACTGTTTCATCTAAAAACCCTATTGATTCTAAATGTTCAACAGGCTTCAAATTATAAAGATTTTTAATATATTGAACTTCCCATTGGGTCTCAGAAAGATGTATATGGATAGGGGTCCCATACTTTTCGGAGATATCTTTGGCTTTTTTAAGAGTTTGTGGACTACAGGTATAAGGAGCATGAGGTGCAATAGAGGGTATAATTAAATCGTCTCCTTTCCATTTCGCAATAAAATCAACAGCATTATCGAAATATTCTTCTGTCGTGGAAGCAGAAGCAGTTGGGAAGTCAAGGATTCCTGCACCCAGTACTCCTCTCATTCCCATCTCTTTACTCCTTTTAGCAGCACTATCACCAAAAAAGTACATGTCATGGTATGTGGTGGTGCCAGCTTTGAGCATTTCGAGGCACGCAAGCCCTATTGCATCGTAAATGAAAGAAGGGCTAAGCCACCTTTTTTCTGCTGGCCAGATATACTTTTCAAGCCAATCTTTTAGTGGGCGATCATCAGAAAGTCCTCTGAAATAAACCATAGCAGCATGAGTATGGGTGTTTATAAATCCGGGCAAAACTGCCTTCCCTTTCCAGTTGAGTATCTCGTTAGTTTTATATTTTTCTGATATAAATTCGGCTTTATCAATAGCAATTATCAATTTGTCTTTTATAACTATAGCTCCATTTTCGATAAGATCAAACCTTTCGTTCATGGTAATAATATAATCAGATAAGATAATATAGTCTGCTAATTCCATATTAAATTCACCTAATTTTGATAGAATTTTAAAAAAATTAAATTTTATACTAATGTGAGAGTTTTAATTAAAGCCTCTGCTTTTTTTAAGGTCTCATAATATTCTTTTTCAGGATCCGAGTCTGCAACTATTCCAGCCCCTGCTTGGATATAGGCAAATCCGTCTTTTATTATCATTGTTCTTATTATTATATTCATATCCATATTACCGCCAAATGATATATATCCAAACGAACCGGTGTAAAGCCCCCTTAACACAGGTTCAAGCTCATCGATAATCTCCATACATCTTACCTTTGGTACACCGGTGATTGTTCCCCCAGGAAAAGTCGCTCTAAGAACATCCAAACAGGTCTTTCCTTCCTGAAGGATACCACGTATGTTTGAGACGATATGTATAACATGGGAATAGTCCTCAGTAATCATAAGCTCATCAACAATTACTGTTCCATACTTTGAGACCCTACCTATATCGTTTCGTTCCAGATCAATCAGCATTATGTGTTCTGCTCTCTCCTTTTCATTGAGTAATAATTCCTTTCTCATCTCTTCATCTTCTATAGTGTTTACACCTCTTGGTCGTGTGCCAGCAATAGGTCTTGTGTCAATTGTATTATTTAAAACCCTAATGAGTCGCTCTGGGGATGAGCTTACAACATGATAATCCCCAAAATCAGCATAAACAGCAAAAGGGGATGGATTAATTTTCCTGAGAGTTTTATAAATCTGCCAAGTCTCTTTATTGCCTATATTGGTAGATATTCTCTGAGATAAGTTAGCCTGAAAGATATCGCCTGCTGCTATGTATTCCTTTGCCCTTCGCACCATGTCCATATATTGGTTTTTAGACATTTCATATATTATTTCAATATTATTGGTTCTATTATTAAAATTTTCGTAGAATTCACTAAGTTGAGACAGATTAGAGTATATCACTTGGGATATTTCATAAAGCCTTTCGTCGGCCTCATCATAAATTTTTGCCCAATCTATTGAGTTAAAATTTATACCCTTTCCTAAAATCTCTCTTGCAGCTGGGGAAAACACTACCCAAGCCTTTTTCTCATAATGATCGAAGGAAATCAAAGTATTTATTATTAAAAAGTGAGCATCAGGGGTTTTTAAATCGTCAATGCCAGTCTTAGGTATCTTCTCAATATAACGCACAAAATCATAGCTAAAAGCGCCAATCGCTCCACCCTGAAAAGGAGGTATCCGCATATCTACCTTTTGGGGATAACTCAAGATGAATTCTTTAAGGATTCTTAGGGGCTTATGAGAGTCAAATGTTGTTGGATTATTATCCATTCTATAAAGTAGAAATTTCTTGTTTTTAAGTCTAAATATCATGAAGGGGTCAAACCCAATAAATGAATAGCGAGCTATCTTAAAATTACCCCTTGAACTCTCAAGTAAAACTGTATTTTTTTTGCTGTAAAGATAATTTTCTGTGTATACTTCATAAACTTTATAGGGCTCAAAATAAGGTATCTCCTTATACAGAGGAGGGATCATTCCCTTTTCTATCTCCCTAAGGAATTCAGTTTTTTCAATATTTAACATATCAACTAACTTGACTCACAAATTTTTTTGATATGCCTATGAATGTAGCACACTCTCCCTTTACTTCGTCCTTGCCTAAGGGGTAATTTTTGCATTGAAAGGTAGATTAAGTTTAATATACTATTTATTTTAAAAATTCAGCAACAAAGGCTTCCCTCTGGTTATATTTAATCTGCTTATGGTGTAGTTTATTTTAGCTAATGATAATTTTCAGTTATAATATAATTTTTAGAAGAATAGGAAATGAATAATTTCTTAACGAATTTTCCATCGATTATCAAAAATTTCGAAGGCAAGAAAATTTTAATCATAGGCGATTTAATACTTGACAGTTATATATTTGGAAAAGTCAGCAGGATCTCTCCAGAGGCACCAGTACCTGTATTGGAGGTTGTTAAGGAAACATTTCGCTTAGGTGGAGCTGCTAATGTTGCTAATAATATTGCCTCCTTAGGTGGAATTCCCTCTGTAGCTGGAATTATAGGCAATGACTCAGCAGGTCAGACTCTTTATGAGTTATTAAAGTCCCAAAAAGTAAACTGTGACTTAATAGTAGTTGATAAAAGACCTACTTCTATCAAAACAAGGATCATTGCTCATACTCAGCAAATTGTTAGAGTTGACAAAGAGGAAACTAAGAAAGTAGAAGGCAAAACTCTTGAAAAACTTTTAAACCAAATAGGACCAGTTGTAGAAGATTATGACGCAATTATTATCTCTGACTACAAAAAAGGTGTTATATCATCAACACTAATGTCTAAGGTTATTACTTTTGCAAAACAATATAATAAATTCATATCTGTCGATCCAAAGATTGGACATTTTCATTTATATAAAGATGTAACACTGCTGACTCCTAATTTATTTGAAGCATCACATGGAGCAGGTATTGACATTAAAGATGAAAAGAGCCTTATCAAAGCTGGCAAAATATTGATCAATAAATTACACTGTAAATCAGTTCTAATTACAAGAGGCGACAATGGTATGACCCTCTTCAAAAGAAATTTGAATAATTCAAATATTGAATTCCTGCATTTTCCGACTATGGCTAAAAAGGTTTATGATGTCACAGGGGCAGGTGATACTGTTATAGCTATTTTTACGTTAGCATATACTGCAGGTGCTACAATGGAGGAATCGGCTGTAATAGCAAATCATGCAGCTGGGATAGTTGTTGAAGAATTAGGCACTGCTGTACCAACTTTAGAAAAATTAGTGAAATCCTTGAGAGCTCTAATAAATAATAAATAAAATAAATAATGCCAGATGGCCTTTTTATATGAAAATTTAGTATCTTTCCAAAAAATTTAATTGAATGGTCTAATTTTCTCTAAGTTTTATAATCTTTAAAACTCTATGATTTTCTCTTTTAGAAAAAACTTCAAAGTCTAATAGTAATTTTAAATCTAATCAGGCAAACTTGAATATCTAACAAGCTATCTTAGCTTTAGAAATTATTACTCTCAAGATTAGTAAATAAAATGCCAAAAGCTCTTGCGCTCTATTCGGGAGGTCTTGATAGCACTTTAGCCATTCTGGCCATTCTTAAACAGGGTGTTGAAGTAATCGCCTTTAAATTTATACACCCTTTCAATGAAAGTATTAAGAGAAGACTATTTTTTAACTCAGAAAAGATCCGAGATAAAAATTTAAATATCGATATAAATGTTATTCTGATACATGATCAATTTATGGATATCGTAAAGAAACCTAAATTCGGTTATGGAAAGAATATGAACCCATGCATAGATTGTAAAATTTTAATGCTCAAAGAAGCAAAAAAAATAATGGATCGCATGGGTTATGATTTTATTATAACAGGCGAAGTCTTAGGGCAAAGGCCTATGAGTCAAAGAAGAGATATTTTATCAAAAATTGATAAAGAAGCTTCTGTGAAGGGATATGTCCTTAGACCTTTAAGTGCAAAACTTTTAGAACCGACGGTCCCTGAGTTAACAAATATAATTTTGAGAGAAAGACTTTACGATTTTTCAGGGAGATCCAGAAAACCTCAAATAAAACTATCTCAGGAATTTGGAATAGTTGAATATGCCCAACCTGCTGGTGGATGCCTTCTGACAGATCCTATATATTCTCAAAAATTAAAAGAGCTTCTGAGCTTTAATAGTAGTTCTTCAATCAATGATATCAGGCTTTTGCAGGTAGGAAGACATTTCAGAGTACAGAATGCCAAAATAATAGTTGGTAGAGATAAAATAGAAAATAATTTAATTGAATCATTAGCACTACCCCAAGATATAATTTTATGGGTTAAAGGTCATAATAGTCCATTGACTCTGATTAGAGGTGAGATAATTAATGATGAGATAATACATATTGCTGCTTCATTATGTATAAAATATTCTGGTGCAAAAATGTTGTCCCATGTAACTGTTCTTTTTAGAAGGAAAGAAGATAGAGGGCAGATTTACCATATAACCTCAAAAGCTCTATCAGATGATTTGGTCAGTCTTTATCAAATTATAAAAGGATGAAATTAGTTCTTTTCGACATTGATGGAACCTTAGTGAACACAGGCGGTGCTGGTTCAAGAGCACTTAATATTGTCTTTGAAAATCTTTTCTTTATTAAAGATGCATTCAAAAATATAAACATGGCTGGCAAAACCGATATCCAGATAATAAAAGAGGGTTTACAGAGCCATAATCTTCCATTAAATAAAGAATCTATTCATGAAGCAATCAAACTTTATATTAGAGTACTAAGTATAGAAATTAATAATAATAGAAAGTATATAATGCCTGGAATTAAAGAAGCTCTTGAATTTATACATAATGAAAGGGACAAATACTCTCTTGGTCTTTTAACAGGTAACATAGAAGAGGGCGCCAGAATAAAGCTTGAAGCTTTCAATCTGAACAGGTTTTTTAAGTTTGGTGCTTTCGGGAGTGATAACGAAGATCGAAATAAATTGCTTCCCTTTGCTGTCGAAAGATTTACTCGAATTTATAGAAGAGAAATTGACTTTAGAAGGTGCGTTGTTATAGGTGATACGCCAAGGGATATAGAGTGTGCTAAAAAATATGGTGCTTTCAGCATTGCCGTTGCAACAGGCCCTTACACACTCAGACATTTAGAGGGTGCTGGTGCAGATTGTGTATTCAAAGATTTAAGTGATACTGAAAAATTAATCGCAATATTGGAATCCTTTTCGGTTTTTTTCTAAGTTTTTTTCTAATTTGAATTTTTTAAATCCCTTTTATCATTTGATTTTTATGTATTGTCATGTTGTCTTTCCCACCAACTAATTCTAAATGATTATAAAAATTGTATTTATTCTAAATTCATTTTATAATAGATTATGATAGCCATTGAGCCCTTTTCTACTACTGGCATTGGTAGTTTACCACATACAATATCTACTGATGCATGTGAGCTAATACTGAAAAGCGTAGATATTCCATTCTGGCCGCAACTCCCAAAATTATCTTTTAAAGAGTCAATGATAGTGCAATTTTCAGAGGGCATGCCTTTTTTAAAGATTGATGAGAAGGGGGAAAGTGTTGCTGTTATAAGGGACGACAGTGATGAATTGGAAAGGTTCTATGAATCTTGTAATGAAAATGCGAAAATAGCAATATCTGAGGATTATGCTAAGGGACTTCATAGATTTCTAAAAATCATCAAGTCGCGTAAATTCAAGTTTCTTAAAGGGCATGTTACAGGCCCACTAACTTATACTTTATCTTTGAAGGATGGATCAGGAAGGTTTATCTATTTTGATGAGGAGTTACGCGAAGTTTCGACCATGTTATTAAAAGCAAAAATCCGCTGGCAGTATGAGATTTTTAAACCTTATTGTGACAACTTTATCATTTTTATTGATGAACCAATACTATCAGCAGTTGGTAGCTCTTCTTATCTTGGTGTTGATTTTAATGAAGTTCTGCGGTTGCTTGAGGAAACAGTTGCAACTATTAAAAGTAGAGGGGGTATTGCTGGCATCCATTGCTGTGGTAAATTCGATATACCCTTAGCAATAAAAGCTGGAGTAGAAATACTCAGTTTCGATGCCTACGATTATTCTGAGTTACTTCTTATTTATCATTCTGAAATTAGAGAATTTCTTGAAAAGGGGAATTATCTTGCCTGGGGCATAGTACCTTCTTCAGATATAATCCAATATTTAGAAGAGGAAAATTTAGTTAATTTATTAAATAATACTTTAAAGATTGTATATAAAAAGGTCCCTCAAGAATTGTTAAATTCTCAAATACTACTAACCCCTTCATGCGGAGCAGCTTCCAGAAAAGTCAGTGAAGCCATCAGAATTTTTCAACTTCTGATGAGGCTTAAAGAAGCTTTTACAAATTATCATTAATTATCATTAAAATTATCATTAAAAAATCTTTTAAGACAATTTTGAAAAGTCAGCAACTTGCTGGATAAGTCTCTGTAAGTCCTTTATTAAGGATAAACGATTAAGTTTCAGCTCTTCCCTTTTATCCATTACTAAGACCTTGTCAAAAAACATATTAATGGGGTCTTTGAGATCTTTTAATGTTATTAGGGCAGAGAAGTATTGGTGCTCCTTTAGAAAAGATTGAACCTCTTTACTAACTCTTTGCAATTCGTGATATAAAGATTTTTCTTCGCTTTGCATTAAAAGGTCAGTTTTCAATGGTGGCATTTCCTGCTTTGGAGCAATGTTATTAACCCTCTTGATTGCTAACATTACAGCGTCATAATCAGGGTCTTCTCTAAATTGTAGAAGTGCATCTATTCTTTCCTTAATTCTATATAGTGGAAATGCTGTAACTAAAGGAATAACAGAAGCAATTAGGTCAGTCTTATAACCCTCGCTTTGGAAGATATATTCAATTCTCTGTTCAAAGAATTTTATTAAAGTATTAAAAAGTTCAGATTTTTCTTTGAGATCAAAATTTTGCAAAGAGACATTTAGCAATTCTTCAATGGTTATATCATATCGCTTCCCTAAGGTTATCAGGATGACTCCATGAGACTGTCTTCTTAAAGCGAAAGGATCTTCAGAACCTGTTGGGGATAGACCGATCATGAAGAAGGAAGTGATATTATCAATCTTATCAGCTATGCTTATGATCGCACCTATGTCTGTTTCAGGCAGGGCGTCGCCAGGATGTTGTGGAATATATTGCTCTCTTAAAGCCTTTGAGATAGAGTTACTATAACCTTCCTTTTGGGCATAGTAGCTTCCTATTATCCCTTGCAGTTCAGGGAACTCTCTTACAACACCGGTAATAAGGTCTGTTTTTGAGAGTAAGACTGCTGTGACAACTTCTTCTTTTTTATAAGGACAGACTCGATCAGCCATGTAAGAAGCTATAACTTTTATACGCTCTGTTTTATCGTAAAGACTCCCAAGCTTTTCGTGGAAAACAACATTCTTGAGCCCTTCAAGCCTCTTTAGTAGTGGCAATTTGGTATCTTCTTCAAAATAGAAACGGGCATCTTCAAAACGTGCTTTAATTACCCTTTCAGCTCCTCTTCTGACAGTTTCAGCGTTTATGCTCTTGGTATTGCTAACGACTATGAAATAATTAATAAGCCTTTTATGTGAATCTTCTAAAGCTATGTATTTTTGGTGCCCCTTCATTACTGTGATTAAAAGTTCTCGAGGCAAGGATAAATATTCTGAAGAGAAAGTACCTAAAACTAAAACAGGATACTCCACCAGAAAGGTGATATGCTCAAGCAATTCTTCATCTAATATAACTGAGGCATTTACACTTTGAGCTAATTTCTTAGATTCCTCAAGTATTATTCTCTTTCTTTCTTCTTGATCAAGAATTACAAAATTGTTTTTTAGAAGATTAATGTAAGATCTTACATCTTTAATTTCAAAGGCGGCTGGAGATAAAAACCTATGACCTTTGGTTATTTTATTACTCTCTATACCATCTATTTTAAAACTTACTGTCTCGTTATCAAAAATTGCTAGTATCCAATGGATAGGTCTGACAAACCTCAGGTCACCATCCCCCCATCTCATATTTTTGGGGAAATTTAAGGATAAGATTATTTTGCTTAAAACTTCTGGCAAAACTTCCCTTGAATCCTTTGGAGACTCTAACACCTTTGCCACCACATATAGTCCCTTGCCTTTCTCCCTTTTTTGAAGGTGATCTACAGATAGCCCATGAGATTTAGCAAAGGCTTCAGCAGCCTTTGTAGGGTTACCGAATTCATCATAAGCAACATTCACAGGGGGACCAAAAAATTCCTTCTCTAAAGCTTTCTGTAATTTTCCTATCTCAGCAATTAGGGCTAATCTTCTCGGCGTTGCAAAGGTCTTAATATTTTTAAAAGGTAGTCTATATTCTTCTAAGACATTCTTGGCAATGATCTCGAGGTTAAATAAGGCTCCAGGCAGAAAACGGGCTGGAATTTCTTCTACGCCAACCTCAAGAAGCAGATTAGAAAAATTATTTGTGAGTACTTCAGAATTAAGATTATCCATATTCTACCTCTTTAAAAGTGGGAAACCCATTTTTTCTCTTTGCCTTAAAAAGGCTTCTGCACAAAGTCTTGCCAAATTTCTAACTCTTGCAATGTAACCTGTTCTTTCGTTAACAGAGAGAACGCCTCTTGCATCAAGAAGGTTGAAGTAATGGGAACATTTAAGACAAAACTCATAAGCTGGAAGAACTAAACCTAATTCAATCATTCTTTTTGACTCTTTCTCTGAGGCTTCAAAGCTATTCATAAGTACTTCTGGGTTAGAAAAATCAAAATTAAACTTCGAAAACTCGATCTCCCCCTGCTTGTGAACTTCACCATACTTAATCCCTTCGCACCACTTTAATTCAAAGACATTATCTATCTCTTGCAAATACATCGCTATCCTTTCAAGTCCATAGGTTATTTCCAGAGATACAGGCTTAAGATCAATACCGCCCACTTGCTGAAAGTAGGTAAACTGAGTAATCTCCATGCCATCTAACCATACCTCCCAGCCAAGCCCCCAGGCACCGAGGGTGGGAGATTCCCAATCATCTTCAACAAAACGTATGTCGTGCTTTGTTGCTTCAATCCCTAAATAGGCAAGGCTATCAAGGTATAATTCTTGACTATCAATTGGAGAAGGTTTAACTATTACTTGGTATTGGTAATAATACTGTAATCTATTTGGGTTTTCACCATATCTGCCATCTGTTGGCCTTCTACTTGGCTGGACATAAGCAGTCTTCCAGGGCTCTGGACCTAAAACTCGGAAAAAGGTTGCAGTATGAAATGTGCCAGCGCCGACCTCTATATCATAGGGCTGTAAAAGGATACAACCCTTTTTAGCCCAAAAATCATTTAGTTTCATTATTAAATCTTGAAAATACATACAACCTCCCTCTGTAGCTCTATCCTCTTTTAGGGTGAAAAGCTTACAATATGAGAAGATTTCTTAAAGTCTAAACATTATAAGTTAGTTATCCTAAATCAAAGGGTTAGCTTATGTCAATTATGGTAATTTAAAAGGTGTCAAGCCAGAATGAATATAATCGGTTTTTATATTACTATATCAATTTAACTTTAAGAGGCATTCCTAAATATTTTAAGTCTCACTTATATCAATGGTAAAGCTCGCTCTCTTCGTTTATTCCCCTATTCCTTATTATACAACAGTTGGCAGAGGGTTCAAAGTCATTGGGTGCATAAAAAGAGATATTGCATGATCTGGCTCTGACTGGATAAGACTTCATTGTTTTTTAATAAACAACTTAAGGGATATAAAGTACAGTAGAATAAGCTATCTGATATAGAACATTGTATTAATACTGTTTTTTTGATTCATAAGGTAAACTTTTGTCAATTACTATCAAAATTTGAATAAAAAGTAAGAGCTTTCTCTTAAATAGAATTACTGGCAATCCTTACAGAGACCGAATATTTCAAGGCTGTGTCTAATATTGCGAAAATTTTCCCTTTGGCATATCTCCTCTTGTAACACCTCTAAGGTGGGAGAGAAAAATTCTATGACCTTACCGCACTGAGTACATATCATATGGTCATGGTGCGAATCAAAAGAGACCCTCTCATAGTGTGCATGTTTATCAATTCTTTCTACTTCTTCAATGAGTCCAATTTCAACAAGAAGGGGAATTGTTCTATAGATTGAAGCTCTTGATACCTTTGAACCCTTTTGCTTTAATTTTATATACAATTCTTCAGGATCAAAATGGCCTTCTATTTTTAAAACTTCATCAAAGATCTCATTTCTTTTTTTGGTTACTTTTAATCCCTTACCTGATATAAAATTCTTAAAGTCCTCTCTGTTCACCTATTTACCTCCTAAATTACAAATTGACCTCAAAAAATCTTAAAATCCAGTTTAAGAGGCTACCAAAGACAATTGCAGAGGTAAAAACAATAGTAACGATTGCAATGGCTGTTTTTATACCTCTTTCTTTTATAATCATAAACAAGTTTGCTAAACAGGGGACAAATAAAGTAATAGTAACCAATCCAACGAGGATTTGAATAGAGCTTAATAGTCCTTCCTGTGCCATAGCATAAAGACCAGCAGCTCCATAGTCTCTTCTTAAAAAACCTACTATGAAAGCCTCTGTTGTTTTTGGTGGCAGCTCGAGCATTCTAACTACAATAGGCGAAGCTAATCTTTCAAGAATAGTGAGTATTTCTAATTTATTCAATACAAATAATATTAATGTACCTAAGATAAAAAGAGGGACAGCTTCTTTAAGATACCATTCAATCCTCCCTACAGTCTTAATCAATATATTTCGCCAGTGAGGAAGCCTCAATGGTGGTATCTCAAGAAAAAAGTCTGTTCTGTTTCCTCCTACCAATTTTGAAGCTAAAAAACCAGCAAGCAGAGCAATGAAAAGCAGGCAGAAAAACCAGATAATCGTAGCTTTAAAGGAGATAGCGCTGAGCATCCCCAATATAACTCCTAACTGAGCGGAGCAAGGAATAGCAAGAGCAAGTAAAAAGGTAGTAATAATTCTATCTCTTTTAGTCTCCAGAATCCTTGCAGTCATCACTGCCATGGTTCCACAACCAAGCCCTAAAACCAAAGGAAGGATAGCCTTACCATTTAAGCCGATAAAATTAAATAGTCTATTGCTTAAAATGGCAAGCCTTGGAAGATAGCCACTGTCTTCGAGAAAAGCGAAGGCTATAAAAAATGTTGTGGTAATAGGCAGGATTATCGCTATTGAGTATGTGATGGCAACAGTGATAAGTCCATATTCACCAACTAAAAGTTCCTGAACTATTTCAAAGGGTATAAAGGTACGGACGATCTTATCTGCCATTGGATTCACATATTCGCCAAAGATGGTCTCCTCAAAAAAATCTACCAAGATCCCCGCTCCAAAGACTCCAACAAATTGATATAGAAGATATAGAATTATTAGCAAAACAGGGATGCCAAAAAGGGGGTGCATGCTTATCTTTCCGATATTAACTAAAAACTCGTTTTGCACCGCTGTTACTTTCATCACCACGCTATTTGTGATCTCTTCGGCTTTTTCCATCCTTGCCCTATTTATTAGTAAATGTATTGAATCATTGAGCCTGATTTTGCACTCCTTAGTCAGAGATTCGATCTTAAGGAGGGTTTCTATCTTTATATTTGCTTTTAACCATTCTTTCAAACTATTATCTTCACACAATATCATTATAGATAGTAACCTTTTTGAGATACTGGCTTTAGGAAGAAGTTGTGAAATTTTATCAATATATTCTTCAATAATTGGACCATAATTAACCTTCAAAGATGATATTTTAGTTTTAAGAAGGGCTTCCTTAAGTTCTTTTGTTCCTTTTTTTTGAGAAGCTATCGTTTTGATTACATCTACACCTAAGATCTCGCTTAATCTTTGAGTATTGATAGAGATGCCTCGGTTCATGGCTTCATCAATCATATTTAAGTCAAGTATGAATGGCAACCCTGCTTCGATGAGTTGAAGGGTAATGAGAATAGTTCTCTTTATATTTTTAGCATCTCCTACTTGAATTATGGCATTTGGTGATTCTTTTAGAAGAATATCGCGAGTTACTTTCTCATCTTCACTCATGGGGATTAAACTATTAATTCCAGGAGTGTCTATTATAAGTATTCTTTTATTATCTAACTTTATATTGCCTTGAGTGACTTCTACAGTTGTCCCTGGATAATTTGAGACTGTGACATATTTTCCCGTTAACAGTCCGAAGATTGCACTCTTACCTACATTGGGATTGCCGACAAGAACAATTTTCTCTATAGAGGGATTAGGTTTTTTCGCTGTGATCATTTTGCACCAAAAAGCTCTCTTATTTAAATAAAATGTTTATTCTAATATTAATTCAAAATGAATCTAAATTGCAATATTTTTGAAGGAGACTCTCTATTTAATATAGAGAGGTCAAATTTAAAAATAATTTTGTTCTTGTCAGTTAAAGACTTTTTTGCTAATCTTTATTGACTTCTAAGTTTCTTAATCTCTTAATAATCTAATTCTTCCTCAAAATTAACTCGATTCCCTCATACTGACCGTCTTGAAAATTTCTGGTGGAAAATTTGATAGTTTTGAAAATTGAAAATTAAGATAAAAATATCTTTTAATAGATTAGAAGCTACGTAACCTAATTGATGGAAATCATACAAAGAGTATAGGTTAATCAGGGGATTATGACGATAAAATTACAAGTTGAAAATAAAAAATCTTATTTAAGAACCCATTCAGTGCTTTATTATTTTAGAGAATTCTCTATCTAAAGCGTTTAAATGGGCAACATTAGGCAGAATACTCTTAGGATGTTCAGTAAGTAGTAATGACTTTTCAGGTATTTAGGAAATTCACACAATTTTTAAAATGGTAGGCATTAACGCTTAATAAAAAAGTAATTTAGTCAAGTTGCGAAAGGAGGGAAAGTGAAGATAATGGTTTTATTAGTTTTGCTCTCTATAATTTTTTTTAGTGCCTGGGGCAGTCATGCAGTCCAGAAGATTTATTCCGATTTAGATTCACAGACCGGTATCGAAGTAACGATTTATAACAATAACATAGGGCTAATAAAGGATAAAAGGGATATCAAGTTTATTAAGGGTCTTCAGAAACTGCAATTCATGGATGTTGCTGCTCAAATTATCCCTACAAGTGTAAGCATAAAGTCTCTGAGCCATCATGTCGGTTTTACTGTTTTAGAGCAGACTTATGAGTATGACCTTATTAGTCCTCAAAGGCTTCTTGCAAAATTTGTGGGCAAAGAGGTAATGCTATACTCAAAAAACCCCTATAATGAAAAAGAAGAGATAGTAAGAGCAAAAATAATCTCCTATAATGAAGGGACGCCTGTTTTCCAAATAGGCAAAGATATAACCTTTGCTCATCCAGGAAGAATTATATTCCCTGAGATACCTGAAAATCTTGTTTCAAAGCCTACCTTGATATGGCTTATTGATGGTCTATTCGAAGGGGCTCAAAGAATAGAAGCACGATATCTTACAAGAGGAATAGAGTGGAAAACAAATTACATATTAGTGCTAAATGATAAAAGTGATAGAGCAGATCTATCAGGATGGGTCACAATTGATAATAGGAGTGGGGCAACCTTCAAAAATGCAAGACTGAAGTTAGTTGCCGGCGATATAAACCTGGTTAAAGAAGCCAGACAGATGAAAAAAAATTTGCCTACTGCAGAAATTGTAACTATGGCAAAACCTCAATTTGAAGAACAGGAATTCTTTGAATATCACATATATACTCTTGAAAGACCTATTGATATAAAGGATAATCAGACCAAACAAATAAGCCTTTTATCCTCCAACAACATCTCAATAAAAAGAGAATATGTATTTCAAGGTTCACAACATTACTATAGGTTTAAAAATGACAAGATAATAACTGATCAAAAAGTTGGAGTCTTTGTAGAATTTTCAAACAATAAAGAGAATAATCTCGGTATGCCCCTTCCAAAGGGAATTATTGGAGTTTATAAGTATGACCATGACAACAGCCTACAATTTGTAGGTGAAAATACAATAGATCACGTCCCAAAAGGTGAAAAGATTAGAATAAAAATCGGAGAAGCCTTCGATATTATTGCTTCAAGGAAGCAAACTGATTGGTTGAAGATTACAGATAATGTATACGAAACAGCCTTTGAGATATCTATCAAAAATCATAAAGAAGAGGACATAATAGTAAGGGTTATTGAGCGTTTACCTGGAGACTGGAGAATTTTAAAATCTTCTCATCATTTTACAAAAATAGATGCAAATACAATAAGCACTGAGATACCAGTAGATAGGGGAAAAGAGGTAAAATTAATTTATAGAGTGAGTCTCAAATTTTAATGATAAATAACAATGCAAGAGTTGGTATTTAAAGAAAATATTTATGAAAGCGATATAAAAGATGTATCTTTTATAGCCAGGCACTTTCCTGACTTTGTGTTTTATTCTAAGATCCTTTTTCACGCTCTAATGATCGGTCTCACTGCTAAAAGCTCAAGGTTCACTTATGAAAAGCTGTATAAGAGTTCTTTTGCTGTAATTAAAGCTCTTGAAAGTGTAGGTATAAAAGTAAAAATAACTGGCTTAGAGAACTTTAAAAAGTTTGATTCTCCCTGTATAATTGTTGCCAATCATATGAGCACCCTTGAGACTCTTGCACTATCAGCCATAATTTTACCCTTCAAAAAGGTGACTTTTGTTTTAAAGGAAGAGTTATTAAGATACCCAATATTCCGACATGCTCTTATTGCAATAGAGGTTATTCCTGTGGGGAGAAAAAATCCAAGGTTAGATTTAAAATCAGTGATAGAAAAAGGTATAGATAGAATTAGCAAGGGCTTCTCTATAGTGATTTTCCCGCAGACAACGAGATATTTAGATTTTAACCCTGAAAACTTTAATACAATTGGTATAAAACTGGCTAAAAAGGCTAGTCTTCCTATCATCCCTCTTGCCTTAAAGACAGATGCTTGGGGAATGGGTAAATACTTAAAAGATTTTGGCAAAATAGATGTTACCAAAAAAGTATATTTTTCCTTTGGTGAGCCCCTATGGGTAAAAGGTTCAGGCAATGAAGAACATAGAAAGATTATAGATTATATTCAAGATAAACTTACTCAATGGAAGAGATTAGAGCAAATCTGAAGGATATAGTTCATCATTTATCTGAGAATATCGGACAACGGAGTTATCTGGATATTAAAAAGTTAAATTTGACAGCTCACTTTATTGAAAACATACTCTCATCTTACGGATGTAAAACTGAGAGACAAGATTTTCATTATAGAAAGAATCTTTATTCTAATATCATAGGAGAAGTTAAAGGTTATGATAAAGGAATAGATGGGATTATAGTCATTGGTGCACACTATGATACCGTCGTTGGAACACCAGGGGCTGACGATAATGCAAGTGGTGTAGCAGGTCTATTAGAATTAGCCCGTCTTACTTCTAACAATCCTTTAAGAAGGACTGCACACTTTGTAGCATTTTGTCTTGAAGAACCACCTGTATTTATGACTAAAAAGATGGGAAGTTATCTTTACGCACAAAGTTTAAAAGAAAAGAATATTAACGTTTATGGTATGATATGTCTTGAGATGATTGGTTATTTTTCAGAAAAAGAGAGAAGTCAATACTATCCTTTTTACTTTTTTAAATATTTTTATCCTAAGAAGGGAGATTTCATTGCCCTAATAGGTAACATCTCTTCTCTTAAGTTTACTAAGGAAGTTAAAGACAATTTTAAAAAATTCTCTTCCTTTTCAATAGAATCTTTGAATTCCTTTTCAATTATTATGGGTGTCGATTTTTCTGATCATAGGAACTTCTGGAAATTTGGCTATCCTGCTATAATGGTCACTGATACAGGTTTTTACAGAAATCCGAATTATCATGCTAAGAGCGATACCGCATCAACATTGAACTATGACTCAATGACAGAAGTCATTAAAGGTCTTTATAATTCATTGAAAATACTATAATTTTGGATATTGATTTGGAAGGTCTAAGGATTATCTCAAATTCACCCGAAGAGACAGAGTTTGCAGGTTATAGTCTCGGTAAAGTATTGAAAAATTCTGGTAAAACTTCTACTATATATTTGTTTGGAGATCTTGGTTCAGGCAAGACAGTATTTGTAAAAGGTCTTGGTAAAGCATTCGGCATTTCACCGAGAGATATTGGCAGTGCAAGTTTTATCATAGTTGCCCAGTATGACTCCTCCCCTCCTTTTTATCATATTGATTTATATAGGATTGAAGGTGATTCTGCTTTAGAATCTATTGGTATCTGGGAGTATATAGATGGAGACGGTATAACTGCCATTGAATGGGCTGAAAGAATTTCAGAAATTCCTGAAGAAGCTATAAAGGTTACTTTCAAAATCAAGGGAGAGACTTCAAGAGAAATAAATATAGAAGGTATTGATGAAAAGGATTGGCATAATATTAAAGAAAGGCAAATCTGAAACCTTAGAAATTTTAAAAGATTTTATCTCCTGGCTTAGAAGTAGAGGAATTGAGAGCTATGTTGAAGCAGAATTAGCCCCCCTTTTAAAGGAAAAATCGATAGAAAAAGAACGAATGCCTTCAATAGTTGATCTCCTAGTGGTCTTTGGTGGTGACGGAACTATGCTTAGTATTGCCAGATTGGTGAAGGATAAAAATGTTCCTATTTTAGGAATTAACTTAGGAGGTCTTGGCTTTATTACTGAAATAAATAAAGATGAGCTTTATGAAGCTTTTGAATTAATTTTGGATGGAAAATATTTTATAGAAGAAAGAATTATGCTCGATGCTTTTGTCTATCGCCAAAACATAAGAATTGCAAATTATACAGTTTTAAATGATGTGGTCATCAATAAAGGTGCACTTGCTCGGATAATTGACTTAGAAACCTACGTGAATAGAAGTTATGTGACAAAGTTTAAGTCCGATGGTCTTATTATATCTACTCCAACAGGATCAACTGCCTATTCTTTATCTGCAGGAGGACCAATTTTGTATCCTACTTTAAGCTGTATTATTATAACCCCAATCTGTCCTCATACCCTAACTCATAGATCCATTGTGTTACCAGACTCTTTCATTATAGATGTGGTTTTAACCTCTGTCTCGGAAGATGTGGTCTTAACATTAGATGGGCAGGTGGGATTTTCTCTTCATAAAGGCGACAGAATTGAGGTCAGTAAATCTGACTTCAAAACGCAGCTTTTGGTTCTTCCGCAGAGAGATTATTTCCAGATACTTAGAACAAAACTAAAGTGGGGCGAAAGATAGAATTAAATCGATGAAAAATCATTTCGAAGATTTATTAAACGTTTTAGAATACTATAAACACTTAGGATTTGACTCAGTCTATTGCAGATCTTTAAAGGAGCCTAATGATTACGAAACTATTTTAAAAGAAAGAAATACACCCCTTAAAAATACCTGTAAAGGGAGTCAAAAATATCTAACAGCTGAACAAAAATCAAAAGCTTTGGAAAGACTAAGGGAGGAGATGGGTGATTGCAAAAGATGTCGGCTCTCTCAGGGAAGAAAAAATATTGTATTTGGCGAGGGTAATGAGAATACATCACTTATGTTTATTGGGGAAGCACCAGGTAGAGAAGAAGATATTCAGGGTAGACCTTTTGTTGGGCAGGCAGGTCAAATCCTTACCAATCTTATAAATAAAATGGGTAAAGAATTAGGATTTACAAGAGCAGATGTTTATATAGCCAATATAGTTAAATGTAGACCACCTAAAAACCGAGACCCACAACCTGATGAAATTACATCGTGCAATCCTTTTATAAAAAAACAGATAGAGATAATTAATCCTTTTGTAATTATGTCACTTGGGAGAATATCGACTTACACTTTAATGGGGCTTACCACACCCATTAACAAGTTCTCCATATCGCAGGTGAGAGGGAACTTGTTTTATTATAAGACTAATGGTATAACAATTCCTGTTATTCCAACCTTTCATCCTGCATACTTTTTGAGAAATCCAAAAGATAAACATCTGACCTGGAGCGATGCTCTCAAAGTCTTAGATATACTGAAAAGGAGAAGTCTATGAAGAATCTTTGGGCACCTTGGAGAATGGAGTATATTCTCTCTGTCAAAGAGAAGGAGTGCATTTTTTGTATAAAACCATCGGAGAACAAAGATCGAGAAAATCTGATCCTATATAGGGGAAACAAGGCTTATATAATAATGAATAAATATCCTTATAATAACGGCCATCTTATGGTAGTGCCATACATTCATAAATCGGAACTGACTGCTTTACCTGATGATGTGTTATCTGAGATGATGCTTTTGACCAAATATTCTATAGAGTGTATAGATAAAGCTTTCAAGCCTCAAGGATATAATGTGGGAATAAACATAGGATCTGCTGCTGGAGCAGGTATCGAGGAACATTTACACCTTCATATAGTTCCAAGATGGTTAGGTGATACTAATTTTATGATAGTAACAGGCGATATAAAGGTCATCCCTCAACATTTAACTGAAACTTACGATATCTTTTATCCTATCTTTAACATGTTAAAATAGCGATTACTTTCTAAGGAGGCGGAATCATGAAAATAATAGAAGGAGAAATTCAAGCTCAAGGATTAAAGTTTGGTATAGTAGTTAGTAGGTTTAATGATTTTATTACCTCGAAACTTCTTGATGGAGCCATTGATGCATTAATTCGTCATGGAGCTGAGGATTACAACATAGATGTAGTAAGAGTTCCTGGCTCTTTTGAGATTCCATTAATAGCAAAAAAGTTAGCTCTGAAAGGTTCTTATGATGCAATAATCTGTCTTGGTACCATTATAAGAGGAGCTACCCCTCATTTTGAATATGTTGCTTCTGAAGTCGCAAAAGGCATAGCTATGACCTCTCTTGAGACAGGTGTGCCCGTTGCTTTTGGAGTAATTACTGCTGATACCATAGAGCAAGCAATCGAACGAGCTGGCTCAAAATCAGGTAACAAAGGCTGGGATGCTGCCATAACTGCGATTGAAATGGCTCAAGTCCTGAGAAAACTTTAACTCTATGAAAAGAAGGAAGGCTCGAGAATATGTTTTGCAGTTTCTTTACAGCTTAGACATTCTCGGAGTTTTAGAAGAAGATGATCACAAAGAAAGACTTGAATTTTTCTGGAGAGAAAACGAAGAAAAGGACAAAGAAATTATAGAATTTGCAGAAGAGATAATCTTAGGAACAATTAAAAATCAAAAATTGATAGATTCCGTCATCCAGAGCTTCTCCGAGAATTGGAACTTCCAAAGAATAGCAGTAGTCGAAAGAAATATTTTACGGTTCGCAACATTTGAGCTTTTATTCAGGAAAGATATCCCGCCTGCGGTCACAATGAATGAAGCCATTGAGCTTGCAAAGGCTTATTCATCCTCAGACTCAGCCTCTTTTATAAATGGAATCCTCGATAGAATTGCAAAGGAAGAGAAAAATTATCTCTGGAAGAAATCCTCTAATAAAAACTGAATCAGGGCAATAGAAACAATTGAAGCGGTTTCAGATTTTAAAAGTCTTTTACCTAAGGTAACTTTAATAAAACCATTTTTTTCAGCAAGGGTAACTTCATTGAAGCTAAAACCACCTTCAGGACCTATGATTACATAGAAGGGTGTTCTTAAAGGCTCATTCTCTCTGTTTTTTCTTTCTTCAACAACCTCTTTTAAAGCATCCTTTATTTTTTTACCGCCCCCTTCCCAAAAAATCAGTCCTTTGAAGGAAAATAGTAGATCTTTATTTATTTGCTCAAAAAGATTTTCTATTGTTATAGGTTCTCTAATCTCAGGGATAACTGCTCTTCCACACTGCTCTGCAGTTTCTTCAGCAATTTTTAACCATCTTTTAAGTTTTCTTGTCTCTTTTATAACCACTCTCTCAGTGATTATTGGAATTATCTCTTTAACGCCCAACTCTGTAGCTTTTTGAATAACTATGTCCATCTTTTGTCCTTTAATTAGGGATTGAGCAAGGATTAGATTAAAAGGAGATTCCGTATCTAAAAATATTTCTCTAAGTATTGTAATTGAGACTTTCCCGTTTTTTATAGATTCTATTTCTGCCTCGTAAGCCTTACCAGCACCATCTATTACTGACAAATTGTCACCAACTTTGCATCTCATTACATTTATGAGATAGTGAGCCTTATTTTCAGCAATCGTTAAATGAGATTTTTTCTGGATTTTAGCAGGTGGTATATAAATCGTCATGGTAGGGTTTTTATTGTTTTAATGAAAAGAAGTCCTTAATCTTATCCTTTATACCCTTAGAAGATTCCTCAGTCTGTTCACCCTCAATGGCAGCAAACTCTTCTAAAAGTTCCCTTTGACGTGGAGTGAGTTTTTTGGGTATATCTATATAAACGCTCACAATTTGATCGCCCCTCTGGTGACTTCCAACTTTTGGCATGCCTTTGCCGTGAAGCTTAAAAATTTTGCCTGAAGGTGTATTGGGGGGTATTTTTAACTTATGGGAACCATCAATGGTTGGGACATCTATCTCTCCACCAAAGACAGCCTTTGTAAAGGAGATAGGCATTTCACAAAATATATTAAGCCCTTCTCTTTTAAAAAGATGGTGTTCTGCAACAGTAATTACAACGTATAAATCTCCAGGAGGACCACCATTAATCCCTAATTCCCCTTCACCCCTCAACTTTAATCTTGAACCTGTATCTACACCGGCAGGGATTTTGACAGATAACTGCTTCTGGATTTTAACCTTTCCCTTACCTTTACAATTTTTGCATGGATTAGTAATTATTTGCCCTGCGCCGTGGCATCTACCACATGTCTTTGTGACGCTGAAGAATCCTTGCTGGAATCTTTGTTGCCCTGTACCTTTACAATCTCGACAGGTCTCCGGAAATGTTCCAGGCTGAGAACCGCTACCATTACAAATATCGCAAGTCTGCCATCGAGGGATTTTGATGGTTTTCTCTACACCAGTGGCAGCTTCTTCAAGAGTTATTTCAAGGTCATACCTTAAATCATCTCCCTTGATAGGCTTTGATTTAGTTGACCTGCCAAAACCACCAAAGAAGTCATCGAAGATATCGCTGAATATATCACTGAAGGGTGTATCAGTAGAGAACCCAAAACCAGAAAATGAAGGACCTTCAGGAGATCCATATTTATCATAATTACTACGTTTCACAGGGTCGCTAAGACAGGAATAGGCTTCATTTATCTCTTTAAATTTCTCTTCAGCTACTTTATCTCCTGGGTTGCGATCAGGATGATATTGCAGTGCCAACTTCCTGAAAGCTTTTTTAATCTCCTCTTGAGATGCATCATTACTGACGCCAAGTATTTTGTAGTAGTCCTTCATTTTTACTGGTATTTGGTTATTACCCTACTAAAATTTTTGAGATTCTAGAACTCTTAATATTATAAACTATCTATTTCTGTTTTTTATCCACATCTTCAAATTCTGCTTCTACAACATCTTCTTCTTGAGTCTTTGTTTTGGCAGTGTCGGTCTGACTGCTTCCTGTAGCAGTTTGAGAAGTTTTATAAATATGCTCAGCAATCCTATGAGAAGCTTTGGCAAGCTCTTCTATGGCTGACTTTATTTCTGAAACACTCTGACTGGTATCTTTTGCTTTTCTACATCTCTCAATGGCAGATTCTATATCTTTCTTTTCACTTTCAGTTATCTTGCCACCATACTCTTTCAATGATTTTTCGACAGTATAAATCAAAGTATCTGCTTCGTTTCTTGCTTCAGCAAGTTGTTTCTTTTTCCTATCTTCTTCAGCGTGGGCTTCCGCATCCCTCACCATCCTCTTTATCTCCTCTTCAGAGAGCCCACTGGATGCCGTTATTCTAATGGATTGCTCTTTGCCAGTGCCTAAATCCTTCGCTGAGACATGCAATATCCCGTTGGCGTCTATATCAAAAGAAACTTCAATTTGTGGCACTCCTCTAGGAGCTGGGGGGATACCTATTAGTTCAAAGACACCAAGGAGTTTATTATCTACTGCCATTTCTCTTTCGCCTTGATAGACTTTGATGGTAACGGCAGTTTGATTATCAGTGGCAGTTGAGAATATCTGAGATTTTTTAGTGGGAATAGTGGTATTTCTCTCTATTATCTTAGTAAATATCCCTCCCAATGTTTCAATTCCAAGAGAAAGAGGAGTAACATCAAGAAGAAGGACTTCCTTAACTTCCCCTTTTAGGACTGCTGCTTGTATTGCCGCTCCTACTGCGACTACTTCATCAGGATTTACTGTTTTATTGGGGTCTTTCCTAAAGAAATCTTGCACTACCTGCTGGACCTTAGGCATTCGTGTCTGTCCTCCTACTAATATAACTTCGTCTATCTGCGTTTGAGATAGTCCAGCATCGGACAAAGCAATTTTACAAGGATTTATCGATTTAACAATAAGGTCATCTGTGAGTTGTTCCAATCTTGCCCTGGTAAGCTTCATCAGAAGGTGTTTTGGACCTGTAGCATCGGCAGTAATGAAGGGTAAATTTATTTCTGTTTCCATTGCTGTTGAGAGTTCTATTTTTGCCCTTTCTGCAGCTTCTTTGAGTCTTTGAAGTGCCATTTTATCATTTTTAAGGTCAATACCCTGTTCTTTCTTGAACTCATCCACTAACCAGTCAATGATTCTCAGATCGAAATCATCTCCACCAAGATAGGTGTCTCCATTTGTAGATTTAACCTCTATAACACCCTCTCCAATCTCTAAGATAGATATATCAAAAGTTCCGCCACCTAAATCATAAACAGCAACTTTCTCCTCTTTCTTCTTGTCTAAGCCATAGGCAAGGGCAGCAGCAGTTGGCTCATTTATAATTCTAAGAACATTTAATCCTGCAATCCTTCCAGCATCTTTTGTTGCTTGCCTTTGACTGTCATCAAAATAAGCTGGGACAGTTATTACTGCTTCTGTAACAGGTTCTCCTAAATAATCTTCTGCTGCCTGTTTTAGTTTCTGCAGTATCATAGCAGATATCTCGGGAGGAGAATATCTTTTACCTCTTATCTCAACATGGGCATCTCCATTGGGGGCTTCTACAATCTTGTATGGTAGCCTCTTTCTTGCATGCTCAACCTCTTTAGAGTTAAATTTTCTTCCCATTAACCTTTTTATAGAAAATATGGTATTTTCTGGATTTGTTATAGCTTGTCGTTTAGCAATTTGTCCAACCAATCTCTCTCCCTTCTCAGTAATAGCAACCACTGAAGGGGTAGTTCTATTGCCTTCTTGATTAGGGATGACTACTGGTTCACCTCCAATTACAACTGCAACTACTGAATTGGTAGTTCCCAGATCTATTCCTATAGCTTTACCCATTTTTCATTCCTCCTTTATTTTTTTTCTTGATTTTCTTTGTTGATTATTCTTTTAGATACAGATACATAGGATGGCCTTAATATTTTATTATATAACATGTAACCTTTCCTGAACTCCTCAACAACAATATTATCTTCCAGTCCCTCTTTTTCAACTTGAGCCATCGCATGGTGATAAACTGGATCGAAGGGCTTCCCAACAGCTTCTATTGTCTTCAGTCCTGCTTTTTCCAATACTCTTCTGAACTCCCTCAATGTATTCTCAATCCCCTTTACGAAGGACTTTTCGCTCTCTTTGTCGATTTCAGTGGCATGTTCAAGAGCTATCTCTAAAGTGTCTATAACTGGCAGAAGGTCTTGAATTAATAATTCATTTGAATAGAGCATTAATTCTTCTTTGTCCCTTTGAACCTTTTTTTTGTAATTTTCGAATTCAGCATATAATCTGAGATGTTTTTCTCTTAAATCTTCCAGTTGGGACTTAAGCTGACTAATCTCATCTGCTACCTTTTCTTGAGTTAATTCACCAATAGGTACAGATTGATCATTACTTTGAAATAGTTGTTCAGTAACGGTTTTGCTTTTTATATCATTATTCTCATCCATGCTATTAACCTCACTCCAAAATTATTTAAAAACACAATTACACCTTGAGCTAAGAAAGATTACGTATATGATTTCCATTAAAAGTTTTACAAGCAAATCATCACTCTCTTTATAAACGAGTCAGTTTAAAAGGAGTTAAATAAGGTGACTTTTTAATTTTAACACATGGTAAGGAGTCATGAAAGTAATTTTTTACAGGATTTTAAATAAGCAAAAATTAGTCAAAAGTTCTACTGACTAATTTTGCTACTATATCTACCATATTTATAGCTTTTAAATAATCCATTCTTTTTGGACCCAAAAGGGCTATAACTCCCATATTTCTCTTTTTATCTTTATAAGTAGATGCTACTACACTTAGACCTTTCAATTCATCGATGGGATTTTCACCCCCTATAAAAACCTGTATACCATCGCTCTCCAGTAGTTCATTTAGTAATTTAATAATTAGATGTTTTTCTTTGATAGCTCTATAAAGCTCTTTTATTTTAGAGATATCAGAAAAATCTGGTAAGTTGATGGCATCATAAACTCCTGAGACATAGATATCCTCAGTTATTAAAGATAAAGCTTTTTGGTAAATCTTAATAGTCTTATTTATCAAATCATTATATTGATTCTTATCCGCAGATAATTTTTCGTTCAGTAGCTCCATTATCTTATCAAGCCTGTAACCTGAGTAATGGGTGTTTAAATAGTCCGATATCCTGTTTAGATCGTGTTGAGAATAAGACGAAGGGATGCTAATTATTTTGTTGATTATCAAACCTTCTTTTGTTAACAATATAACTACTACAAGACCTGTAGAATACTTAATTAAATCTAACTTTTTAAAGGTTATACATTGTGGTCGTGGAGAGGCAATAAGGCTTATATAATTTGTGAGAGTGGAGATTGTATCCGTCGTTTTAGTAAAAATAGCATTAATATTATGCTGTTTTTTTAGCTTCCCAAGACTTTCAGTCAATTTAGCCAAAAAGTACTCTAATTCTTCATTACGCTCCCTTTCTTGAAGTTTTAAAATACAGTCAACATAATATCTATAACCCTTATCCGTTGGTATCCTTCCTGCCGAAGTATGGGGTTGAGTTAAGAAGCCATAATCCTCTAAGTCCGCCATTATGTTTCTTACAGTTGCTGATGAGCACCCTAAGGAATAACGTTTTGTTAAAAACCGGGAGCTAACAGGTTCAAGATTCCGTATGTAGCTCTCGACAACTGCGCAGAGAACTTTACTGCTTCTCTCATCCAATATATCATGTGTGATCTTCATTGCTTTTTAGCACTCCTGATACTTGACTGCTAATAATTTAACAACAAAATCCCCTCTCTGTCAAGATTTCTACCAAGGAAG
>CAYPJO010000013.1:0-35511 GCA_964411065.1 uncultured Thermodesulfovibrio sp.
TTTGGGTGCATGGTTTTTATTAACTATTTTTTCCGTATTTATACCTTTCCAAAAAACGGGGGCATATCATAAACTATGAAGTATAAAAGAGACACAATTTTATTTTAAACTCCACGTGATGCTTCCTTGCTCGAGTTCATGGGTATAGCAGACGATGGCGACATTTCTTTGGAAGATTGTACAGGTAGCAAGCAAGCTATGCAGGACAGACAATTTTGAAACTGGCGTTGGATGTAAAAAGATTGGATATATTTGAAGGGATAAGAGGGAAGATATTTGAACTACAATTAGCATCTACGGTATAAGGCAGTAAACAACGGGGTAGGAAAAAGACAGGAGGGGGTAGAGCGTCCTAATAGAGTAAAAAAGTCAGGTCAAATAACATTATTTTATCTCCTTGAAGAATTTAATGGGCGATTGGGCAGGATATCAGGCTATAACAAGCTTGCCAGAAAAAAGCATTCAAGTTGTTTTAAAATTTTAAAATTTGTTTATAAAATATTATCTATATATTGGGATTTTGAAATTAGATCTAAATATTATATAATTTTGATGTGCATTAATAAAAAAATAATAGGAAAAATAATTTTTTAGGAGACAACCATGAATGAGAGGAGAAAGGTTGTTATCATTGATGATAGTCCAATCGTTAGAAAAATGGCTGAAGTCGCCCTTGAAGAGGCAGGTTATGAGGTTTATTCTGCTGAAGATGGTGAGGAAGGGCTCAGAATTACTAAAGAGGTTATTCCTTCAGTAATTCTTGTTGACTTTATAATGCCTAAGATGAGTGGCTACCAATTTTGCCAAGCTATAAATCAGGATGACGAACTTAAGAACATTCCAATAATCCTCATAACCGCTAAGGGCGAAGATGTTGGGAGAAAATTTTTAGAGAAGTTTGGCGTAATTGACTATTTTATAAAACCATTTAAGAGCTCTGATCTTGTAGATAAGGTTAACTCCATTGTCGAACTTCAAAAGACCATCTTTCAACCCTCTGATTCAGAAGGGGAGATATTGGTTGAAGAAGAGGAAGCCTCTCTAATAGCCCAGGAGGATACTCTTTCAATTGAATCAGTAAAGACTTTCCAACGAGAAACAACTCCTAAAATTAACTCTTCTGAAGTGCAATTAGCAGATTCTTTAGCAGATTCTTTTTCATTGGATATAATCGAAACATCCGAAGTAGAAGATACTGAGCAATCTATAGAAGTAAAAATGTCTGAAACACTTGAAGATGAAACCCTCTCAATTGATTCACTTAAACAATTGGAATTAGATAATGCTTTTGATTTAGCTAAAACAGAAAATCATGAGGTAGATAAGGGAGACATAGCCTCAGTTGAAGATGATGTCGCGATGGCTTATGAAAAAGCCTTTTCTGCTAATGATTCTCAAAAAGCCAACCAAATGGAAGATAGTTTTAGTATTTCTTCAATCGAAAATTCCATTGAAAGAGTCACAAGAAAAGTCTTAAAAGAAGAGATTCAGCTTATTATTCAGAAAAGTGTCACTGATATCTTAAGGCAAAGTGGAATCATAAAAGTGCCAGACATTCTTTTATCTGGAAGTATTAGATTTTTTTCAATAAAAGACATTCTTAGTTTGATAGCTCATAATAGGTTGACCTCTAAAATTTCCATTCTTTCTGAGGTTTTAAGCTCTGATATTTACTTTTTAGATGGTCAAATAATATTTGCTTCATCCAATAAAACGAACTCTTTACTAGATTTTGAATCAATAAAAAACCTCTCTGCCGAGTTTTCTGAGCAAATGAAAGACTCTATTTATGATATCCTGTCTGAAATTATTCAGCTAGACTCAGGGACTTTTTCCATTGAGAAGATGCCAACATTAGATAACCTCCAAAGTGTCCCTATACGCCTAGGCATCCCAAGTTCACTTATTGAAGCTTCACGGAGGGTTGATGTAAAAGCTTATAGTAACTTATTTGATGATAAGACTGTATTTTTTAAGTTATTAAGAGATTCTACAGTAAAAAGCTATAATTTAAATAAAAACGAAATGAGGATTTTCGCCTGCATAAATGGTGAGAGAACAGTCGGAGAAATAATAGATATTAGTGGACTGCCTTCTACAGAAACATTTAGAGCTCTTTATGTTCTGTTGAATGGTGGAATTGTTAAAATATATTGGAATTGCTAAAATATATAAAAATATAATAATAATAATGGAGGAATCTGAATCGTGAAAATCCTTATTGCAGAAGATAGCCAAACTGATAGAAAGTTTATTGCATCCGTTTTGAGTGAATTGGGTTATGAACTTTTTTTCGCTACAGATGGTGAAGCTGCAGAAAAGATGGTAGAAAATGAAAGATTTGATCTCATAATTTTAGATGTGATATTGCCTAAAAAGAATGGTTTTCAACTATGCAGAGAATTCAAAAAACAAGATAAAACAAAAAATATACCAATTATCATTTTAACATCCAAAAGTCAGGATATTGATAAATTATGGGGGACCAAACAAGGGGCAGATGCTTATCTGACGAAGCCATGCTCACCTATAGAGTTGTTAACAACAGTTAAGAGATTTGTAAACTAAAGAGATGGAAAAAGAAGCAAATGTAAGGCAAGAGATTACCTATTGTGTTTTTAGAGTCGGCGAAAAGGATTTTCTTTTACCTGTTTCTACGGTAAGAGAGATTATAGATGTAGCAAAAATTTTCTCAATTCCAGGAGCACCAGAATACGTATATGGAGTCATCCCTGTTAGAGGTAAAATAGTACCTGCTATTGATCTTTCCAAAATTTATCCGATCGATAAACCTTCCTATAGTGACGCAAAGCTAATCATTGTGGATTTTAATAATGAAAATATCGGCTTCTTATCTGAGAACACACCTTTTTTTTTAACGCTCGATCCAGACATGGTGGTGGAAGATGTTATAGATATAAAGACTTTTTTTGAGACATATCGGATAAAACAGTCTAGGCAGGAGACGAAATGATTAGTAGAACTGAGCTTTTGAGATATTTTCTCTTAGAAGCGATGGAATATATAAATATACTGGAGAGTGGAATTCAACAGTTACAACACCACCAAAACAGAGCGAATTTAGTTGAAGATCTTTTCCGAGTTGCTCATAGCCTTAAAGGTTCTGCAGCACTTGTAAAACTCTCACTGACAAGCAACTTAGCCCATAAAATGGAAGATCTTCTTGAGAGCTTACTTAATAATAAAATTACAGTTAACAGCGATCTTATCCAATCATTGAATGATATTCTTGATAAAATAAAGAGTCTAATTTATAGAGTCTCAAAGGGTCAAGAAGAATGTCTGGATAGAGAACATTTAATCGCAGAAAAAACCGAAGATATACTAAAAGGTCAAGCAAGCGAAGCTTATTCAGCTGGGCTTCCTTCTGATGCGCAAAAGACAGTCTTGGATGAGGTTAAAGGACAAGACAATACCATTTTTTCTTCCAGTACATTTATAAAGGATCTTGATAGTTCTAAATTTGAGAGAATGATGGAAGATCCTTTAATCCATATTACTAAGTATGTTAAAGTGGATTCACAAAACATAGAAGAGATACTTAACATTTTTGGTGAAATAATTATAAAGAAAAACTATCTTTTTCTTAAAACTAAAAACCTTACAGATATAAGTGATGAGTTATTTTTCTCTAATCGAAGATTGCTCTTTGAAGTGAATAATTTTGTAGAGAGATATGCCTATTCTGCGCCGGAAAACATAAAGTATATAGATCCATTACTATCGGAATTCTGTGAATTAGAATTTGATAGATATGATGATTTAAATCTTTTTTCAAGGAAACTGCAAGAGATAACTAATGACGTGAACGAATCTTTAAAAGCTTTAGGCACCTACGTTGATCTTTTACAAAAGGAGCTTAATGAGATTGATAAGTTAGTTAAAACTCTAAAGTTAACTTTAACTGATTTGGGAATGATGGAAATAGGTGTCCTTTTTAAACAATTTGTTAGACCTATCGGGGAAATCGCAAAAAAACTTAATAAAGAAATTGAGTTGATTACCTTAGGCGGATCATTGAAAGTAGATAGGGTTATATTCGAAAGACTCTTTAATCCCTTATTGCATCTTTTGATGAATGCGATAGTTCATGGTATCGAATCTGGAGATATAAGATCTAAAAAAAACAAAAAAGCTATAGGGACTATTATCCTCTCTGCTCGCGAAGATAGAGGTACAGCTATTATTGAAGTCATAGATGATGGCAGAGGCATTGACCTTGAAGTTCTCCATCAAGAAGCTATTCGATTAGGGATAATTAGACCCGAAGATAAGGTTAATGAAGAGTTCTTGTTATCTTTGTTATTTTTACCAGGATTTTCTACTGCTCAAACAGTTGATATAAAAGCAGGAAGGGGAATGGGTTTAAGCGTTGTTAAGAGAATGGTATCAGCAATAAATGGTTCTATCGAACTTTTTACAGAACGAGATGTTGGCACAACTTTTAGAATCAAAGTACCTTTAACCCTTGCAATAACAAATGTTTTGCTCTTTAGGTGTGCAGGTTTGGATTTTTGTGTTCCTTATAGCTTGGTTGAAGAGGTAATGAGCATATTTATTACAGATGATCTAAAGTATATTGAACACAGAGGCAAAAAAATTGAATTAATAGAGCTTACGGATTTGTTGGGAATCAAGTATAAATCTGATAAAAGTCAAAAAAATGTTCTAATTTGCAATGTTTTCAAAAGAAGCATAGGTTTAATTGTTGATGAGATAATAGGACGCGAAGAGACAATAATTAAGCCTATGCATAGTTTCTTAGAGGGATTAGAGGTTTATACTGGAATCAGTATTTCAGGCGAAGGAACGATAAGATTTGTAATAAATCCTACAAATGTAGTAGAACAACAATTCAAACCCTTTTCAACCTTAGTTTTAGATATTGATAAAAAGAATGTTAGGAAAAATATACTTGTTGTTGACGATTCCATAAGTGTGCGCAGGTATCTTTCTACTTTTTTACAATCAAAAAACTTTAATGTGTTTACAGCAACAAATGGTGCAGAGGCTTTGGATTTAATAAACTCAAATTCTATTGATATTATTATTACTGATTTAGAGATGCCAGTCCTTCATGGTTATGAACTTATTGCAAAATTAAAGACATCTGAGAAACATAAGAATATACCGATTATCGTTCTTACTTCTAGAGGGGGAGAGAAACATCAAGAAAAAGCATTAGATCTTGGAGTAAAAGATTACCTTATAAAGCCCTTCGATGAAGAGTCTTTATTGCTGGTCTTAAATAAGTATTTTGCGTTGTCCTCTTTGTAGCTCTGAATTCATTTTTTTCTTGAAATATTGCTCTCAACTTTTCCACTTAAGATAGATTATCAACCCGATCAAGCTTGCAATTACGATAGAAAGATACCATGCAAGTGATAGTGTTAATGAAATCGAAGAGGGCACACCAACAGAACTAAGAAAAAAAGCAAAGGCAAACTCTCTCACTCCGATCCCTGAAATCGATATGGGAATAAGAGAAATTACGATAATCAAAGGCATATATATCAACAGTGGAACTATGTGAACTTTTAGAGTCATACTTGTCGAGAGTAAATAGGCAGAGAATATACCTAAAATCTGAATAATTAGAGAATAAATCAATCCTTTGAGGAGAATATTTTTTTTTGTTCTGTAATTTAATAAATATTCGTGTATCTCTGAGACAAATTTTACTCTTTTAAGAAAAGACCCAGAAATAAGTAAAAACATACTTATCGCAAAAAAGGAGATAAAACTTACAGGCATTAACCAGATAAGTAGTTGACTTCTTGAAGATTCCTCTAAATATCTGAAACCAAACGGAAAAGCTAACATTCCAATAATCATTAACGCTAATAAACCCATATATCTATCCAAAAATATTGATGCTGTAGCTACAATACTAAATTTATGGGCATTTGATTCTTCATCAAGTGAAACCTTCGAATAATCAGAATTTTTAAGTTCCCTAGTTAAATAATACAGCCTTACACCATCCCCACTTATAATACTTGGTAAACATATGTTGAAAAAAGAGCCAATCATATAAATCGAAAACAAAGTTTTCAATCCTAATCTTTGGTTTAGAAAAAGTGACCATCTTATAGAAGAAATATATATCGAAAGTACATAGATGCCAGCAGCAAGAATGAAGATGAGTGGATTTAATTCTCTCAAATATTCTACAACAGTTATAATGCCAATATTTTTAAAAAGCAGGTATAGTAAGCTGGAGGAAAGGGTTAGCTTTGCGATAAAAAATAAGAAGGCTTTGAGTTTTTTATTTAGTTGTACCAATTATTTTTTTTATAGTGTAGATTGGTTTTTTCTGGCTTTCATGATAAACCCTAATTATCATCTCACCAAGAAGTCCCATACCGATAAATTGAAAACCAATAATTAATAACAATACCCCAAGAAGAAGTAAAGGTCTATTGCCGATATCGAGACCGTGAAAGAATTTTTCAAAAGATAGGTATAAACAAATGATTATCCCAAAGAAGCTAAAGATCACTCCCACAGGACCAAAAAACTGCATGGGTTTAGTAGAGAAACTCTGCAAAAATTTTATAGTAAGAAGATCGAGCAAGACTTTAATAGTTCTTGAAATACCATATTTTGACTTACCTCTAAGCCTTGGATGATGAGTGGTCTCTACTTCATTTATTCTAACACCATACCAGCTCGCAAGAGCAGGAATAAATCTGTGCATCTCACCGTAAAGCCTCAGATTTTTAATTACCTCGCGCCTATATGCTTTGAGAGAACAACCATAATCATGAAGCCTAACTCCGGTAACTTTACTAATAAGCCAGTTGGCAATCATTGATGGGAGCCTTCTGGAAAAAAACGGATCTTTCCTTTTTTTCCTCCAACCACTAACGAGATCATATCCATCAAGTGCATCAAGTAGTTTAGGGATATCAGCCGGATCATTCTGAAGATCTCCATCTATTGTTACAACTATATCACCTCTGGAAAGATCGAACCCAGCAGCAAAAGCAGCTGTTTGCCCAAAATTTCTTCTAAGGCTTAATACGACGACCCTATTGGGACATTTCCTTTGAATTTTTTCGAGTAATTCTAAAGTCCTATCCTCGCTACCGTCATCAACATATAAAATTTCATAGTCCAGGTTTAAACCATCGAGCACCTCTTTTAATCTCGAATGGAGAATTTCCACATTCTCTTCTTCGTTATAAAGGGGAACTACTACTGATACTGTCATATCAACTCTCAGAATTTCATAATTTTTGGAGTTTTAAATCCCTTAAAATTATAGCAAATAAAAATAGTAAAGTGTCGTAATAGTTTACCACTTTTATCATAAACTGTTAAAACCCTACTTTCAAAGTGATCGAAAGAGGTCATCATTTCCTGTGGCATATCCGATATTCCCATTCTCACAAATATAGCATTTATTTTGACACCTCCCTTATTATCTTTAACATTTTCAATATAACTATTTAAATCTACCCAAAGGTCGTACTGGTTCATTCTTCTACCAAGATTGATGCAAAATGTTTTAGGCTGACTTTCTACATAAAAAGCCAGCTGACTTGAGACCTGATAACTATCTGAGATGATAACAACTTCCCCTTTATCTGAGAGTGATCTCAGAATAACGCTCACTTCTTCCCCTAATTTCTTCCACCCCTTTAATCTTGAAGAAGGGTCTAACTTTATCGGTAGATTAAGCAAAGAGGGGTAATGGCTTATGGTAGTAGCTCCTAACGCAATCATTATTCCGAAAAGGCAGAGCATGTGTAACATACTAACTTTTTTGAATATCAAGGCTTTCCTCTTAGAGTCTAAATAAAAAATCACAAATGCTATTATCCCGGTGATGTAAGCATGCATTGCCCAGTTTGCTTGAACTTTACTCTGAAGACTTTTAATGAGAAAGAAAAAGAATATAGGGAAGGAAAAGAAAAGGAGAAAACTTTTTTTGATATCAGCCTTATCTATTTTAAAAAGATAATAAAACATTATAAAGAAAATTACCGGGGTAATTACACCAATTTGAGATGCTAAAAACTCTAAAAAGCTTTTAAAGGATATTTGAAAACCCTCTGATAGACCAAGGTGACCTGCAGTATGTTTGAGAGTTACCCAATCATTTAGGGAATTCCATAAAAGTACAGGACTAAAGACTACTAAAGCTATGAAGATAGACAGATAGGGCAATGGGGTAAGAAGTAAGTTCCTCTTCTCCGTAAATAGTAAGAATAGCAAGCTACATAGGAAAAAGAAAAACATTGTATATTTAGTTAGTAAGCCACAGCCAGTTGCTAACCCTAAAAAAAACCAGAACCTATATTTGTTTATAAAGTTTTTAAAAGTGGAGTTTTCATTTTTGTTCTCATTAATGGCAAGCCAGAATGAATAGAGGGATAAAATCCAGAAAAAAATGAAAGGAGAGTCTATAGTAAAGATGATCCCAAAGGGAGCATAAAGAGGAATAATCTGAAAGATTGAAGCACCAAGAACGGCTAATCTTACGTCACTATACATTTTCCATATTAATTTATAGAGAAATAGGCTACTCAAAGCAGAAAATAGCACAGCCATAATCCTTATACCAAAAACATTATCTCCAAAAAGGGATGTTCCAACATGGATAAGGTAACTAATCATGGGACCCTTTGAATAGTAGCTAAGATCAAGCCTTCTTGACCATTCCCAATAATGAGCCTCGTCAGGGCTTAAATCGAGGGGACCATTTAAAATATAGTAAATCCTAAAAATGCTCATAGCGAGGATCAGAAAAATTAGAAAGCCCTTTTCTGGAGCTATCTTCTTATTTAGGATTGTATGTTTTACAATAACGATGACAAAGATTGAAACAAGGGAGCCCAAGAGAGCGCCTGCTAATACATCTCCAGGATAATGCACTCCCACATAGACTCTTGAAAAGCTAATTAATAGCGCAATTAATAAAAGGTATAAAAGTGCCCAAGGAGATATAATTTTTTTAGAGAAATAGAAAATAGTTAATAATATTGCAAAGGCATTAGCTGAGTGGCTCGATGGCATAGATAATGATGATGTACAGCCAACTAATAGTTTTACATCTGTCAAACTAATACAAGGACGTGCTCTTCTAAATAGTTCTTTCAATTCATTAGTAAGCCAATCAGCTAAAAGGAATGCAAAAAAAGCAACGATGAGAGCAAATGTTGGAGAGTTTAAAAAAACCCATTTTCTCAAGATTACATTTCTTTGTTCTAACAAAAAGACATATATTAAAAAAGGCAATATAAGATAATATGTTTTATCACTAAGTAGAGGCATTAGGAAATCAAAAAGAGCGTTTGAGGTGCCCTGATTGATGATGTAAAAAAGGGCGATATCAAAATCTCTAAGATTCAAAGAGGAGCCCTTTCAAAAGGAGTGAGGCTGAAAAATATGCCGAAGGCGGGACTCGAACCCGCACAGCCTTTCGGCTACCAGACCCTGAACCTGGCGCGTCTACCAATTCCACCACTTCGGCAATTTATATTATTATTTTAACATTATTTATATTTTACAACTTATGTAAAAACTTTCTGAACTAATTCAGTTATTGATTACCGATTGTGGGTAGCTTTGAATCAAACTTTTTTATGAATGCGTAGCCTTTCTAATATAAAGCGATATATCCTTTTTAAATTTTACTTCTATTCACTATATCTCTTTATTAGATGCGAGCCGTAGATAAAGAACCCTAAAGCATATATAATTAAAATACTCAACGACAAAAATCCTTCAAAGTCTGCTTCAGTCTTTCTGATTACAATATTAGTATGGGTCAAAGGGAATATATATATGATAGATTTAATCAAAAGAGGGAGTTTATCAATAGGAAAGAATGTTCCACTAAAGAAAGCCATCGGTAGAATAAAAAAGTTTGAGTAGGTAGCTGTATCTTCATGGGATCTTGTCTTCATGCCAGCAATTATACCTAAGGAAGCGAACATAAAACAGTTCAGTAAAAGTGCTATTATGAAAAAAGTGGTTATATTAAATTGGGGAGTAGATATATAACCTACAATGATTATAAGCATCGAAGCAAACAAACCTTTAGACATCCCAGCAAGCACCTCACCAATCATTATTGAGGATGCTTTTATAGGTGCTTGAATATATATTTGAAAGGTTTTAAAGTATATCCTACTAAGGTTTAAATTGCTTGAGACCCATGTGTAGGAATTATTCATAGAACTCATCGCTACCAAGCCTGGTAGTAAGAAGAAAAGATAGTCACCCCCTTCAATCCTAACATCTCTGCCTAAACCAAAACCAAAAGCAAGTAAATAAATTATTGGTATTACCATTGCGGAAAATATATAGCCGAGTCTGAGAAGCTTTCTACGAAAGTTTAACATTTCCCTCAGAAATATGGGATACCAACTAAATCTCATATCAAATCCTTTCGCCTGTAATCTTAATAAAGACATCTTCAAGGTTTGATTTTCTTATTGTCACAGAGCAGTTACTCAACTTAGATGAGAATTCATGAGCCTCTTGACGGCTCTTGAATATCTTTTGAGTTAAGTGTCCTTCTTCATCAATAATATCAACAACGTATCTTCCAACTATTGATTTAAGGTTATCAGGGGTATCTATAGCTATTAATCTTCCCTTTGATAAGATCCCAATAGTATCACATAAAGCTTCAGCTTCCTCAATATAGTGGGTAGTTATTATAACTGTTCTTCCCTCTATTTTTGTTTTCCTAATCATGTCCCACATCTGCCTCCTTATTTGTGGATCCAGTCCTATTGTAGGCTCATCTAAAAATAGTATAGAAGGTTGAGGTAGTAAAGCTCTTGCAAGGAGAAGCCTTCTCTGCATTCCACCTGAAAAGTGATTAACTAAGGAATCTCTCCTATCCCATAACCCAACCATACTTAATAGGTTCTGAATTTTTTTTTCTAAATTATCTACCTTATGTAACATGCCGTATATAAGCAAGTTTTCCCAAGCAGTCAGTTCTCTATCAAGGTTATTTTCCTGTGGCACTACTCCTATTCTCTTTTTTATTTCTATTGGATTGGAATTTATATCAAATCCTTCAATAATACACTTACCGCTATCAGGTTTCGAGAGAGTTGTGAGTATCTTTATTATTGTGGTCTTTCCCGCACCATTCGGTCCTAAAAGACCAAAAACTGAACCTCTCTTTATCGAGAAAGAGACATTATCGATAGCTGTAATTTGACCTTTTGGAGTAGAATAAGTCTTTCTAAGCCCTTCTATTGTGATCATAGCCTGTAAACCAAGAACTTTTATCACTCAGTTTAGTAAAACAAATGGGTACGTCAAAAGCTAAAGCAAGCTTTTTAGTAGGTATGGAAAAATCAAAAGGGAGCTTAAAATTTAAAAACTTTGATCTCTTTTGTAACATAGAAGATTAAGGCAGAAAGCAAAGTACAAATTAAATTTTGACATTTATTTAATATGTTAACATTTTTTGAAGTATACTACTAAGAGTTTTACTTTAAAAAAGCAGGCTACCGTAGTAATAGATCATTATAAAAAATTAAGGGGTAATACATTAAAAGTTTTAAACATTGATGAATTAATTATACTCGTTAACTATAGTAGGACTTCATCTGAATTTTTATTTCAGTAAATAGAGACTACGATTGCTTAGATTTTTGTTTAGTGTTTTAAATATGATTATTGCCCTTGCTTTTTGCTGATATTTGTGATTAAAAAAGATTTATCAAAGGTGGCTATAAAAGTTAGGTGTTATGCAAAAAAACTTTTATCAATTATTCTTTTTTTCTTTCGGGTTCACTGAATTTTTAATATTGCCAATCTCAGATAAGATAGGGAAATGACCATAATTAAGTATTAAAAAAAGCTTGTCATTACTAAAGTTTTCAATAATAATTCATTGTTATAAATTAATAATAATTATTTATCTATGAAATTCTTGACAAAAGATTATCGGTATGGTAATGTTTTGACCGAGTTCTTTAATCAAAAGTACCATTAAAAGGTACAGGGAAGTCTAAGAGGGATAATTTAATAAATTAATTAATTTAAGAGAAAATATTAGGGATGAAAGAGAGGGGTTTGTATGTTAGAGTTTAACCAATGGTATTTTGTTCTGTTAGCAAATTTTATTATCTTATATTTTATTTTGAGTTCTTTATTGCTAAAGCCTTTAGCAAAGCTTTTCAAAGAACGTGAGGAGGCTATAAGGAGTGCTCTTGAGGGAGCTAAGTCTATGAACGCTAAAAAAGACGACATGATTGCTCTGATGAATGCTGAACTTCAAGAAGCAAGAAAAAAAGCGAAAGAGATATATAATTCCTATCGAGAAGCAGGGCTGTCTCATCAAGCAGAAGTTCTCCGAAAAGCTGAGGAAGAGGCTGTAGCAATGATAGAAAAAGCACGACAAGAATTGAAAGCAGAGACAGAAAAAGCAAGAGCTCTCTTAAGAGCAGATTTAGAAAACTTTTCAGAAGAAATAGTAAGAAAGTTGGTGAAAGTATGAGGAAAATGGTTTTACTACAAAGTTTAAGATTGATGAAAAATATATTAGTTTTAATGAGCTGTTTTTACCTTTTTATTCCTGTTTCATCAGTTTTTGCTGCAGGACCTGCTGTTGAAGAAGGTCCTATGGCATGGGTATGGCGTATTGTAAATTTTGCCATACTCGTTTTCCTTCTTGTAAAGTTTGCTGGTAAGCCTCTTAAGAATTTTTTAAAGCAAAGAACGGAGATGATCGAAAAAAGCATAAATGATGCTCAAGAGGCAAAAGAGATGTCTAAGAAAGCTCTTGAAGAAGTAGAGCAAAGGTTCCGACTCAAGGACAAAGAGATTGCAGAGATCTTAGAGATTGCTAAAGCATCTGGTGAAGAAGAGCAGAAACGTCTAATTGAAGATGCAGAAAGATTGAAAACCAAGATTTTGGAGCAAGCTAAAGCAAATATAGATCATGAAATAAAGATGGCTAAAGAGGCTATAAAGGCCGAGGCGGTTGAAGAGGCTATTAAATTGTCAGAAGAAAAAATTAAAAACAGATTGACAAAGGAAGATCATGAAAAGATCTTACAAGATTCTATTAAATTATTAGGAGCGAGAAATTGAAAAAGGTAAAGGATGTTAAAAAATATGCTAAGTATTTTTTAAAATCGATTGATTTAGAAGAAGTGCCAAAGGCTGTAGAACAGTTAAAAACTATCGCTAACTTGCTTGAAAAGAATAAGAACTTCAAGACTCTTATGTTAAGTCCTCTTTTTAGTGAAGCAGAGCGTGAAAAGGCAATCGCTATCCTTTCCCATCAATTGAAGATGTCTACTGAGGTTGCACAATATCTTCACTATCTCACAAAGTTAATGCTTATAGTCTCTCTCAATGATATTATTAAAGCTATAATTTCTCTATATATGGAGCAAAAGAAGAAGGCTAAGGCTGTAGTCATCACACCTATTGAAATTGGTAAGACTTTTGAGAAAGATTTGATAACAACTCTATCCCAAATAACAGGCAAAGAAGTCGAGGTTGAATATATTTTTGATCCATCGTTGTTAGGTGGCGTAAGGATACAGATCGGCAGTACAATGTATGATAGTAGTATAAAAGGCCAATTGGGGCTTTTAAAAGATAAGCTTATAAAGGGGTGAGAAAACATGGAATTAAAGGTTGAGGAGATAAGTGAATATTTAAAAAAGCATATAACCGACTATGAAAAGAAGGTTGATGTTAGTGAAATAGGTGTAATCACTTATGTGGGTGACGGCGTTGCAAGAATATATGGTCTTGATAACTGCATGGCTTCAGAGATGCTCGAAATGCCCAATGGCGTAGTTGGGATGGCGTTGAACCTTGAAGAGGACAATGTAGGTGCAATTCTTTTTGGCGATGACAAACTTGTAAAGGAAGGTGACTTAGTAAAAAGAACAGGGAGAGTTATGGAGACTCCCGCAGGAGAGGAATTGATAGGAAGGGTAGTTAATGCTATAGGACAACCTATTGATGGAAAGGGTCCAATAAACGCTAAACATTTTATGAAAGTTGATGTTGTTGCCCCTGGTATCATTAAAAGACAACCTGTTAATCAACCATTACAAACAGGCATCAAGGCTATCGATAGTATGATACCTATTGGTAGAGGGCAAAGAGAATTGATAATAGGTGACCGTCAGACTGGTAAGACTGCTATATTGCTCGATACAATTATTAACCAAAAGGGTGGCGATGTCGTTTGTATATATGTTGCAGTTGGACAGAGACGTTCAGCTATTGTTAGAGCTGTAAAATTGTTGGAAGAATATGGAGCTATGGATCACACTATAGTAGTTGTAGCCACAGCAAGTGAGCCTGCCGCTATGCAATATATAGCTCCTTATGTTGGTTGTGCGATGGGAGAATATTTCAGAGATAATGGTAAACACGCCCTTGTATGTTATGATGACCTCACAAAACAAGCCCATGCTTATAGACAAATATCACTGATATTAAGACGTCCGCCTGCTCGTGAGGCATATCCTGGTGACGTATTTTATCTCCATTCAAGATTGCTTGAGAGAGCAGCAAAATTGTCCGATGCAGAAGGTGGGGGTTCGTTAACTGCTCTTCCTGTAATTGAGACACAGGCAGGTGACGTATCAGGTTATATTCCCACCAATGTTATTTCAATCACTGATGGACAGATATATCTTGAACCAGAGTTATTCTATGCTGGTGTTAGACCTGCTATTAACGTTGGATTGTCCGTCAGCCGTGTTGGTGGTGCAGCACAGACAAAGGCTATGAAGCAAGTTGCTGGTATGTTAAGGTTAGACCTTGCTCAATATAGAGAATTGGCAGCTTTTGCACAGTTTGCATCAGATCTTGATAAGGCTACCCTTGCCCAATTGGAACGTGGTAAAAGAATGGTAGAGCTGTTAAAGCAGGATCAATATGTACCTATGCCTTTTGAAGATCAAGTTATGCTCATTTTTGCTGGAACACAAGGCTTTCTGGATGATTTGCCTGTTGAGAGCATAAGGGCTTTTGAAGATGGCTTTATAAAGTTCATAAGAACTAAAAAACAGGATGTCCGAAAAGAGCTTGCTGATAAAAAAGTCCTTGATGATGATTTAAGGGCAAAAATAACCGCGGCAATTCAAGAGTTTAAGAAGACATTTCAGGCGTAATTAAAAATCTTTAATGAAAACAAAGAGGAGATGAATAAATGCCAACGCTAAGGGATATTAGAAAACGGCTAAAGGCTATTGCATCAACTAAAAAAATCACTTCAGCGATGAAGATGGTAGCCGCGGCAAAATTAAGAAAAGTTCAAGATAGAATGATCAATTTTCGCCCCTATGCTACTAAGATGGAGACTGTTTTAGCAGATTTAGCTCTTCTTACTACCGAAGCAGGGGGTCATCCGCTTCTAATTTGGAGACCAAGAAAGAAGGTGGAGTTAGTGGTCATAACTTCTGATAGAGGGCTATGTGGTGCTTATAATTCAAACATTTTAAGGACTGCTTCTCAACAATTAGAAGCAATTAAGAAGGAAGGGGTAGAAGTATCTGTTAGCGTCGTTGGTAGAAAGGCTCGAGACTATTTTAAAAGAAGAAATGTTGCCATGAGAAGAACGTGGACTGGTTTGTCTGGAAAGCTAACTTATTCAGATGCTCAGGGCATAGCTAAAGATATAGTAGATGCTTACGTTAGCGAGACAGTTGATGAGTTTATATTTATCTTTAGTGAGTTCAAATCTATGCTTGTGCAGAAACCTATTATAAAAAGACTTTTACCGATTGCAGAGATTGGTGAAGGGGAAGTAAGTAGTAAGACTTCTACCTTAGGGACCTTTGAGTTTGAGCCTTCAAGAGAATTGCTATTTGAGAGACTGATGCCAAAGTATATAGAGATCCAAGTCTATAGAGCGTTGCTTGAATCGCAAGCTTCAGAAGAAGCAGCTAGAATGACAGCGATGGAGAATGCATCTAAGAACTGTGATGATCTCATAAAGAAGGTTACCCTTATCGCAAATAAAGTGAGACAAGCAAGTATAACGAAAGAGCTTATGGATATAGTTGGAGGAGTCGAGGCTTTAGAAAAATCATAATGATAAAGAGGGAAATAGGATATATGAAAAATAATGAAGAAATATAATATAAAGATTTAGGAGGAAAATAATGAATGTAGGTAAAGTAGTCCAAGTAATTGGTGCGGTTGTTGATGTGGAATTCGAAAAAGAGATTCCTACTATACTTAATGCTATTAGAATAGATGAGCCAGGAGATCCTGCTAGAAATATTCCCGAAATACATTTAACCCTTGAGACCGCGCTTCAGCTTGGGGAAAAGAGGGTTAGAACAATTGCCATGGGTCCAACAGACGGACTTGTCAGAGGGATGAAAGCTGTAGATACAGGACAGCCCATAGCCGTTCCTGTAGGCAAGGCTGTGTTGGGTAGGATTATTAATGTAATAGGAGAACCTATAGACGAATTAGGACCTGTTAAAGCTGATGAGAAATGGCCTATCCATAGACCAGCCCCGGAATTCGCTGAACAAGTTGCTACCACTCAACAATTTGAGACCGGCGTTAAGGTATTTGACCTTCTAATCCCTTTTGTTAGAGGTGGTAAGATGGGCATGTTCGGTGGAGCGGGGGTTGGTAAGACAGTCGTAATTATGGAGATGATTCATAACATAGCTATGAAGCACGGTGGTGTCTCTGTCTTTGCTGGAGTCGGTGAGCGGACAAGAGAAGGTAATGACCTATATCTTGAGATGAAACATTCTGGTGTTTTACCAAATGTTGCTCTCATATACGGTCAGATGAATGAACCACCTGGTGCAAGAGCAAGAGTCGGGCTTACTGCATTGACTGTTGCTGAGTATTTTAGAGATCAAGGTCAGGATGTTCTGATTTTTATAGACAATATCTTTAGATATACATTGGCAGGTTCTGAGGTTTCAGCGTTACTTGGAAGGATGCCTTCAGCAGTTGGTTATCAACCTACATTGGGGACGGATATGGGTGCTTTGCAGGAAAGGATCACCACTACAAGCAAAGGTTCAATTACTTCAATGCAAGCTATATATGTTCCAGCTGACGACCTTACAGACCCTGCAGTTGCCACAGCCTTTACTCATCTGGATGGTACAGTTGTTCTTTCAAGGCAGATAGCTGAGTTGGGTATTTATCCTGCTGTCGACCCTCTTGACTCCACATCAAGAATTCTCGATCCTAAGGTAGTGGGTGAACGCCATTATTCTGTTGCAAGAAGGGTTCAGAGTATTCTTCAAAGATATAAAGAGCTGCAGGATATAATTGCAATTCTTGGTATTGAAGAATTATCTGAAGACGACAAACTCCTTGTTGCAAGGGCAAGAAAAATTCAAAGATTTTTGAGCCAGCCATTCCATGTTGCAGAGACATTTACAGGTACTCCGGGTAGATATGTAAAGCTTGAAGATACTATTAGAGGGTTTGAATTAATAGTGGATGGTCAATATGATGATGTTCCCGAACAAGCTTTCTATATGGTTGGTGCAATTGAGGAAGTTGAGGAAAAAGCAAGAAAGCTTGGCTGGAGCAGATAAAAATTATACTCAGGAGTCGAATAGATGACTAACAAATTGCAATTAGATATAGTAACACCTTACGGGCAAGTGCTTTCTGAGGAAGTAGATGAAGTCTCTGCTCAAGGAACAGAAGGAGATTTCGGAGTCCTCGCTGGACATGTGCCTTTTGTGACAACCCTTAAAATAGGAATTTTATCATATAGAAAAGGGAACGTAACTGAATATGTTTTTGTCAATAGCGGATACGCAGAGGTTACTCCCGATAAAGTAGTTATCATGGCAGACAGTGCCGAAAAAGCTGAGGATATCGATGTAGAGAGAGCAAAAGCATCTTTAAAAAGAGCTGAAGAAAGGTTGAAAAGAGCTGAAGAGATTGACTATGCCCGCGCTTTAGCTTCACTTGAAAGAGCTACCATAAGAATACAATTGGCTCAAAGGAGATAATTTTTAAAACCTACAAAAAGGGGGGGTTGCCCCCCTTTTTGTTTTGAGATTACTTAACAGAGGAATTTCTTGGATGACTCCTAAATTAAAAGCTTTTTTAAATCTTTATCAACCTCCACTTATTGCCTGCGTACTGGACGATAGGGATGTTCATGAAATCGTGGAGAATTCTATAGGTGTCGCTGAACTTATTGAGTTAAGGATAGATTTATTTGAAGAGATATCCCCAAAATATGTAGTAAAAATAGTTAAGAAAGCAAAAGAGAAGTTTAAGAAGCCTATCATAATTACTGTCAGGGATATTAGTGAAGGAGGGCAAAAATTTATACCTGACAGACTTTCACTTTATAAGGCTCTTCTGCCATTTGCAGATCTCGTTGATGTTGAGATTGGTTTTGAGAATTTATTAAAGGAGATAAAAAAGTACATTAAAGATATTACGAATGACAGAACTTTGGTGATAGGTTCTTACCATAATTTTGAACTTACACCATCAGATGACTATCTTAACAGCATTGTGGACAAGGCCACTTCATTAGGAGTAGACATAGTAAAAATTGCTGTTACCTCAAAGGATAGAAATGACCTAATAAGATTATCCTTGTTCACATTAAATCACAAAGAGAAAGGTATTACGACTATGTCTTTGGGGAGGGAGGGGATGCCTTCAAGGATTATAGCGCCAATTTTTGGATCTCTCATTGTGTATGGTTATATCAGTAAACCCTATGCACCAGGTCAATTGTCCATTGGACAATTGACAGAACTTTTTAGATTACTTCATATCCGTTAAATCGCCAATTTTTTCTTTATTGCCTACAATTACAAGTAGATAATTGTCTAAATTAAGATATTTCAGAGCAGTCTTTTGCACAGATTCCTTAGTTATTTTATCTATGTATTCAGGGTATTTTTTAATGAAATCATCACCAAGGTTGTAAAATTGCATTAAGGCAAGAAAGTCTGCTATCTTTCTGCCTGTATCAAGCCTTCTTGGAAAACTCCCGATAAGAAAAGCTTTAGCATCTTCGATTTCTTGATCTGATATAAGTTCCTTTTGCATTTTTTCTATCTCCTTTAGTATTTCTTTTATAGCTTCAGGGGCTGATTCATTTTTGGTCTGAACTTCTATAAAAAATTCGCCAGCCTCCTTGTTTGCACTGAAGGAGCTGTAAATTGAATAAGTAAGACCCATTTTATCTCTTATCGTTTTCATAAGCCTTGAGGCAAAGCCTCCACCACCGAGTATATAGTTCATTAACATAACATCATAATAATCAGGGTTGTCCCTGCTAATACCTTTATGACCTATTATAATATTCGCCTGGGTTATATCTTTATTAATAAGGATTAAATTATTACTGCCTGTTAAGGTCTTATTCTTTTGATTTTCTCTCACTTTGCAAGCTTTTGTGATTTTCACGCTCTTTTCTCTTTTAAACCATTCTACAAAATATTTTTCCACTAAATTATTAATTTCCAATTCCGTGATATCACCTACAATAGAAATAATACTATTCTGAGGCAAATAGAATTCCTTATAAAATTTTACAAGGTCATCTCTTTCAATACTATCGATTAGCTCAATCTCACCTTCTACTATTCGTCCGTAAGGATGACTTGGGAAGACCTTTTGGAGAAATATTTTTCTGGCAACAAAGGAAGGGTCCTCTTCGCGCTGCCTCAAAGTCCCTTTGATGATCTCCTTTTTCCTCTTTAATTCATTTTCGGGGAAAGAAGGATTCAAGAGTATATCAGATAGAATTTCGAAGCCTTTTTCAACATCCTTTTTAAGAATAGAGAGAGTTATAGTAGTATAATCTCTGTTTACAGATATATCGAGGGATGCTCCTAAGAATTCCAATTCTTCACTGATCTCGGAGGAAGATCTTTTAATGGTACCCTCTTTAAGCATTTTTGCAGTTAAATTAGCAACACCAGGTTTATATTCAATCTCATTCAAGGGAGAAGCTTTTATGAGAAGAGTTAAATTAATAATAGGTAAAGCTCTTCTCTCGACGTGTAAAAGAGTTAAACCTTCTTCTGTAACTAACTTTTTGAAGTTTAAAGAAAAAGTTACTTTAGGAAATAAAAAAATACTTGTAACAATAATAAAAAATATTAAAGGATATAGAATTAATGAAGAACTTTTATTTTTTATTTGAGCCATTTTTAACTTTAAAGACTAAATAGTTCTTTTTATAGGAATTAAAACTCCAACTGTTTTCCTATCTTCTATGAGATATTTATTGACAACTCTAACAATGTCTTCGGGTTTAATCTTTCTTATGCCTTCAAGATACTGATTAAGAAGATTCCGGTTGCCTAATAGTTCAAAAAGACCTGTGTAAAGCCCTCTTGAGAAGTTTGAGTCCTGTGCAAAGATAAAGGAAGACTCTATTTGATTTTTGACCCTTTCAATCTCTTTTTCAAGAGGTGGTTCCTTTTTTAGTTTTTCTATTTCTATCTCTATAGCCTTTTCAAGATCTTCTATCTTCTGTTCTGGTGAGGAAGTAGCGCCAATAAAGAAAAGAAAAGGATGTTTATAGAGTCCATAGTATTCTGCAAATATATTCAAAGCTATTCTTTTTTGGTAAACGAGCTCTCTATATAACCGTGAACTTTTACCCCCAGATAAAAGAATCGAGAGAACCTCCAGAGCATAACTATCTTCATGAGGAAATGATGGAGTATGATAAGCCAATAGAATATAAGGCAGTTCAGCCTCTTTTTTTAAGTAAAGCCTTTTAGGTCCTTTTTGCTCAGGTTCAATAGAATTAAAGGATTTATTTTGTAGATCCATTTGACAACGAGGTATTCCCCCAAACTTCTCTTTAATCTGTCTAAAAATTTCGGTGGAAGAAACATCTCCTGTGATGACAATAAAGGCGTTATCGGGACAATAGAATCTTTTGTAATAGTAATAAAGGTCATCACGGGTTATAGAAGCGATGTCAGACATCCATCCTATTACAGGCCATCTATAGGAGCTAACTTTTAGAGCTGTTGCAATCACCTCTTCAAAAAGGGAGTTATGAGGGTCATCTTCGTATCTCATTCTTCTTTCTTCCATAACGACTTTTTTTTCTGATTCAACATCTTCCTGAGTTAATAATAAATTGTTCATCCTGTCAGATTCGAGCTCGATGGATAAATAGACTTTAGAAGAAGGCAAAGTCTGGTAATACATTGTGTAATCCTTTGTTGTAAAAGCATTATCTACTCCACCATTCCTTTGTATTATGTTTGAGAACTCCTTAGAACTATACTTTTTAGTCCCTTTAAACATCATGTGTTCTAACAAATGACTGATGCCTGTTTTGCCATGGGGCTCATCTTTTGACCCTACTCTATACCAAATTTGAAAAGTTGCTAGAGGAGTTTTGGTATCTTCGATGATTAAAACTTTCAAACCATTGTCGAGCTTATATTCATTAACAGAGGATTCTCCTGTTAATGAATATAACAAGAGAGCCAAAAATGTTATTAAAATAAAAACTATTTGCATATTTAAAATTTAACAAAAAAAAGGTGATCAATACAATCAAAGAACATTCTATAGAAAACATTCTATAGAATATTTATTCAATAAGAATTTTAGACTCTAATATTAAAGTGTTACGCCAAGACGATAATGTCCTAATATACTAAAAAATTAAAATTTTCAACATTTGAATTGCTAACTGTCTTTTCTAAAAAGGGTGAGAGAGTATGAGCAGAAAGGCATCCTCATGATAAGGCAGAAGAAATTAAAGTGGTTGTATTTAATCATAGATTATCAGATAGAGAGTTAGCGAAGGGATATTTAAAAACTGTGACATTCGAATTCAGCAAAAAGTTATGACTTGAATGGGGAATAACAATTTCCTTAAGACTAAATTATATTTGAAAGACTTTATAGGATGTAATTTTATGAGATGGTAAAATTTATCGAGTTTTTCACTATTATATGATATTATTATTTTTACCAGATTGTAACTAAATATTAGTCTCTACTACCGATATATTTGTTTGTCTATGACTTCATTTTTCCTTGGGATCGAAAAAGTTTTAATTCTCTCACCCCATCCAGATGATGAGGCTTTAGGTTGTGGAGGTACTCTTTTAATATTAAAAAACCGAGGGGTTTCTTCATCAATCATATATATCACCAATGGTGAAAGATTATATGGAGAAGCTTCAGAAGAGGTAGCCAGAAAAAGAATTAAAGAAGCCCATAATGCTTGTAGGCTCTTAGGAGTTAGAGATCATAAGTTCTTGGGTTTACCAGATGGAAGTGTTAAAAATAATAAAGAGTTATTGTTGGAAAAGTCAGAACAGATAGTCCAAAATGAAAAGCCCGATTTAGTTTTTTCACCCTCTCCTATTGATTATCATCAGGACCATATAGCCACTGCTCAGGTCTCAATTGAGCTATGGAGGAATCTGAGATCTTTTAGGTTGGCATTCTATGAAATCTATAGTACTATAAATTTTAACTATTTAGTAGAAATTACCGAGCTTATTGATAAAAAAAGGGTATCATAATGAGTTATCATACAAGCCTTTATGGAAAACCAGAAGTCTATGTGCATGCTCTTTTAGGGCTTAATGCCCATATGTCACTCTTTACCCAAAAAAAGGGTTTTTACGAAGCTTTTAGAATAATTACATCTGTTGAAGACTCAATGAATTTACAAAGAGAACGATTTATTTATATTTGAGGTAAAACTCTTTACTACTCTGCTTTAGTTTTGCCCTTCTGACTATGCAAGCTCTTTATCTTCTTCGAGTTTGTTAAAAAGATGCTTTTTTAACAAACTGTAGCTTAAGAAAGTCGACATGCGTGGTATAAAAGGTGATTATGTGTTTTACTAATAATTACTAATAATTAATAATTGCTTGATCATTTATTGCTTAGTTTTTTTCATAAATATTATGACTGCTCGAAAACTTATTTTATTTAGATACCGGTCAGTAATTGCAGTTTTGTAAAAAAGAAATATAAATATCTGCTCAGACACTTAACTAATCAACATATAAATTGAAATAAATTGAATAATAATGTTAGATGAAGGGGTATATACCTGCTGATCAATATGTGATAAAAATTAACCTGAAACTCGTTGATGTTATACCAATGATTAATGGTTTAAATAAATTAGCTGAAAGGCTGTAAAATATAGCAGGATTTTATTTTTTATTTAAAATTCAAAATGTTTCCTTCCTCTCTCACGTATTGTAATATTTTACCAAGTAAATTAAAATATAAAACTAACCATAAAGATTTCTTATCTTAGATTTTTTTACAGATGGAGGTTATATTTTTATGTTAAAACGTTATCTCTTAGCACCAGGGCCAACCCAAGTCCCTTCCGAAGTGCTTTTATCTATGGCAATGCCTATTTTACACCATAGATCTGTTGATTTTATCCCTATCTTAGATTCAGCTAAAAACGGACTGAAATGGCTCTATCAAACAAAAAACGATGTCTTAATCCTTTGCTCTACTGGAACAGGCGGCATGGTTGGAGCAGTTAATAACTTTTTCAATAAAGGAGATAAGGTAATAGTCGTTAACGGCGGTAAGTTTGGCGAGAGATGGACAAAGATCTGCCAGGCTTATGGTCTTGATGTAGATGAAATAGTGATTGAATGGGGTTATACAGTTAAGGCTGAGATGATTGAGGAAAAACTAAAAAGTGATCCAAATGTAAAAGGAGTCTTTATTCAAGCCTGTGAAACTTCTACAGGAGTCTATCATGATGTTGAAACAATAGGCAATATTGTTAAGAATTATGAAAATACTCTTTTTGTTGTTGATGCAATAAGTGCTCTCGTTGCTCACGATATTAAAACTGATGAATGGGGTATAGATATAATGATAGGTGGTTCGCAAAAAGGTCTCATGTTACCTCCAGGCTTAGCTTTTGTAAGTGTGAGCGAAAAGGCCTGGAGAAAAAATGAGACTTCAAAGATGCCGCGCTTTTATTTCAATTTCAAGAAAGAAAGAGAGAATCTCGCAAAAAATCAGACGAATTTTACCTCCCCTGTTAGTCTAATAGTAGGATTAAATGAAGCCATCAGGATGCTACAAAAAGAAGGGCTCGAAAATGTCTTTAAAAGGCACTCTCGCCTTGCCTATGCAACCAGAGAGGCTATAAAAGAAATTGGATTAAATTTATTCTCAAAGGAATCTCCCAGCAATTCCGTTACAGCTGTAGAATCACCATTTGGGATTGATGGACAGTTAATATATAAAACCTTGAGAGAGAGGTATTCAGTTACTGCAGCAGGTGGTCAGGATAAAGCTAAGGGCAAGATTTTTAGAATTGCACATTTAGGGTATGCCGATACTTTTGATGTAATAACAGCTATAGCTGCTTTAGAGATGACATTGAAATTTCTTAACGTACCTGTTCAGCTTGGCAAAGGAGTTGCTAAAGCACAGGAATTGTTAATGTAAATAATTTATAATATAACTTCTTATGCAGAGTGAGGGGGCTATGAAAGTACTTGTATCTGACAATATATCTCCAAAGGGGATCGAAATTTTAAAAAATTCGGGTTTTGAAGTTGATGTTAAGGTTGGATTGAAGCCTGAAGAGCTTAAAGATGTAATAAAGGATTATAGTGCGATAATAATTAGGAGCGCCACAAAGTTAACTGCAGATATAATCGAAAACGCAAATAATCTCAAAGTTATTGGTAGAGCTGGCTCAGGACTTGATAATATTGATAGGGTAGCTGCAACAAAAAAGGGAATTGTGGTGATGAATACCCCCGGGGGTAATACAATCACCACAGCAGAGCATACTATTGCTATGTTGTTTGCTATCGCAAGAAAGATACCTCAAGCAAATGCTTCAATGATCGCTGGCAAGTGGGATAAAAAGAAGTTTATGGGTGTAGAACTTTACAACAAAACTCTTGGTATAATCGGACTTGGTAGAATTGGGACAGAGGTAGCTCGCAGATGTCAGGGGTTGGGAATGCATATAATTGCTTATGATCCATTTATCAGTGAAGAAAAAGCTATAGAGCTGGGAATTGAAAAACTTGAACTTGATGAACTACTTAAGAAAGCTGATTTTATAACTATTCACACTCCTTTAACTCAAGAAACTAAAAATCTTATAAATAAGAAAACTATTAGCAAAATGAAGGATGGTGTCTTTATCATAAACTGTGCAAGAGGTGGCATTATTAATGAAGCTGATCTTTTAGCGGCTTTAGAGAGTGGCAAGATTGGTGGAGCCGCTATTGATGTATTTGAAAAAGAACCACCAGAAAACAATCCTTTAGTTACTCATGAAAAGGTTGTTTGCACACCTCATCTTGGGGCATCAACAAAGGAAGCTCAAGAGAATGTTGCTATCGCAGTTGCTGAACAGATAAGGGATTATTTACTCTATGGAACTATCAGACATGCTGTAAATTTTCCATCTATTCCAGCCGATCAGCTCAGTACATTAAATCCTTATATAGTATTGGCAGAGAACATGGGTAGTTTTGCCAGTCAAATGTTTGAAGAAGGTATAAAAGAGCTTAATCTTGAATACAGAGGTGAAGCATCAAACTTGACAACTTCTCCCCTTACGGCAGCAGCTCTTAAGGGTTTATTTTCTCCTATACTTCATGAAACAGTTAATTTTATCAATTCACCTTTTATTGCTAAAGAAAGAGGTATAGAAATTCAAGAAACGAAAAGTCAGGATGCTGGTGACTATTACAGCATGATAGTTATGACTTTAAAATCCACAAGAAGAAGTTTTACAGTTGCTGGGACACTTTTCAGTAAAAAAGATCCCAGAATTGTTAAGGTCAATAAATTTAATGTTGAAATAACTCCTGAAGGCAATATGCTTTTTATTTACAATAACGATAAACCAGGTGTGATCGGAAACATCGGCACTTTATTGGGCAAGAATGGCATAAATATTGGTAGAATGCATTTTAGCAGAGAAACTCCAGGAGGTCTTGCTATCTCTGTAGTAAACGTTGATACTCCAGTAGACGATAGAATAATAGAAGAACTAAAAGAGCTTCCTAACATTCTTGATGTGAAGCGATTATATTTCTAATTTTTTCGATATTAAAAAGTCAATTCGAAGAGGTATCAAATGTCTACACTCGTTTTAGTAGGAATTCAATGGGGTGATGAAGGTAAAGGGAAACTGGTAGATTTCTTTACAGAAAAGGCGGACTTAGTAGTTAGATTTCAAGGTGGTAATAATGCTGGGCATACTATCGTTGTTGACGGTGAAAAATATATTCTTCATTTAATACCTTCTGGCATTTTACACAAAGACAAAAAATGTGTAATAGGTAACGGTGTAGTAATAGACCCTGCAATTCTTCTTACAGAAATTGAGAATCTTAAGAAGAGAGGAATTGATACAAGCAAAAGGTTATTCATATCAAAGACAGCTCATTTAATAATGCCCTATCATATTCAGATAGAAAAAGTGTTTGAAAGGGATAAGAAATTAGGTACTACTGGTAGGGGTATTGGTCCAGCCTATACAGACAAAATTGCAAGAAGTGGCATAAGGGTAATAGATCTATTCTATCCAGAAATCCTTTTCGAGAAAATTAGCTCGAACCTTAATTTAATGAATTTTTTACTAGAGAACCTTTATAAAACTATGCCTTTAAAAGCCGACGAGATTTGTAATCTCTATTTAAAATACGGTCAAGATCTCTCAAAGGATGCATATATTGTTGATACTGATATAATGTTAAATGATGCGATTGATGCTGGTAATAACATACTTTTTGAAGGAGCACAGGGAACTCTATTAGATATTGATCACGGAACCTATCCCTTTGTCACTTCTTCTAATACAATTGCTGGAGGAGTATGCACAGGGGCTGGCATAAGTCCTCTTAAAATTAATAAAATTCTTGGCGTAGCAAAGGCATATACTACAAGGGTTGGTGAAGGCCCCTTCCCTACGGAGATCAAAGATACCCTCGGTGAGTGTATAAGAAAAAAGGGTGGGGAATATGGGGCGACAACAGGAAGACCAAGAAGGTGCGGTTGGTTAGATTTAGTTGCTCTAAAATATGCTATAAGGTTGAATGGACTTACAGGAGTTGCTATTACAAAACTTGATGTTTTAGACGGGCTCGATAAAGTGAAACTCTGTATAGGTTATAAATATAATGATACCATTTTCCACGATTTCCCTAAGGAGTTAGAGGTGCTCAATAGATGCGAACCCATATATGAGGAATTAAATGGTTGGAGAGAAAGTACTTCAGGGGTAAGAGATTTTGAAAAACTTCCTGTGAATGCGAAGAGATATTTAAGTGAGATAGAAAAATTTATAAAGACTAAGATTCAAGTTATATCTACTGGGCAGAAAAGAGAAGATACAATAATAATTGAAAAGATTTTTTAAGATATTTTCTACCTTTATCTTTTAGAGTATGTTTTTTGATTTAATATTGAACAGTATCTACCCCTCTCAGTGTCCAGTCTGTTATGGAAGCTCTGATTCATATAAATATAACCCATTGTGCATTAAATGCTGGGATGAGATCAAAAAATATGATGGTCCAGCATGCAAGATATGCGGCATACCATCAATTTCAGAATACACTATGTTTTGTGGTTCATGCCAAAAGATTCCACCTCCTTTTACTCAAATTATTTATTATGGTCTCTATGAGGGTAACCTGAGAAAGGCAATTCATCTTTTTAAATTCTTAAAGATTAAAAGACTGGCAACTCAGCTGGGAAGATTACTTATTCAACTTTCTATTCCAAAGGCTGATTATATAATACCTGTGCCTTTACATATAAAAAGGTTAAGGGAGCGTGAGTTTAATCAAACTGCCCTTCTTGGTAATGTTTTAGCAAAAGAACTTGGTATAAAATTATTGTTGAATGAGTTAATTAAGATTAAAGAAACGATCCCTCAGACTTCTTTAAATAGAGAAGAACGGATGAAAGAAGTAAAAAATGTCTTTGTTTTTAATAGTAATAAAATTAGAGGTTGTGATATACTCCTGGTAGATGATGTCATCACCTCTGGAGCTACTGTAAGGGAATGTTCCAGAGTGCTCAAAAAAGCTGGGGCTAAAAATGTGACTATATTGGCTTTGGCACATTCAGTCCCTGCTGATTTAAATAATTAAAAAGATATTATGAGAAAGACAGCCTTCATATACACTCATGAATTCTCAAAATTTAATTATGGAATTTCTCACCCTTTACGAATAATGAGATTAAAATTAACCTACGAATTAATTAATGCTTATGGTTTATTATCCCTTAGGAATACTCGGTTTATCGAGGCTCAACAAGCAACAGATGAGGAGCTTTATCTATTTCATGATAAAAAATATATTGAGTGCCTAAAAGCACTAAATGAAGGGAAGCCACATAACGATGCCCACTATTACGGCATTGGCGCTGGAGATAATCCAGCCTTTAAGGGGCTTTTAGATTGGTCTCGCTGGCATACTGGCGCTACACTCCAGGCTGTTGAGCTCGTTGATAGTGGTGAAGTCGATATAGCTTTCAATATTGCAGGCGGGCTTCACCATGCTATGCCCTCAAAAGCTTCAGGTTTTTGTTATGTCAATGATCCTGCAATAGGTATTACCTATCTTCTTAAACGGGGGAGAAAAGTAGCTTACATTGATATAGATGCCCATCACGGTGATGGAGTCCAGGATGCATTTTATGGAACCAACAATGTTTTGACTATATCTATTCATGAGACTGGGAAATTTCTTTTTCCAGGAACAGGTTTTGAGTCAGAGACTGGCGTTGGTAAAGGGGATGGTTACTCCTTGAATATTCCTTTACCTCCCTATTCAGATGACGAAGTTCTACTCTATGTTTTTGACGAGATAGTTCCTATAGCCTTAGAAAGGTTCAAGCCTGACATAATTTTAACTCAATTGGGGGTTGATTCTCTCCGTGGCGATCCCTTAGCTCATCTTAATGTTACTAATTTGGGATTTAGTTCGATTATTTCAAAAATAAAAGAGATAAACACAAGGTGGGTAGCCTTAGGGGGTGGGGGATATGATATAACTAATGTTGTAAGAGGATGGACACTTGCATGGGCAATAATGAACGATCAGGAACTGCAGGATGAAATACCTGAAGAATTTATAAAAAAATATTCTTCACAAGGGTTTAATGCCAAGAGATTAAGAGATGAAAGGTATGTTGAAAAAGGCTGGCAGAAGGAAAAGATGATGTTAGAGGTAAAAAGAATTATTGATTTTCTTAAGAATAATGTTATCTGTAAGATAGGTTGATTTAAACTATATATATAAGTTGATTTATGTAGATGCAGAATAAAGAAATTGTAATATATGACACCAAAGAGGGGATGCAAGCCCATCAAGAGCTTTTTAGACTGCCTGCTTCTGTATATCTTAATTTAACCTTATTAAAGGAACCAATTGTTCAAAGAGATTTATCACTTAATTCCAGTAGTAACCTGCGTCAGTCTTTTTATGTAAGTATAATTGGAATGATAGGTAAGATAAACACTCTTCCATATCCTTACAACTTAACTATACATTTCGTTTTAAACTGGGAACTTATGAGCAGATTAGCCACCTGGTGCTTTGACAGGACGCTTGAGAGAGATTTGATAGATCTTTTATCTGATATTGGTATCATCAATATATACGATATTAATTCTCTTAAAGATGCAACTATTGAAGAGGTCTTTCTTTTCCTTTTGAACAACTATAAATTTGGGGTCCTAAGAAAGGTCTGCCAGATCGCCAGAGACAATATTGTAGGTCTTATAGAGATTAAATCTTTTCAGGTATTATGTCATATCTTCTCTAATCACACAAAGACAATTGTTGCCAGTAGTCTTTGAAGATGTTAAGGCCGCCTTAGTTTAAAGGCTAGATTAAAAGGCGCCTTTAGATAAGAGATGGAATTTTTTAGAAGTTTATTTATAAATGATAAATGCCAAAAATTAAAGTTATACCCACTCCTATCTCCATTGGCTTGATTCTCTCATATAGGTGTAATGCTACATGTAGGCATTGTATCTATGCCTGCTCCCCAAAGTGGCCCTCCGATTGGATTTCCGAAGAAGCTCTTCATAGGATATTTCAACAGCTTTCTGGGAAATTACTGCCCCATATTTATGGGCCTAACTTTACAGGTTTAAACTCTGGTTTACATTTTACAGGCGGGGAACCTTTTTTAAATTTCGAACTTCTTTGTAAAGCTGCGGAACTAGCAGATAGATATAAGATACCTTCTACCTTTGTTGAAACTAATTGCTTTTGGGCTACCGATGACAAAACTACAAAGGAGAAACTTCTAACTCTAAAAAAGATAGGACTGAAGGGTATAATGATTTCTGTAAACCCCTTTTATCTCGAATATGTTCCCTTCGAAAAGACCGATAGAGCTATTAGAATTAGTCTTGATATTTTTGGTAGAAATGTGATGGTGTATCAGTTGGAATATTTTAGAAGATTTAAACAATGGGGCCTCAAAGAAAATGTTTCTTTAGAGGAATACCTAAGTTTAGAAAATAAAGAAAATTTTCTTAGAAATGTAGAATTCTTTCCCACAGGCAGAGCACCTTATAGATTAAAAGATTTATTAAAAGATTTCTATCCTCCTAGATCTGCAGAAAACTTTTTTCAAGAGAAGTGTTTAACTCCTTTTATAAGGAATTGGCACAATCATATAGACAATTATTGTAATTTCATAACAGGTTTTTGTAGTGGTATATCTCTTGGTGATAGCAGAGAACTGGATAGACTCTTGAAAGAAGGTATAAACATTGAAAGGTTCCCAATTCTCGGTTTTCTTATGGAAGATAATCTCAAGGGTCTTTATGATTTTGCGAAGATCAGAGGATTCAAAGAAAATAGCGAAGGTTATATCTCAAAGTGCCATTTATGCATTGATATAAGAAAACATTTAGCCCTTCACTATGATTTTGAGGAATTGAGACCCTTAGAATTTTATAAACACCTATATTAAGTTGATAGGGTTATATTAAAAAGTACGGCAAGTTATAAATCAAAACTTAACTCCTAAATTAGGGAATAGAATTGCAAGATAAGCAAGTTTATCGAGAAGGAGTAAAATGCCAAAGCTAATTAGAATAACTCCGCTTATTATTGTTACGCCCCTGATAAAATAAGTCAGTTTACGGCTATAGGTGAAAAAAATATTTATAGCAAAAGCTGATAACAAAAAGGGCAATGCTAAACCAGCAGAATAGATACCCAATAATTGTAAGCCGAAAGTTGTTGTTCCTTGAGAGCTTGTGTATATCAGTATGGTAGCCAAGATTGGTCCGATGCAGGGTGTCCAGCCTGCTGCAAAGCTCATACCGATTAGAAAAGCACCCATGAAGCCTGCTGGACCTCTATAAATATTAAATCTCTTTTCTTTCATGAGAAAATCGACTTTGATTAAACCTGTTAAAAATAAACCTAACAGGATTGTAATTAGCCCACCCACAATCCTGAGGTAATCCTGATATTTTATGAGAAGACCACCTATAAAAGATGAGGAAGCGCCGAGAGTAATGAAAATGGTCGAAAATCCGGCAATAAAAGCAGTGGTGCTGAAAAATATCCTTGGACTATTCTTTGAGTCTTTAATCTCCTCTACTGATAAGCCTGTAACAAAAGAGATATATACGGGTACTAAAGGTAGAACGCAAGGTGAGAGGAATGACATGACACCTGCAAAGAAAGCAAGAGTGAATGTGACTTCAGTCATAAGATTTCACAGTCACGAGGTGATAATAGTTTTCTAAGCCTTCAACATTCTTTGTTAAAATTAATAAAATTCAGAAATTAAATATGGAGAATCGATCAAAACTGTTTTATCTTGCACATTCTCGAGAATCACCCTTTATCTTCTCAATAGCATGGGGAAGAACATCGATGATTACATCAAGACCTTCTTTAACAGCGACTGGGCTACCAGGTAAGTTTATTATTAGAGTCTGTTCTTTTATGCCTGCGATACCTCTTGATAGAATAGCTCTGCTGGTTTTTTTAAAACCCTCCATTCTCAAAGCCTCTGCAATGCCAGGAACTTCTTTTTCTATGATTTCCATGGTTGCTTCAGGGGTAACATCCCGTGGAGAAAGCCCTGTTCCACCAGTAGTCACTACCAGATCTACATCGCCTACATATTCAAGAAGTTTATGTTTGATAAGGTCTATTTCATCAGGAACTATGTCGTAATATTTAATCTTTCCGATCTTTTTGATAATCTCAGAGATTAATTGACCGCTCTTATCCTCTCTCTCTCCTCGTGAGCACTTATCGCTAATAGATAAAATAGCTATTTTTATCATTTTTTAAACAGGTTTTATTGAGATTCTGAATAGACGAAAATTGGGTCTCCAACCTTTATCTTCCCACCTTTAAGAATTCTTATAAAAATACCTTCTTTTGGCATTATGCAGTCGCCAGCGGTCTCATAAATAACACATCTTTCATGACAAATTTTGCCAGTCTGACTCACTTCTCCAATAACACAGCTCGAGCCATTGCCTAACTTCAGTCTGGTACCCACCGGTAAACTTATTAGGTCAATACCTTCTGTTGTAATGTTCTCAGCGAAACCACCAGGAGATACTTCAATCCCGAGGCTCTTCATTTTTCTGATGCTTTCTATACTAAGTAAGCTGACCTGTCTATGCCATTTAGAGGAAGCATGAGCATCCCCCTCTATCCCAAAGTTTTCAATCACTCTTACCTCAGGGACAGGTGTTTTTGGCTGACCCTTCTTTTCGCTAATATTAATAGAAATTATTCGGGCTTCCATGCTTTTTACTTTATCATAATTTATATTATTAAGTCATTATAAGAAATTGTGGAAATTTAATGTTCCCTCGTTAATAGAGCAGCTACAAGAGTAATAAGTATAGCTACTCCAAGAAGACTTACGGAGACTATGACATTATTAAGAAGTTCAGGTTTTAAGAGCAATAAGCTACCAAGCTCTAACATCATTATTCCTGAGATTAGCTTAAGGAGTCTACCCTCTCTCTCACTCAATTTTCTTTTGCCTAAGGTAAAAGTAAAGGCAAGGACTATTGTTAGTAAAGGTATTACATAGACGAGGTTATAAAGAACTAAGTAAGAGTAATAGGTAGATGTTGAGAGACCATTTAAGGTGAGTATTCTTGTATATACAAGAGGAAAACCAGCAGTACAGAGTAGTTCATAGGAGTTTGCTGTAATTGCAAGGACAACAGTTCCTATGAGAATTGAGATTGAAGAGGTTGATTTCATAAGCTTTCTCATCTTATCAAATAAATTAGGCTTTGCATTTTCTGGTATTGTAAGAGAGATCCCCTTTTTAAAGGCAAAAAAATCTTTTATATTTATAAGTGATATAATGATAGAGATGGTACCAGCCAAGGTAGTTATACCTCCGACGTTTCCCATAAAGATAAAGAGATTTAGCCATGCTGCCATGAAAAGAAAATAGATGAATCCCGAAAAAAAGACAAAGGTCCCACCTATCATCAATATCCTCTTACGAGAACTAGCATGAGCAAGTAATCCCAAAAGAGCAAAGAGAACGAAAAAAGCACAGGGATTGAAGCTATCAAGCCCAGCTATTGTGATCGTTAAAATAGGTATGGACATGCTCTTAGGGTCTACATCACCTATTAATGGAAGCCTTATGGAGGTCTGCTCATTGCTAATAATATTATTTTTTATTTCCTCATTGGATTCTTTTTTTATATTTGATAACTCTTTAGTCTTATCATAGGGATCAGGGCATTTTGCGGATGAACATCTCTCTATAGTTTTTTTTAACTCTCCCTTAATCTCCTCTGAAAACCCTATAAAGACTTTATCACCGATGAAGGTTACGGGAACTCCTTGAGGTTTTAAGCCATAGAACTGGAGCATATTTGCCATGATCATTGCATTTTCCCTGTTATGCCAAACTTCATACTCTTTTATCTCAAGATTCTTGTATTTATTCCGTAAGTCCCTCAAGTAAGCCTTCTCCTGCTCACAAAATGGACATCCTTTACCTTCAAAGAAGTATATAATAACCTTTTCTTGTAATTTCTTAGGATTATCGATTTTTATATCCAGTGAAAAGGGATTTTTTTGTTTATTGGCTGGGATAGTCTCACAGGTCTCCGTTGTAGAAACTTTTTCCTGCTCACAAAAACCTTCATTTTCTGGGGCTTGACTTGCTGAGGGTTGGGATACTCCAAAAGTTAGCTCAATAAGGAGGAGAATTATTATGACTGTTCTAATTGTGTGCATTTTACAAAATCGAGGTTCTTGAAGTTCATACAGCCATTGCATGATATACAGTCTGCTCTTTCTTTGCCTTTGAAAAACTTATTGGGCAAATCTGGCTCTCTAATTAATGGGCGGCTTAAGGCGATAAGATCAGCTTCTTTTTTTTGTAATATTTCTTCTGCGATACTTTTCGAGCGGATACCACCCACTAAAATTACAGGAACATCTAATTCTTTTTTAAATAATTTTGAGTATTCCCGAAAATAAGCCTCTTGTTCAGGTTTTAATATATTCATTTGAACTGTCTTATTCCCTGACTCATAAATACCCCCGGTAACTTCAATTCCATCTATTCCAAGATCTTCAAGCCTTTTAGCAATTTTAAGACTCTCATAGGGTTCTAATCCTTTTTGAACAAAATCGGAAACATTCATTTTGATTATAAGAGGTATTGAATAGCCAATCTCATCTCTAATAGCTTCGTAAATCTCCTCTAAAAAATGAAATCTCCTCTCTTCATCCCCACCCCAATAATCATTTCTACGATTTGTATGGGGTGAAAGAAACTGGTTTATTAGATAACCATGGGCTCCATGGAGTTGAATTCCGTCAAAACCTGCTTCTAAGGCTCTTCTCCCTGCTTTTCCAAAAGACTCTATAATCTCCCATATCTCCTCATTGGTCATTTCACGGGGAGTGATCTTAGTAGAGGGATCATAAACAGCAGAGGGAGCTATAGGAGGTTGTCCCCCTAAAAGATAAGGTGAACATTGTCTTCCGCCGTGAACGAGCTGAATAAAAATCTTAGACCCTAAAGCATGAATAGCCTCAGTTAGGCGCTTTAACCCTTTAATATAGTTATCAGTATGAATGCATAACATATTTGGAGCTGATCTTCCAGAGACATGAACAAGGACATTTCCAGTGATAATCAGTCCAACCCCACCATTACTTAAGTGTTTATAAAACTCAATCAATGAATCAGTGACAAAGCCATCTACATCAGCTCTTTTTTCATAGGTAGCAGATCTAACGAGACGGTTTTTAAGTGTAATATTAGCCAATTTAAAAGATTCAAAAAGCATTTTAGGTGTCTCTCAAAAATTAGCTTATTTTTGGAAAGTAATAGTTTACGACATTTTTATTTTAGCATTTAAGAATTAAAAAGAGATAGAGGTTGGTAAACTAAGCATCTTTTTTTTCCGTGATGGAAATCATGCTGCGAACTGGATAAGCTCTTTTCTCCTTTCCTGCCAGTAGGCATCCCATTCACCATTGAGTCTCAAAAGCTTGAGTCTTAATA
>CAYPJO010000014.1:0-34653 GCA_964411065.1 uncultured Thermodesulfovibrio sp.
ATAATCCTCTTTGAGGATCTTCACTTTCAGGTTTTGCCTCTGCATGTTGAACAAGATAAAGAAACATTCTCTCACCTCCAATTAGGGCATTGATTAAACTATGAAAAATTATATCATGAAAAGATTAAGACTATTCATTACTCTTTTATTTTTTGAACTGCAGGAGTGTAATGGAGCTCAAAGAACTCTGTAGTTATTACTAATCGGCAATAATTATTGATAAAATAGATAAGTTTAGAATTTAAGTATTTTTTCGTCTCCAATTTTTTAGTGGAAAGAGTGTTAAAAAAATATCTCCAAAAACTTCAGGAACAGCAGCTCGCAGACAAAGAAAAGGCAACATTTTTAGCTATTGATGCCGAAATATTTTCTAACAAGCCCTTAGAGGGAGAAGTCGCCGAGCTTAGTAAACTCTTTTACTCAATGAATGTTAATTCTTTACTCTTTGCAGAACCCTCTGAGCCATACAAAACGATGATGAATGAACTAACTCGGGATGATTATCCTCTAAATCAGTTATGCGGAACAAAGAGATCCCATAAGAAAGAGCTTTCTAAAAGAATTGTCCCTGTGGATTGTGAGACACGAACCTTCATGCATGATATACCTTTATTAGAAGACTTTGATTGTGACTCTATCAAAAGGGCTCTATCTCTAAGAAAATCAGCCCTTATCAAGGGGAGGGGGATCGTAACTTGCGGTATTTTAACCCCTGAACAGGCTTACGTCTCTTATAGTTCAACCTGTTTTTCTCTCTTTATCAAATACTTCTTCGATACACTTCTTTACTTCCAGCACTGTCTCCAAAAGGGGGCTAAAGCTGAGGCGGAATTTGTGACAAATCTGCAAAGAATTATTGAGCATTCACTAATTAAAGGCTTTATTAAGAAAGATGAGGACTATCCAGAAAATCCTTCAATCCTTGATCTTCTCAAATATCTATCGGAAAAGATTAAGTTAACATATTCCTTCCCTCCTTCTATTTTTTCAATACCCCATGATGAGGACAGTCTTATGAAGATACTCTGTGATGTGGGCAAGTTAGTTGTTAACTATCGCCTTGTGGACTCCTATTTCGGCAATATCTCCTATAAGTTTGGTGAAAAAATTTTCATAAGTCAGACAGGAAGCTCTCTCGATGAACTACAGGGACATATAGAAGCTGTGCCCCTGGATGGTTCTTCCTGCATCGGGATAACTGCCTCGTCAGAATTACCTACCCATAAAAAGATTTATCTTTTGACCAGTGAAAGAGCTATTTTACACGCTCATCCACTCTTTTCGGTAATTATGTCTCTTTATTGTGATCTAATAACCTGTAAGTTTTATAAAGACAGAGATAAATGCCCCGTAGTCTGCAAAGAAAAAAGAGAAATCTGTTCCGTTCCAATTGTTATAGGTGAGATTGGTACAGGCAAAAGGGGTCTCGTTACAACTGTGCCAAAAAGAATAGCAGAAAAAGGCTCCGTAATAGTTTATGGACATGGGGTATTCACTACAGGGAAAGAAACCTTTTTAGAACCTTTAGAAAAAATGTTCGAGATAGAAAAAAACTGTCAGAGGGAATACTTCAAAAAATTAAAAGAGTGTTTTCTCTATTAGTTGACTAACATCTCTTCTAAGGTTATCTTTACGCCATCAGAGAGAGCTGTGAGATCATAACCACCCTCAAGAGTAAAGATAACAGGCTTTGAAGAGGCAGTCAATATAGATTTTACTATTGCTCTTAGGCCATCATTTGTGACTCTCATACTTGCGAGGGGGTCTCTTGTATGGAGATCAAATCCTGAGGAAACAAGAATAATATCAGGACTGAATTTTTCTATTAGCCCTGGTAAAATGTCTTGATAAATCTGGATATACTCTCTATCGCCAGAGCCGGCATAGAGAGGAACATTGTAGGTAAAACCTGTGCCCTTACCTGTACCCTTCTCCCTCTCAGAGCCTGAGCCCGGGTAATAGGGGTATTGATGGGTGCTAAAAAAGAATACGCTGTCATCCTCTTCAAAGATATGCTGTGTGCCGTTACCATGATGGACATCAAAATCGATAATGAAGACTCTTTTATAGCCCTTTCCTTGAGCATATCTTGCTCCTATCGCTACATTATTAAATATACAAAAGCCCATCCCTCTACTGACCTCAGCATGATGACCTGGCGGTCTGACAGCGCAAAAAGCTCTCCTAATAGCCCCCTCACTACATTTGTCAACAGCCTCAAGAATTGCTCCTACAGCATATCTTGCAACCTCAAGGCTATTTTTTGAGACATAAGTATCAGGATCGAGGTAGCCAGAGCCCAAAGCTTTGACCTTCTCAATGTATTTTGGTGAATGTATAAGAGCAATCTCTTCAAAAGTTGCAAGGCGAGGTTTCAGATGTATGAGCTTATCCCATATTTCTGAATTGCGTAAGACCTTCAACAGATATATAAGGCGCTGCTTATTTTCAGGATGCCAATCGCCTGTCTCATGGGTTAAGAATATGTCGTCATATATGAAAGCAACCTTCTGCACTAAAGAATTATACACAAATTAATCCTTTTTGTAAATATTTTTTTCTCCTCCGCTGAGGGTTTTTGAACTTTCTACACCTTAAGAATTTACCTTAGAAAGACCCTATTAAATGCTTTAAGAGGATTATGAAAAAAAATTAAAGTTTTCTAAAAAAATTCCGATATATATATCAAAAGCATAAGTGAGGGCAGGAAGGGGGGTGCAAAAAATAAACTAATTGCCTTAAGTCACTTTTGCTATATAAAAAAATATAAAAAGACAGCAGGAAGCTGTCAATTAAAAATTTAATTTCAAGGAGGAAATTAAGATGCCCCTTTCAATTAACACAAACCTTTTTGCTCTGAATGCTCAGAGAAACCTTAACAGAACACAGGCGCCTCTCACTACTGCAATGCAGAGGCTCTCATCAACTTTAAGAATTAACTCAGCAAAAGACGATGCAGCAGGGCTTGCCATTGCAACAAGAATGACTCGTCAGATTAATGGCTTAACTGTCGCTATAAGGAATGCCAATGACGGACTCTCTATAGCCCAATCAGCAGAAGGTGCAATGGACGAGTATATTAATGCCCTTCAGAGGATGAATGAGCTTGCCGAACAGGCAGCAAGCTATAACACAACAATGGACAGAAATTCTCTCAATCAAGAAGTCTCTCAGCTTATTGATGAGTTAAGCAGAATAGTGAATCAGACCCGCTATAACGGAGAAAGAATCCTTGCTGGTGGCTTTAATGCCGACATCCAGGTAGGCGTAGAGGTAAATGAGACAATTAACATAAGTATAAGTAACCTCTCTCCTACAACTATGGGTGTTGCTTCTAACTATTCCGCCGTTAATAACTTTAATGATTCACAGCTTGCTACGAGGATAGCTCGTGCCTATGCAAATGGGTTAGCTGCAAACTTTTCAATCGAGGGAGTAACCCACGGAGCAGCTATAGGAACTAATACCAATTCAATTACCAAAATAAATAGGATTAACCAGTATACCAATCTAACAGGGGTCTCTGCCTTTGGATATGGAAACGGATTTGTTGGATTAAGTTTTGATCCCACAGGGGTCAGCAACGCTACTATTGATGCAGGAGCGCTCGTTATAAATGGCGTCTCTATTGGACCAGCTTCTACAACCGGTACATATGGAGATTTAGCAGATAGTTTAGTTACCGCTATAAATGCTAAGACTGCAGAGCATGGAGTTGTAGCAGTAAGAGTGAATGATTTAAATCAGGACACTACTGGCGATGACTCCGCAATAGTTCTAATCAATAGGACAGGGGCAGCTATCACAGTTACTGCTAATGATTCTGTAGATAATGATATAACGACTTTCTTTAGCCCTGGGACATCTACTGTAGGTGTGGGAGCTAATGGTGCTATAGTTTTGGTCGATGATGTTGGTGATACAACCCTTTCTTTTGATTCAGTAGGGACAGCTCTTGCTATCGTGGGGGATAATACATCTGCAAATGTATCTCTTTCTAATACCTATTTAAACTCTATAAGTGTAACAACTGCTGCTAATGCAAATATGGCTATTCTTACCCTTAAGAGTGCTATGGAAACCCTTAACTCTGAAAAAGCTATCTTGGGTGCTAAGCTCAATAGGTTTGAGTCAGTCATCAGAAACCTTGATAATGTCCGTGAGAACATCTCGGCAGCTCGCTCAAGAATCATGGATGCTGACTTTGCTATTGAGACGACAAATCTCACAAAGGCTTTGATTATGCAACAGGCAGGCATATCTGTCCTTGCTCAGGCTAACACACTACCTCAAAATGTCCTTGCATTACTGCAAAGATAATATTTGGAGGAGCGGGGAGGTTAATCCCTCCCCATTAAATAGCCATGATAATAGGTATTAACAACATAGGGAACTTGATAAAGAAAATAAGCAATGAGCATGTTCAAAGTAGTCAATCTGCAAAAAAAATGCAGGAAAATAGAAATGAGGCAGTGCCTATTAATTTACAAAACCAAGAAAATAAGTCAGAAGATACAAAAGAAGTAAAAAAGCTTGAGATTGATCAAAATATAACTAAAGCTTTTTTTGCATTAACAGAAGATAAAAATATAGTAATAAAAATAGTCGATGAAGAAGGTAATCTTCTTAGGCAGATTCCACCTGAAGAGTATCTAAAAATGGTAAAGTTTTTAAAAAACAATAATAAAAATCTTTTTACTAAAGAGGTCTAAATGGCAGACAATCTTATCTCAGGTCTATTCTCCGGGCTCAATACCTCAAGCATTGTCTCAAAGCTCATAGCTGTTGAGAAGAAACCCCTTTATATTCTTCAGAGAAAGAAAGCATCCTATGAAAAACAGATAAGCAGTTATGGAGACCTTCTCTCAAAGCTTTCATCCATAAGGGACTCTCTTGATTATTTTAAGAGACTCAGTTCTATACCTTTATCAGCTTCTTCTTCAAATGCCCAGGTAGTCTCTGCGAGCGTCTCCTCTTCTGCTTCAACAGGCAACTATGATGTAGAGGTTAAACAATTAGCCCGACCCCATAGACTCATCTCCACTTCAGGGGTTTCCTCAGAGTCATCAATTATTGTTACAGGGAGTGATAAATTTTTTAAATTCCAAGTGGGCACAAGCGGAGAAGTTCAAAAAATAGCTCTTTATGATAGTATGACCCTTATGGATCTTAAAAACACAATTAATAGTAAAAATGCTGGCGTGACAGCATCAGTGGTTAATACGGGCTCAGAGACGAATCCTTACAAATTAGTCATCTCGGCAAATAATACAGGTAGCTCAAACAACATAGTAATTCTTCAAGATGATACAGTCTTTGGTAGCGATTATTCAAACATCCAAGTAGCCCAAAATGCCATATTTAAAATAAATGGTATAGAGATGGAGAGAGCTTCTAACACGGTTTCTGATGTCATTGACGGAGTTACCCTTACATTTCACAAAGGAGATAATTACGCTACTACCGTTTCCATCAATGTCTATCAAGACATGGCTGTTATAAAAAATAAACTCAATTTTTTTGTCGCCCATTATAATGCTTTTATAAATGCCGCAAAGGGGCTTTCCTCTATGGGACAGGTTTTTGCTACTGAAAGCTCCTTAGATAGAATTATCAATACCCTAAGAACTATCACTACAAAGAGATATAATGACATTATGCCTGTGCATTTTGGACTGACCCATGATAAAAATGGGTTCCTCCAAGTGAATGATTCAGCCTTTAGTAATGCATTAGAGAAAAACCCTCAGGATGTCATTAAAATCTTAAAAGAACTTTCAGAATCCTTGGATACAATCTTAGACAATATAATAAATGCCACTATTCCTTCTCGTAGAGAAGGTTTGAGGGAAAATATTAAGTCTATTGAACAGTCTATATCCCTATTAGAGGTAAGACTAACAAAAAAAGAAGAAGTATTAAAAAAGAAATTTGCTCAACTCGAACAGACTGTTGGGAATCTGCAATCAAGGGGTGACTACCTCATTCAGCAGTTATCAAAGATTTCCAAGACTAAGTAGCTAAGCTCTTTGTGAATAAAAGGTTACTTCGCTGACAGATCACTTAAAAGACAAAGAAGTTAATATGAGTAATGGTTAAAAGGTAGAAAGAGGTGAGTTTAAAGATGTTTAAAAGATGCTTTAGTTTAATTGTTGAGACATTTAGAGGTTCCTATTTATTGAGAGAGTTAGCCTTTTTAACCATTAAAGAAGGGCCTAAAAGGAGGGGGATGTAAAAATGACCTTCGCCTACGCTCAAAAAGCCTATACAAAAACTATGGTTAGCTCCTCTACATCGCCTCTTGACCTCGTCATAATGCTTTATGACGGAGCTATAGAGAGTCTCCAGCGCTCCATAGTCTATATACATAATAAAGATATTACCAATAAAATTGAGTCTCTATCAAAAGCTCGGGCAATAATAGAAGAACTTCTTTCTTCTTTGAACAAAGAGGTAGGTGGCGAGATAGCAGAGAATCTCGAGTCCCTCTATCTCTTTATGTTAATAGAACTTACAAAAGCTAATGCCGACAACGATGTAAAAAGAATTGAGCTTGTTAAAGAACTTTTGATAGAATTAAGATCAGCCTGGAGGGCTATCCGATGACGATATATCCCTTTCAGCTTAATGAAGCAAATATTATATATAATAGGCTTGCAAAACTAAAGCCTTCTACATTTTTAGAAAAGGAGATGGACGAGCCTCAAGATATTGTTAGTATCTCTACAGAAGCTAAGCGTCGGCAGATACTGGAGCAAGCTAAAGCAGAAGCTCTTGAAAAGATAAAGCAGGCAAGGTAATGTGTCTAAAGAGGATTTTAAGATACTTATAGCTGAAGACGATGAGATAGTTCGCGAGGTCATAAGTTCAATACTTTCAAAAGAGGGATATTCTGTCTCTACCGCCAGCGATGGACTTGAAGCAATAAAGAAACTATTGGTAGAGGATTTTCATTTAGTTCTTACCGACATTAAAATGCCACATGCTGATGGGATAGAGGTACTAAAGGAGGCTATTAAACATAATCCTGACTGTGCAGTGGTAATTCTTACAGCCTATGGGAGCTTAGATAGCGCACTCATTGCTATCAAAGAAGGAGCCTTCGACTATTTAACTAAACCCTTTAGAGTCCAGGAGCTACTTTTCGTAGCTGAAAAAGCTTATAAAAGAAATCTCATTTTGGAGGAACAGAGGCAGTTAAAAAAATATTTAAGAGATACTTATAGAGATCTTGAATTAATGAAAAAAGTTACAAAAAATAACGATCCTGATCTAATTCTCTCTTGGATAGAGAGAATAGATAAGTTAGTTAATTCAAATATCCTTTCACCTACAGAAGGAGCTATTCTAAAAGAAAGGCTGGTAACTGGGAATGCAGAAGGAAAAAGCCCTAATAGTAGATGACGATCCTATTATTAGGGATATACTTGCTGATATCCTTACCGGGGTATGCGGTTTAGTCACAGAGAGCGCCTCTAACGGTTTAGAGGCCTTAGAGTGTCTGAAAAAAGAACGCTATGATATAATCTTTACTGATCTAAATATGCCTAAATTGGGGGGGATGGATCTCCTTAAAGAGACGGTCAAGACATATCCTACTACGCCTGTTGTAATGATAACAGGTCTTTCTACAGTAGATGTAGCAGTAACTGCAATGAAAGAGGGAGCCAGTGATTTCATTATCAAACCTTTCGAGATTGATAAAGTCATCTCCGTTACCCAAAGAATAATAGGTGAAAAAAAACTCTTACAAGTTGTTAAGGAGAACAAGAATGAAGATACTGTAAAAAGGATAAATGCTGAACTCTTTAAAAAATTACAAGAGATAAGCATCTTCCAAGAAGTAAGCCTCCAATTAGACGGGATATATAATAATAAAGAAATCTATGAAAAGATCCTCGAAATGTCTATTAGACTTGTGCCTGTCAAAGGTGCTTTTTTTGGAGTTGTAGAAGGAGACCATCTAAGGATTGTTAATTCAATCGGATTTACAAAGGGGAAAATTAAAATTGAGAACTCATTCATAGAAAGCACCATAAAAAATAGGGTTCATAATATAATTAATTGTGATGGTATAAGCCATTTTAGCACCCCCAACTCAAATGTTCAACTTTTACTATTACCTTTTACTCTAAGGGAAGAGTCCTTTGCTCTCTTAGGGCTTTGGGATAAAGAAGATAAGACAGCCTTTGCTGAAGATGAGATAGCTATTCTTCGTACCTTTGCAAAAAAGGCAGCTTTAAGAATTGAAAACAATGCCCTTTACGAAGTTTTCTACAATAATTTAATTAATACCCTAAAATCTCTCGTAATCAGTATCGAGGCTCGGGATTCATATACCAAACAACATTCTGAGAGGGTTGCAATTTACTCTATCCAAATTGCAGAGGTTATGGGACTTGCAGATGAAGAAAAGGATGCAATAAGATTTGGTGCTTATTTACACGACATTGGGAAAATAGGCGTTAGGGATACAGTCTTACTTAAACCAACTGCGCTCACAGAAGAAGAGATGGCAGAGATAAGACTACATCCAATAAAAGGTGATGAGATAGTTAAACCGATAAGATTCTTTCCAAAGGAGAGAGAATTGATAAGATACCACCACGAGAGATTTGATGGCAAAGGTTATCCTGACGGTCTCAAAGGAAATGAGATACCTCTTATCGTGAGGATCCTCTCTCTTGCTGATGCCTATGATGCAATGACATCAGCAAGACCCTATCGAGCACCAAGAACCCACGACTATGCAAAAAAAGAAATCATTAATAATATAGGGGCGCAATTTGACCCTGAAGTGGTCAAAGCCTTTTTGCAAACCCCTACAGGGAAAGGCAAAAATTATGAATAGTTCTATTAAGGTTGGCGAAGATATATATTACAGGTTACTGCCAAACATGCAACCTAATGTAGCCATTGTTGTGGGCACAGATCAGAACTCTATCACCATAAAACCCTTAAAGGATACTTCAATGAATGTTAAAAGGGGTGACTACGTCCTTTTAACATTCAAAGATATGGATTTTTATGGTGAGGTAGATGACTACAAAAATCAGCAATTGAAGATAAACTTTTTGTGGCACGAGAAGCGAGAGTATTTCAGGATTGATGACTCAATTCCACTGATAGTAAAGAGAGTTTCAAAGAACATTAAGTGCAGGCGTTCAAAGATTTTTACTGGCTATGGCACAAGAACTCATGAGGAGTTAGTGCCCGATGAAACAATAAATCCTGTTCTATGGAAGATGCTCGTTGACATACAGACAAAGTTAAGTCTCATCTTAGAAAGGCTTAACCCTGATACAGAGTCTCTACTGAACGTTGAAAGTAGAGATGTCAACATTAGTGCTGCAGGAATATCCTTTTTATCAGAAGAAAAATTTGAGAAAGAAGACCTCTTAGAGATTAAGATGCTATTGCCCTCTTGTCCTCCTGTTGGCATTCTAACCTATGGCACTGTCGTAAGAACAACTGATATGGGCAATGGTCAATACAAAGTAGCGGTCTCATTTAAGGATATAGAAGATGAAGTGAGAGATGAGATAATTCAATATACTCTCAATCGCCAGCGTGATATAATAAGAACCCAAAGGAAAAGTAGGGAGCATAATGTTTGATTGATAGAGGTAGCATCTTAGGAATTCTTTTAGGCCTGACAGCCATTATTGGAGCAAATTACATTGAAGGAGGGAGTTCAGGGTCACTTTTTCAACTGACAGCTGCACTGATAGTCTTTGGAGGGACTTTAGGGGCAACTCTTCTGAGTTTCCCCCTAAAGGACATTATAGAAGCAGGTAAATCCCTGAAGGATGTCTTCCTCGTAAGGGAGACCCACCCCGAGCCTATAATAAATAAGATAATTAATTATGCCTATATTGCCAGGAAAAACGGAATAATTGCTTTAGAAAATGAGCTTATCACAATAGAGGATTCCTTCTTGAGAAAGTCTTTAAGATTAGCTATTGATGGCATGAACCCAAGAGTATTAAGAGAGACAATGGAACAAGAGAATCTCACTTACGAACAGAATAAAAAACGTATAGCTAAGGTATTTGAGACTGCTGGCGGTTTTGCCCCAACGATTGGAATAATAGGGGCGGTTCTGGGGCTAATTCATGTGATGGAGAATCTATCAGATCCCTCAAGATTGGGTGCAGGTATTGCTGTTGCCTTTGTAGCCACAATATATGGTGTAGGTTCCGCAAACCTCATTTTACTTCCCATATCAAAAAGACTTTTGAATAAAATCAACTCCGACTTGCTCCTACGGGAGATGATGCTCGAAGGGGTTATAGCGATACAGTTAGGGATAAATCCCCATTATATTGAAGAAAAACTAAGGGTCTTTATTGCTGAATTGAGGGAGTAGGAACAATGAAAAAAAGAGGGAGAGATCTGGACCCTGATAATCCAGACCGATGGATAGTCTCTTATGCTGACTTTATAACCTTGATGTTCGCCTTCTTTACCGCATTGTATGCAATAAGCCAAGTTGATATATGGAAACTTGAGAGGTTTAGCATCTCTTTACAAGATGCTATGAGGCTTGGAGACCCATCAAAAAGGAAAGAGACAACCACCATCATAGAGGGAATCAAACCATTATACATTGGAGATATTCAGCTTGAGAGAAAGGTACGAGAAATTTTAAGTAAGTCTAACTTTATAGAGGGCATAACAGTTACCGCAAGCATTAGAGGAGTCTCTATATCATTAAGTGATTTCGCTATTTTCGACAAAGGTTCTGCTAACATTAAGGAAGAAGCTAAACCTCTCCTCACTTTGATAGCAGACGTTATTAAAAACACACACAATTATATAGTAGTGGAAGGGCATACCGATAATATACCTTTAAAGGGCTCTAAATATTCATCAAACTGGGAGCTTTCAACTGCAAGGGCAACAAACGTGGTTCTCTACTTTATAAAAGAACATAATATACCCCCTGAAAGATTTTCTGCCTCAGGCTACGGCGAATATAAGCCTATAACTTCTAATGCAACTCCAGAAGGTAGAAGTAAAAATAGAAGGGTTGATATACTATTCCTAAGCAGAAGAGACTAAAAATAAGGTTAAATAATGTTTGCAATAATTGGTATTTTAATAGTTTCTGGGTCAGTTATTGGCGGTTATTTGATGGTTAAGGGAAATCTCTATTTACTCTTTCAGCCAGCAGAAATTGTGATAATAGTCGGTGCTGCTATAGGTGGGTTTTTAATCGCATCACCCCCAAAGGTGTTTGCCTCTGTCATCAAAAGTATAAGCAGGATCTTTGCAGGGAAAAACCCTTCAAAGGCAAAATATCTTGAACTTCTTACCTTGCTTTATCAGCTTTATTCAAAAATTAGAAAAGAAGGGCTCATATCCCTTGAGGCAGATGTGGAGAACCCCCATAAAAGTCCTCTCTTTAAAAAGTACCCAAATATACTAAAAGATCACCATCTCACGGACTTCATATGCGACAATCTAAAAGTAATAATCACAACTAATGTTCCCCCTCACGAGCTTGACAATCTTATGGAGCTTGAGATGGAAACCCATCATACCCATGCTATGGTACCAGCAAATAGCATAAATAAGGTAGCTGATGCCCTGCCAGGTCTCGGTATAGTAGCAGCAGTCTTAGGTGTAGTAATAACAATGCAATATGTTGATTCCCCTCCTGCGGTGCTGGGTAGTAAAGTCGCAGCTGCTCTTGTTGGGACCTTTCTTGGGGTTCTATTATGTTATGGTTATGTAGGTCCAATGGCTACAAACCTTGAACATCAAGTAAGGGAAGAGGCGATAAGTTATAACGTGATAAGAGTTTCTTTGGTCTCTTTTGTTGGAGGGGCAGCTCCCCAAGTGGCTGTTGAATTTGGTAGAAGAGCAATTCCGGGCAAAGAAAAGCCTACTTTTAATGAACTGGAAAAGGCTCTCAGAGGAAGCAAATGAAGGCTCAAAAGATCCTCATAAAGAAAGTTGTAAAAAAGCATCATGGTGGCCACCACGGAGGTCAATGGAAAGTGGCATACGCCGACTTCGTTACTGCAATGATGGCATTCTTTTTGCTACTATGGCTCTTAACAATGGTTTCACAGGAAAAGAGAGCAATACTATCTCATTATTTCAAACATTTCACCATATTTGAAAAATCGGGAGAGACCTTCATGGATGCCTCAACGGGGTTCACAGGTCAAAGCGCTTTACAGATAGTGCCCCAAGCAGTCCAGACCTTACCAATAATGAAACCAGAAGAGTTCAAAGAGATTCTAAAGAATACTATAGAAGAAAAGCTTTACGATGTTAAAGACCAGGTTCACGTCGACATCTTCGAAGGAGGAGTAAGAGTTCAACTCATAGACAAAGAGGGTCAGCCCATGTTTAATCTTGGCTCTGCAGAGCCTACACCCCTTGCTCTTAGAATATTGCAAGTAGTCGGTGAAAGTATCTTGCCAATGCCTAATAGCATTGCCATAGAAGGGCATACAGACTCTCTTGCCTATAAAACTACCCACTATACTAATTGGGAACTCTCTACTGAGAGAGCTCTCTCTACAAGAAAAGTCCTTGAAAGAATGGGCTTTAATCCTAATCGTTTTAGCAGGATCTCTGGATACGCAGATACAGTTCCTTTTGTGAAAGAAGACCCTGCTGACCCAAGAAATAGAAGGATTAGCCTGATCTTACTCCAACCGAAAGGAGTAGAGGAGACTATAAAAAAAGATAAACAACTATCGCTAAAGCCAGAATCAAAAAACATCCAGAAATAATTCTTCTGTAAATCCCCCACATATCGGCTTTGAAATATTCTCTTGTCAATACAAGACATAAATGAACAGGGGATAACAAAACCCCCACATACCCCGAGACAAAAGCGAGACTAACAGCTTTGAGATCCGTAAAACCAACTAAACTCACAAGTAAAGGAAAAGTCGCCCCTACAAATCCTACCGTTATTCCTGTTAAAAGACCTGTAACAAAGGGTAAAAATAAGAGGATAAAAATTACAGGGACACCAGTTTCGGAAAAGAATACACTCAAGCTCTGAACTGCTCCAGAATTCTCCATAGTCATCTTAAAGAGCATAGTCCCGAATATTAGCACAATAACCTCAAGGGCAAAACCATATTTGAAGACCTTTAAAAGTCTCTGAATCCTATATTTATAAAAAAACAGAAGCAGTAAAATAACAATAGCTAAAGAGTAGGATAATTCCAGACCAAAAATAGCAACTAATAAAAATACAGAGATTAAAGGAGCAAAGCTGAAAAGGGGGTTTATCTTTTTTGCTCTATCCTCAAATAAGCCCGCGCCACTTACTTTTTTTGAATCATAATCTCCCCCAGCTCCTCTCATACTTATGGCAAATCCTGCCAAGATCATCAAGATAGCATAAAAAGAATTGGTAAAAATAAAAGATCTCAGTTCAATCTGAGTTATAGCTGCAGCAAGCAGGATACCAGGATATAATGGCAATATAAACTCCCATGGATGTCTGAACCAGTAGTTTATAAATGCCTTTTCCTCCTGAGGCATCCTCAAGCCTGAAGTTGATTCGGCAACCATTGGAGCAGAAAAATAGGCACCTCCCAAAGAGGGTAAAAGACCAATAAGCATCGGCATAGAGATTATGACAGCCTTTCTCTTTTTTAAAATATGCTTTAAGGCTTCGGTCATAACCGTAAGCATTTCTTGCTCGCGCAGGATCATCTCGAATACTCTTATTAGAGTAAGGGAAAAAAAGAGCTTAATAGTGATCGGTTCCGCTAAAGTAGAGGTAACTGTAGAAAGGACAATATTTACTGGCATTGCATATAAGATTGCCAATAATCCCGAAGCTATTGTTAAAACATATCCTATATTCCATTTACGTCTAATTAAAAGAAGAATGACAAAAAAGACTAAAAGAACCTTCGCAACCTCAAGCATCCATTAATTATAACACACTCCTAAATCGCATCCTTGCCAAATACTCCAGAAAAGAAATGCGGATAGACTATCTCAGTCTATCTATTAATTATTTGACAGCAGGTTTTTCATGTATTTATACTATGAACATGAAAAGAATAGCAGTAATCGATGGGCAAGGAGGAGGAATTGGCAGTTTCATAATTAAGCGTTTGCGAGACGAGTTGGGAGAATCAGTAGAAATAATTGCTCTCGGTACAAATTCTACCGCTACAACAGCAATGATGAAGGCAAGAGCTAATAAAGGTGCAACAGGAGAGAATGCAATTATTTACAATGCCAGCAAAGTAGATGTGATAATAGGACCCTTAAGCATTTTGCTCTCCGATGGCTTCTTAGGGGAAATAACTACAAAAATCACACAAGCTATCTCTTCTTCATCAGCAAAAAAACTACTCCTCCCCCTAAACCAAGAGGGTATAGAGATAATTGGAGCTATTAAAGAACCCTTGCCCCATCTAATAGAATATTTAATCAAAAGAATCAAGGAGGAGAAAAATGTGTGAGGCAAATGCTTATATTTATAGAAATGGACAAGAGGAACTCTATCTTGAAAACGTGGATATTCTAATCCCGGAAGGAGATAAAATATTTTTAAGAAACCTCTTTGGAGAGCAAAAAACCTTCGAAGGCACAGTAAAAGAAATCTCTTTGCTTAAACACAAAATCATATTAAAGGAAAAAGGTTAACCCTTTTTCCTAAGATATTCTTCAACCGCTTTTGCCCATACTTCATATCCCTGATTGCTTAGGTGCACACCATCAGCAAGCAAATAAAGCTTCTCTGCTTTCTCACCCTCTTTTATAAAAAGGGTATACATATCAAGATAATCTGCGCCATAAGATTTAGCCATCTCTTTTAGCGCCTCGTTAATAGCTTTGATCTGAGTGTTATCAACCCAATATAGATTCACAGGTAATATACTCTGTACAACTAAGGTTGCCCCTTTGTATGAAGAGGACAAGGTTTTGATTACAGCTTTGAGAGAATTTAGTATATCATAGTCTTCCATAGCTATATTATTGATGCCTGTCATTAGAAAAATAAAATCTACTTCCTTTATTTTAGAAATCACTCGCGGCAGCCTACCGTATAACTCCTCTACCCTTTCACCAGAAATACCTAGATTGAAAACCTGATAATCAGGAAATCGGAGATGCCAATCATAATATTCAGTTAAAGAGTCTCCAATAAACATTAACCTTTTAACCATTCTCTTTCTCCGCTTAATAAAACTAAAACAAAGTCCTTTGCGCGCTCAAAGAAGCCTCAATAAAAGCCTTGAAAAGTGGATGGGGCTCGGTAGGACGTGACTTAAACTCAGGGTGAAACTGACAACCAACAAACCATGGGTGGTCTCGAAGCTCTATGATCTCAACTAATTGACCATCAGGAGAGAGTCCACTAATAACGAGTCCTTTACTCTCAAGAATCTCCCTGTAACTATTGTTGAATTCATATCTATGTCTATGCCTCTCATAAATCAGAGTCTTTTTGTATGCTTCAAAAGCTTTTGTTGACTCCTTCACCACACAGGGATAAGATCCTAACCTCATTGTACCACCCTTTTGGGAATCAAAGGTTCTTTTTTCAATACTTCCTGTCCTGTAATTATACCAACTCTCCATCAGAAAAATCACAGGATGCTCAACCTCAGGATCGAACTCTACACTATTTGCAGAGAGATTACACAGATTACGGCTAATCTCAATTACAGCACATTGCATTCCGAGGCATATCCCAAAAAAGGGTATTTTCTTCTCCCGGGCAAGTTTAGCAGCCATAATTTTACCCTCTACACCTCTACTACCGAAACCTCCAGGAATTAATATACCCTCAACATCTAATAAAAATCTTTCTGCTCCTTTTTTTTCTATCTCTTCAGCATCCACCCAACGAAGATTAACCTTTGTATTGTTTGAAATACCTCCATGAGTTAAAGCCTCCATAAGACTCTTATAGGCATCCTTTAGCCCAACATACTTGCCGACTATTGCTATATTTGTCTCCCTCTCGGGATTCTTGATTTTATTAACTACTTCTATCCATTTAGAGAGATCTGGTTCCTTACCGTTAAGATGGAGTTTTTCTTCTATTACCTTATCGAGCCCTTCAGCCTTATACTGCAGAGGGACCTCATAGACTGTCTCTACATCAATAGCTGAGATAACGGCATTCAAATCGGTATTACAATGTATTGCTATCTTCTTCTTCATCTCTATAGGTAGTAACTGCTCCGATCTGCATAGCAGTATATCAGGTTGGATACCTATCTCTCTGAGTTCTTTTACACTATGCTGAGTTGGTTTTGTTTTTAATTCTCCTGCTGTTTTAACATAGGGCACAAGGGTCAGATGAATATAGAGAACATTCTCCCTTCCTACAGCATACCTGAATTGCCTAATTGCCTCCAAGAAAGGTTGGCTCTCTATGTCCCCTACGGTCCCTCCAATCTCTACAATTAGAACATCCGTAGAGGGAGTAACGGCAGATTTTATTGCTAACATTATTTCCTCTATAATATGAGGAACGACCTGAACGGTATTACCTAAATAATCCCCTCTCCTCTCTTTTGTGATAACATTATTGTAAATCCTGCCTGATGTATAATTATTAAAAGTAGAAGTCCTTAAGCTTGTAAACCGTTCATAGTGTCCCAAGTCAAGATCTGTCTCACAACCATCTTCAGTAACATAAACCTCGCCATGTTCAAAGGGACTAAGTGTACCTGGATCTACATTTATATAGGGATCCAATTTTTGCAACGATACTCTTAACCCCTTAGCCTCTAAAAGGGCTCCTATAGCTGATGCGGCAATGCCCTTTCCAAGGGCTGAGACTACACCACCTGTTATGAATATATACTTAGACATCTTCTAACCCTTTCAATATCCTCCGGTGTATCAACACCTATCGTTTCATACTCAGTTATCTTAACCTTGATTCTAAAGCCATTCTCCAAAGCCCTTAATTGCTCCAATTTCTCAGCCTCTTCTAAGGGAGAAGGGGGGAGTCTGACAAGATCTAGTAGACACTTCCTTCTATAGGAATAGATCCCTATGTGCTTATATATATTAACCCCTCTGTTACATTCCTTACTTTTGTCAGATATTGTCGGCAAGTCTCTGTAATAAGGGATGGGGGACCTTGAAAAAAATAGAGCGAAACCTTCCTTATTGAATACTGCCTTGACTATGTTAGGATTTGTGACTTCAGCTAAGTCTTCAATCTTCTTAACAAGTGTGCCTATATCAGCTCTACTATCTTCTAATAAAACTTCTACTACCTCATTCACCATTTGAGGCTTTATCATAGGTTCATCTCCTTGAACATTGACGATTATTTCAGACTTTAAAGAACCACTTAAAGTCTCCTCTATTTTCAAGAGTGCCTCGGCAATTCTGTCGGTGCCTGATTTATGAGAGGTCAATGTCATTACAGCTTTACCACCAAAACTTTCCACTACCCTGTAAATCTCTTCATTATCCGTCGCTACATATACATCCTCTACTTTATCGGCTCTTTTAACTCTTTCATATACATGTTGAATTAAAGGCTTATCATGAATTAATTGTAAGGGCTTCCCAGGGAAGCGGACAGATGCATAGCGTGCAGGTATAATCACAATAGCAAGCATAGATCTTTTTATGATACCATAATCATATCTATATTTTAGCTACTCTCTTATGAATCCAAAGCTTAACAATAAATTTTCTATTGACTTTTATAATACCCTTAGAAAGTTTGGTAGCTCTATTATCTCTGGGCTATTTCTCACCTTGTCCTTCCCAACAGCTGAACTTTTCCCTCTTGCCTGGATAGCCCTAACACCGATTCTTGTCCAACTCTATGACGAAAATGAGCGCTTTGCTTTCAAGTATGGGCTACTCTTTGGTCTTATTTACTTCTTCGGGACTATATATTGGATATATTCTGCTTTATATCTTTATGGCTCTCTACCATTCATAGTGAGTATTTCTGTGGTTCTAATGTTGTCTCTATACCTAAGCCTCTTTACAGCTTTTTTCTGCTTTTCTTACTCTTTTATAATAAAAAGGACTCTTATTCCTGCATTCATTGTTGCTCCATCTCTGTGGACCTCTCTTGAATTCATTCGTTCATATGCCTTTACAGGGTTTCCCTGGTCAAGTGTTGGTTATAGCCAATATAAGTTTTTACCCCTAATCCAGATCTCGGATGTTACAGGGATCTACGGGGTATCCTTCTTAGTAGTAGCTTTTAACGGACTAATAGCTGATTTTTTCATTTTAAAAAAAATTAGAAAGTTTAAACCTCTCTACCCTTCAGGCTATTTTTTCATAGGAGCTATTCTACTTCTTTTGGTTTATATTTCTATACTCTCTTATGGTGCCTTCAGACTTCATCAAGAAAGAGGCGAATCCTCTTTTAAGGCTGCCCTAATCCAAGGAAATATTGAACAAGATAAGAAGTGGGATAGTGCATACCAAGAATATGTAATAAACATTTACAAAAAAATGACTCAAGAAGCCGTTAAAGAATCTCCTGACATTATTATTTGGCCTGAGACTGCTCTTCCCTTCTATTTTGCAACTGATAGAATGCTAAGTGAAGAATTGGTATCCTATCAAAAAACTCTTAACTCCTATCTCTTATTTGGAAGTGTCCTTGTCAGAGAAAAATTTCTCGGCAAAAGGAAAGATAATCGAGAACAAATCCATAAACTAACAAACAGCGCTATCTTGCTAAATAAAGATGGCAAAGTCACGTATATCTATGATAAAATTCATTTAGTTCCCTTTGGTGAGTATGTGCCAATGAAAGAAATTCTCTTCTTTATAGAAAAACTTGTCTACGGTACTGGGGAGTTTCATGCAGGTGATAGTTACATAAAAGCAGTTACTCCCTTCGGTAGTTTTGCTACCTTGATATGCTATGAGATTATTTTTCCAGGGATGGTCAGGAAGTTCTTTCTGGGAGGAGGGGATTTTATCGTAACTATTACCAACGATGCCTGGTTTGGTAACTCTCCTGGTCCTTATCAACACTTTAGCATGGCTGTATTTAGAGCAATCGAAAACAGAAAACCTTTAATAAGAGTAGCCAACACTGGTATCTCCGGTTACATCGATAGCAACGGCAGAATTTTATCAAAAACAAAAATATTTGAGCGATCCTATTTAGTCATCGATATTAAGAAAGATAGAACAAAAACTTTTTACACCACCTTTGGAGATGTCTTCTCATATCTTTGCATCATTTTTTCTGTTATAGCTTTTATCTCTGTTTATAAAGAACCTCGCAAGTACTGAGTACTACATATATGATTCTCCCATTATAGCTGAGACATTATTCTTCTCGATACCAAAAAAGGAGTAGAAATGATGATAATACAGAAAGAATTAATAGAAAACCTAATCTCTCTTAAAAAAAAGGTCGATTCTTTAAGAGGTTACCTTTGATTACAATAGAAAGAAGGAGGAGCTTTTTCAAATTGAAAGAGAACTTTCTAAGGAAGAAAACTGGGCAGACCAACAAAAAATAAAGCAACTTCAGAAAAAAAGGAGTGATTTAGAAGAGAGCCTCTCTTCTATGGACTCGATCACTGAAAAGTTAACCTATTTAATGGATTCAGTCTCTATTCTTGATGAAGAGGAGGGAGAATTTTTCCTTCCTGAACTCAAAACAGAGACAGAATCTCTCAAAAGAAAGATCGAAGAATTAGAAATTAGACTCATACTTATAGATCCAACAGACAGGAACAATGCAATAGTGACTATACATCCCGGCGCTGGAGGAATCGAAAGCCAAGACTGGGCACAGATGTTAATGAGGATGTACCTTAGATGGGCAGATCGTAAAGGATATGAGACAGAAATTTTAGACATTCAAACAGGAGAAGAGGCAGGAATAAAAGATGTTACTTTCTCGATTAGGGGCCAATACGCATATGGTTACATGAAGTCTGAGGCAGGTGTTCATAGACTTGTGAGAATCTCTCCTTTTGATGCAAATAAAAGAAGACATACCTCTTTTGCCGCTGTGCTTGTCTATCCGGAGATCGACGACGAGATAAAAGTTGATATAAAAGAGGATGATTTAAAAGTAGAAACCTTTAGAGCATCAGGAGCGGGCGGACAACATGTTAATAAAGTTTCTTCTGCGGTCAGGATCACCCATTTACCCACTGGTATAGTAGTTACTTGTCAGAGCGAAAGATCCCAGCTAAGAAATAGGTCTACAGCTTTAAAGGTTTTGAGGGCAAAGCTTTATGACTTACAGTTGAGGGAGAGGGAGAGAAAGATTGAGAGTCTAATCTCTGATAAGAAGGGTATTTCTTGGGGGAATCAGATTAGAACTTATGTGCTTCAGCCTTATAGACTCGTAAAAGATCATAGGACAGGGATAGAAGTTGGGGACGTTGATGCCGTTTTGGATGGAGAAGTAGACATTTTTATAAACGCCTTTTTAAAAAAATCTGTTTTGGAGTAGACTATTATCTTGATTGGGTATTTTGGTTTGATTAGTATGATATTTTCATTGCATCTTGTTCTCACATTAATCTCTTTCTTCTTTAATGGTATTATAGATTTTAAGTGTTGTTAATAGTAGTTGTTAGTATGTTTGTATTTCAAGAAGGTTTTTGTTTTTTAGCTGATTTTTGTGTTAGCTTTTTTTGATAGTTACTGTAAATATGATGAATGGAACTTATTCTTTTCTTTCTATTGAAAAATGTTGATAGATTGCTAAGATCTTTCATACAGAAAGTGTTAGTTTTTTAAAGTTTAATTAATCAAATTATTAACAATTGTTTAAAAGGTGTAAATAACTTTAAGATTAAAATGGATACAGGTAGCATTTGGAAAGATGTATTACAGAAAGTAGAAGAGAAGGTAGGAAGAAGTATTTTTGATTTGTGGTTCAAGCCGATGAAGCTGTTATCTGTTGGTGAAAAGACTGCTTTGGTTGAGGTTCCTAATAGGTTCTTTAGAGAGTGGGTTGATGATCATTACCCTAATGTCTTAAATGTAGCGTTAAGTGAGGTATTAGCAAGGGATTTAGAGGTGGAATATGTAATACCTGATAAAGAGGACCAGAAGTTCAAAAGAAGCTTAAAGGCTCTCCAGAGCAGGAAAGAGTGGCTTATGGAGAGGGGTGTTCATCTTAATCCCAAGTATACTTTTGATACTTTCGTAGTAGGAAATTCTAATCAGTTGGCACATGCTGCCTCAAGAAAGGTTGCAGAGAATCCAGGGTTTTCTTATAATCCCCTATTCATATATGGAGGTGTAGGTTTAGGAAAGACGCATCTCTTGAATGCTATAGGAAACTGGGTGATTGACAACGATTCTTCAAAGGCGATTTGCTATTTGTCATCTGAGCAATTTATAAATGAAGTCGTTCACTCTTTAAGGAATGACAGGATGTCAGAATTTAAACAAAAGTATCGAAATTTGGATATCTTGCTTATTGATGATATTCAATTTATAGCAAATAAAGCAGCTACGCAAGAGGAGTTCTTTCATACCTTTAATGCTCTCTATGAAAAGCAGCGACAAATTGTTATCTCGAGCGATAGGGCTCCCTTTGAGATTCCTGATATTACTAATAGATTGAGGTCAAGGTTTAGCATGGGTCTTATTGTTGACGTTCAGATACCTGATGTTGAGACTAAGATGGCTATTATATACAAAAAGGCAGAGAAAGAGGGGATATCGATACCTGAGGATGTAGCATATCTTTTAGCAACAAAAATAAAATCAAACATTAGAGAGATAGAAGGCTGTTTGATTAAGTTGGGTGCTTATTCCTCTCTTACTCGGATACCAATAAGTTTAGATATGGCTAAGTCTGTTCTCAAAGAGTTGATATCTGATGATGAGAAGCCAGTCACTGTTGAGATGATCCAGAAAGTAGTTTGTGAGTATTTTGGATTAAAGGTGCAAGATATCAGATCGAAGAAAAGGACTAAGGATTTGGCAAATGCACGTCAATTGGCAATGTATCTTTCAAGAAAATATACGAAGCTTTCGCTATCTGAGATAGGCGATTTCTTTGGTGGCAAGGAACATGCTACGGTAATTCATGCTTGTAAGCAGATCGAGAGTAAGAGAGTCTCCGAAGAAGAGGTTAATAGAGCAATTGAGAACATCAAGAAGAGACTAAACTTGGAATAGTTTCTTTGGTTGTAGTGTAAGGTTAATTAGAAAATGTAGGTTTAGTGAGTATTTATTTGTGGGGGAAGCGATGAAGATAAGGGTTCAAAAGGATTTGTTGCAAAAAAAACTTTCTAATATTCAGGGAATAATAGATAAAGGGAGTTCACAATTTATATTGAATCATTTTTTGTTCCATGCAAGTAAAGAATGGTCTTTTATAATGGCTACAGATCTCGAGACGGCTTATAGGGAGCCTATAGATTTATATGTTGAGGAAGAAGGAAAACTATGTATTCCTGCAAAAAGATTTTATGATTTTGTTAGAGAATTGGAAGGCATTATATCTCTTGAGGATATTGACGGAAATTGGTTGAAGATCTCTTGTGACAGGACTAATGTAAGGCTTGCTTGTTTATCTCATGAGGATTATCCTATCTGGCCTACGCTGGAGGGGGAGATAGAGATAAGCCTTTCTTCAGCCGATTTGATCAAGCTTATAGAAAGGACACTTTATGCTGTGAGAGATATAGACTCACGATTGTTTCTTAAGGGGTTGCTCTTTAGGGTAAGTGGGGATAACATACTGACAGTCGTAGGGACTGATACTCACAGGTTAGCTGTTGCAAGAGGTTATGTCTCAAGGGACAAAGGAGATATTGAGGGTGTAGTAGATGTGCTTCTATCAAGGAAATCGATTGTTGAGCTTGAGAAGGCGTTGAGTGCAGAGGCTGACAAGGTGAGTATTACTATTGGTAAAAACCATGTATGCTTTAAAATAAGAGATATAGATTTTCTAATAAGGCGTGTGGAAGGGAATTTTCCCAATTATGAACAGGTAATACCTTCTTCTTTTGATAAGGTGGTAGTTTTAAGTAGGGCTGATTTTATTAGGTCTTTGAGGAAAGTTTCTATCATGAGCAAAGAGAAGGGATGTGCTGTAAGGATTAAGTTAGAGGAAGGGTCTATGTTAATATCATCGAATGAACCAGATTTGTGGGAAGCTTACGATGAGATGGATGTAGACTATGCTGGAGAGCCATTTTTAATAGCCTTTAATGCAAAGTACCTTCTTGATGCTCTATATGTTATGAGCTCTGACAGGGCAGTCCTTAAACTCATAGGGCCTGAAAGCGCATCAATGTTGCATGAAGAAGGGAATGAAGACTACAAATGTTTGGTAATGCCTTTGAGATTCTAGGTCTAAGTTTTTTTATTAAAAATTTATTTAAAGGAATATAGCTTATGCAGGTAAACAATAATGATTCAAAAATTGAGAATCTTCTAGTTGAAGACACCGATAAGGGTTATTCTGCAGAAGAGATAAAGATACTAAAGGGACTAGATGCAGTTCGTATGAGGCCTGCAATGTACATTGGTTCAACAGGCATAGATGGGCTTCACCATTTAATATATGAGGTTGTTGACAATAGTGTAGATGAGGCTTTGGCTGGTTATTGTACAACCATAGATGTTATTATCCATATTGATAATAGCTGCTCTGTAATAGATAACGGTAGGGGCATACCTGTTGATCCCCATCCAGAGGATAGTCGTGGAAGGACCGCTGTAGAGATAGTTTTAACAGAGCTTCATGCAGGGGGAAAGTTCGAATCAAAAGCATATAAGATTTCCGGTGGTTTACATGGCGTTGGACTCTCCGTTGTCAATGCTCTTTCTGAATGGTTAGAAGTGGAGATCAGGCAGAATGAACAAGTTTATAAACAGAGATTTGAGAGAGGGTATCCTGTAACACCTCTTCTTGTGGTTGAAAAGACCAAAAGTAGGGGAACTAAGATTAGATTCAAACCGGATCCATTGATATTTGAGACTATCGAATTTAGTTACGATATCTTAGCACAGAGGTTGAGGGAACTTGCTTTTCTCAACAGAGGACTCCGAATATCTATCTTAGATGAGAGGACCGAAAAGTCACAAACTTTCTATTATGAAGGTGGTATAGTATCTTTTGTTAACCATTTGAATAAAAACAAAGTTCCTCTCCATCCAGAGCCTATATACATAGAAGGTCGCCGTGAAGGAGTAATCGTAGAGATAGCCTTGCAATATAATGATGGGTACACAGAGAGTATTTATACTTTTGCAAATAATATAAATACAAGGGAAGGCGGGACCCATCTCATAGGGTTTAAAACATCTTTAACGAGGACTGTAAATAACTATGCTTTATCATCAGGCATGTTGAAAGATTTTAAGGAAGGGCTTTCTGGGGAAGATATTAGGGAGGGATTGACTGCCGTTGTAAGCGTTAAACTTCCATCTCCACAATTTGAAGGGCAGACAAAGATGCGATTAGGTAATAGTGATGTAAAGGGCATCGTAGAAACTATATGTAATGAGGCGCTATCTACTTATTTTGAAGAAAACCCTTCTGTAGCAAGAAAGATTATAGAGAAAGCCATTCAGGCAGCTAGAGCTCGTGAGGCTGCACGAAGAGCCAGAGAATTAACAAGGAAAAAAGGTTTACTCGAAGACACAGGCTTACCAGGTAAGTTAGCTGATTGTTCTGAGAAAGATCCGGAAAGATCTGAGATATTTATTGTCGAAGGTGATTCAGCTGGAGGGTCAGCAAAGCAGGCAAGAAATAGGCTTTTTCAGGCAGTATTGCCACTAAGAGGAAAGATTTTGAATGTGGAAAAAGCACGCTTCGATAAGATGTTAAATTCTGAAGAGATAAAACTCCTGATTACTGCTTTGGGCACAGGGATAGGAGATGATTTTGATATAGAAAAGTGTCGGTATCATAAAATAATAATAATGACTGATGCTGATGTAGACGGGGCACATATAAGAACTCTACTATTAACCTTCTTCTTCAGACAGATGATACAGTTGATAGAAAAGGGGTACCTTTTCATAGCTCAGCCTCCTCTATATAAGGTTAAAAGAGGTAAGACAGAACGATATATTCAGAATGAAAATGAATTGTTGAAGATGCTATTTGAATTATCTGCAGAAGAAATAGAAATTAGATCACCAAAGGGGATATTGACAGGGCAAGATATGATTTCCTCCTTAAAGAGAGCGTATAGCTATTGCAAACTAATGGATTTACTAAAAAAGAGACGCAGAGATCCCCGAATAATCTCTTTTTTGTTAGAGAAGGGAGTGCAGAAGGATTTTTTTAAGTCTCAAGAATTTGTAAATCAATTGTTAGAGGATATGAAGGGTAAATTTGCCTGGTTAAGACACGAAGAGATATTTTTTGACGAAGAGAGTCAGACATATTCTGTAGAGATAAAAGGCCAAGGGTTTAGGATGAATCTATCCAGTTTTTTTATTCAATCTTCCGAATACAAGGAATTAGCAGTTTTGTATAAACAAATAATAGAAACTCTTGGTTCCCCACCCTACGATGTCTCTATAAAGGGACAGCATAAAAAGATTGGGTCTATAGATGAACTTGTGCAGATTTCTATAGATACTGCAAAAAAAGAGTTAATGGTGCAAAGATATAAAGGCTTAGGAGAGATGAATCCAGATCAATTATGGGAAACAACAATGGATCCACTAAAAAGAACTCTTTTACAAGTTTCTATCGAAGACACTGTTAAAGCTGATGAGGTTTTCACTGTGCTTATGGGAGATCAGGTAGAACCTCGAAAAGAATTCATTATAAAGCACGCTTTGGAAGCAAAGAATATAGATATTTAGACATATTCTGTTATAAGTGATAGATGCCTAAATTTTTTGACCCTTTCGAGCTTCTCTATTATATAGGCAGTACTCTTAAGAAAAAATATTCAATTTTGAAGCAAAAAAGGCTTCCTTCTAAGGTAATTAGTATTGGTAATATAACAACTGGAGGCACAGGAAAGACACCAGCGACAATAGCTCTTGCAGAAGAAGCGAAAAAAAGAGGATTTAGACCTGTTATCCTTACTCGTGGATATAAAGGGAGAGCAAAGGAACCGGTTTTAATTAACTTTCCTTTTTATAAGCCTTCAATTGAGGTATCACCAGAAACGGTAGGAGATGAAGCCTTTATGGTCTCTAAGAAACTACCCGATGTCCCAATAGTAAAGGTTCCTAATAGATATCTTGGAGCAGTGTTAGCATTTGAGAGGTTATCACAGAAAAGTGACGACCCTATAATATTTATCCTCGATGATGGTTTTCAGCAGTGGCAGATTTTTATAGATGTAAATATAGTTTTAATTGATGGGATAAACCCTTTTGGAAATGGTAAGATGTTGCCTTTTGGTAGACTCAGAGAGTTGCCAAAGGAAATAAAGAGGGCAGATATAATAATAATAACCAAAGTTAAAAACGATAAGCTCATAAATGAGTTGAGATATTTAAACCCCCATTCTCTTATATTCACCTCTGAATATGAGATAAAGAGTATTAAAAACATCAAAGGTGATAGTGTATCCTTTTCCCTTTTGCAAAATAAAAAGATCTATGCTTTCTGTGGCATAGCTGAACCAGCATCCTTTATTTCTTTGATTAACTCTTGTGGTGCGGAGATTGTATGTTTCAAAAGGTATCCTGACCATTATAGATATAAAGATAAAGATCTTAAGAATATTTTTAAAGAGGCAGAGAGGCGAAATAGTGATTATATTTTAACTACTGAAAAGGACATAATTAAGGTCTCTCAATTTACTACTTCTGAAAATATTCTTTACTTAGACATCTATTTTTCCGTAGACCGGGCATTTTATAATGAGGTTTTCAGACAAATATCAGAGGATACATATGTGGATTAAACAGTCTTTGTTTTTTTTCTTTTAGTGAGGAATTTTGAAGGGTTTTGCTGCCATAAGCTAAAAAGGGACTCTTTAAGGATATGAAAATAATTCTCTTTTATCTTGTTTAGAACTTAAATCTCAAAGGTAACCAGATTGGGAGGTAATTAGCTTCAAAAGTCTCCTACCTTGGCTAAAAATATCTAAATATTCCTTACTTTGATAGTCTTTGTAAGTGTATAGATGGGGAGTAAATTTGTCTTTTTTAAAGATAAGAGTGACTTCAGCAAATATTCCTCTTTTAAGGTATATTCTATGAGAGTATTCTTTTGTAGAAGCGAGTACTATTTTAGCAAGTGTCATATAGCCAGGATCGAGATTGACAGTTCTTTTACCATCGGTTGAGAGCTCCTCTTCTATAAGATTGGTAGTTATCTTTATATCTGCAATAGAATCTTGATCGATAAGACTTTTAAAGAAAATAAACCTTCTTAATATATTACTACCTAACTCTTTTTGGTAATAGTCAGAGAAATTCCATACCAAAGGAGGAGTTATTAGTGAAATTTCTCCGAGATGTGTCTTTAGTAATTTGAGAGTTCTGGGATAGTAGTCAACTTTTGAATAAAGTATACCAACGAAAAGGAGAGCTTTTGGAGGAAAAGTTGGGGTACCCATCTGTTGAAATTACTCTGCCGCTAATTGATTGAGCGCGGTTGTTATCATAGGTGAATCCCAGTTAATGGGACCGACGATCTTTTCTTTTATGATTCCCCTTTTGTCGATTATGAAGGTCTCTGGGATACCACCTATGCCATACTTTAAAGCTACATTTTTGTCATCTATTAAAACGATAAAGTCGAGTCCGTTTTTTTTGAGATATTCATCTACCTTCGACGGGTCGTCTTTATACAAAATTGTAAGATATACAATATTGTAATTTTGATTTGTTTTAAGCATTCTTTGAATAGAAGAGTTGACTAATTTGCAGGATTCACACCAGGTAGCCCAAAAATTAAGTAAAACAACTTTCCCCTTAAAATCGGCTAACCTCCAACTTTTCTGATTGATATCTCTTAGTTCAAAAGCTGGAGCATCAAAACCGATAAGAGCTTTTTCTGAGAAGCTTTCTTTTTCCCTTTGGGTTAGATTGATTGTAACAATCCCAGCAATAAAAATTATTAAAAGAATTATGGTTTTTTGCTTCATTCTTGGGATTTTGCCCCCCTCTTTTAGAGGGGGCTTTCTATATGAAACATTGTTTATTTACAGGTTAACAAGAGAGCTTCTTCTGCCTCTTTGAAAATGATGGTGTCATTTTGGATATCAACCTGGATGAGCCGGTTACTTTTGAAAGTGCCTTTAAGTATTTCCTCAGAAAGAGGATCTTCTATCTCTTTAGCAACTGCTCTTCTCATTGGTCTTGCTCCATAGGTCGGTTGATAGTACTTCTTCAGTAACCACTCTTTAACATTGTCTGAGACTTTGATCATCAAATCGTGCTCAATAAGTTTTTTATTTGTTTCGTTGATAAGCAGATCTATTATGGCTAACAGATGCTCTTTTTCAAGAGGGTGGAAGACAACTACTTCGTCTACGCGGTTTAAAAACTCGGGATTGAAAGTCTTTTTTAATTCTGATAGGACATTTTCCTTAATCTTTGAGTACATAGTATCGGAAGAGTCCCTCTGAAAGCCAAGAGGGGTAGCCTTGTCTATTAATCGGGCACCTAAATTGGATGTCATGATAATTATTGTGTTTCTGAAATCAATCTTTCTACCATAACTATCGGTTATAACACCTTCATCGAGTATTTGTAAAAGTATATTAAAGACATCGTAATGAGCCTTTTCTATTTCGTCAAAGAGTATAACTGAGTAAGGTTTTTTTCTAACCTTTTCTGTAAGTTGTCCTCCTTCTTCGTATCCAACATAACCTGGTGGTGCTCCGATCAGCCTTGAGACATTGAATCTTTCCATGTATTCAGACATATCTATTTTAATAAGGGAACTTTCGTCATTGAACATAAATTCGGCAATAGCTTTAGCGAGTTCAGTCTTACCTACTCCAGTTGGACCTAAAAAGAAGAAAGAACCAATTGGCCTGTTCTTTGTTTTTAGCCCTGCCCTTGAACGCCTGATTGCCCTCGAAACAGCTTTAATTGCCTCATCTTGGCCAATTATCCTATTATGTAATATTTCTTCCATCTTTAAGAGTTTTTCTGCTTCTGTCTCCTCTATTTTATTTAATGGGATTCCTGTCATCTTCGATACGGTGTAGGATACGTCGTCTTCATCAACGATTGGTATTTCATTTGTAAGAGAATCCTTCCATTTTTTGAATTGAGACTCGTAGGCTTTTTTAATTCTATCTTCCTGTTCTTTGATCATTTGTACTTTTCTGAGATCTGGTAGTCTGATATATATAGCCTTTTCTTTGCTCAGTTGGATGAGTTCGGCTTCCATTTCTTTTAGTTCTTGAGGCATACTTGTTCTTTTGAGTTTCAAGCGTGAACTGGTTTCGTCTATAACATCGATAGCTTTGTCTGGCATGTATCTGTCAGTTATATACCGGTCTGAGAGTTTGGCAGCTGCTACTAATGCTCTATCGCTAATTTTGACTTTATGATGCTTTTCGTATTTTTCAGCGAGTCCACGGAGTATCTCAATGGTAGCATCAACCGATGGCGGTTGAATATGGATAGGTTGAAATCTCCTTTCAAGAGCCCCATCTTTTTCTATGTGCTTTCTGTATTCATCAGGTGTCGTTGCCCCTATGCATTGCAATTCGCCTCTTGATAGGGCAGGCTTTAACATATTGGAGGCGTCAACAGAACCCTCCGCAGCTCCAGCCCCGATCAGGGTATGAAATTCATCGACGAATAGTATGACATTCTCAGATTGCTGGATTTCCCTCATAATAGCTTTTAGTCTCTCTTCAAATTGGCCTCTATATTTTGTTCCAGCAATTAGGGCTCCAAGATCTAAAGAGATAATCCTTTTACCTATAAGGCTGTCTGGGACATCTCCGCTAACAATTTTTTGTGCAAGACCTTCTACAATAGCAGTTTTTCCTACTCCTGCTTCTCCGACTAAAGCTGGGTTGTTTTTTAATCGCCTTCCTAATACTTGAAGAACTCTTTCTATCTCATCCTCCCTGCCAATTACGGGGTCGAGCTTCCCTTCTGCTGCAAGCATTGTTAGGTCTCTGCCGAATTCGTCTAAAGCAGGAGTTGCAGTCCTTCTGCGCTCTCTCTGCTGGTTTTGAGAAAATTGAGGTTTTATAGCCAAGTTTATTGTTAGCTGTCTTGCTCCAAGAAGATTTGCACCAAGATTTCTTAATATTTTTCCAGCTATTCCTTCATCTTCTCGAATGAGACCTAATAGGAGATGTTCACTCCCTATGAAATTGTGCCCAAGAAGTCTTGCTTCTTCTATAGCGAGTTCTAAGACCTTTTTAGCTCGTGGAGTAAAGGGTATGTCATTAAAGGTGATCAAATTGCTACCTGCAGGTAGATTTCTTTCAATCTCATACTTTATCTCATCTATAGAAAGGCCCATCTTTTTTAAGATATGTACGGGTATGCTATCTTCTTCTCTTAAAAGAGCCAAAAGAAGATGCTCGGTGCCCAGGTAATCGTTATTTCTCCTTTCAGCTTCTTCTTTAGCATATATAATAATCTTTCTTCCTCTTTCAGTGAATTTCTCAAACATTTTTTTCTCCTTAAATAAATGACTATCTATTTAGATTTTAATTGTCTTGTATCTCTAATGTCAACATTTTGAACTTTAATACAGATTATTTATGCAAAAATCGTGCTAATTAGCTTTGGGATCGAAGACTCTCTTACAGGAAATCTACACTAAAGTGGTAGATAAGCCTTAGGATTCAAATCCAGAGATGCTAAATTTCCAGATTGAAAATGATAATAGCCCGCTGCGGCTATCATTGCTGCATTATCAGTGCAGAGAGGAAGGGAGGGCAGATAAACTTTAAGTTCAAGGCTTTCGGCTAATTCTTTCACTCTTGTTCTTAATTCGCTGTTTGCAGCAACTCCACCAGACAAGACGATTTTTTTGATTTTGTGTTTCCATGTAGCCCACTCAATCTTCTTCAGTAGAACATCTATTACTGCTTTTTGAAAGGATGCACAGATATCTTTTATTAATTGCTGGTCGAGGATATCTATCTTGTTAACCCTTGATTCTTGAGCATCATTGTAGAAAGTAGATTCTTGAAGAAACTCCTGAATCTTTAGCTTGATAGCTGTTTTGATTCCACTGAAGCTGAAATCAAATGTCTCCGGGATATATGATCGAGGGAAGTTGAAGGCTGTGTTGTTACCCTCTTTTGTTAATTTATCTATGATTGGGCCTCCTGGATAGCCGAGTCCTAAAATCTTAGCAACTTTGTCGTAAGCCTCTCCAGCTGCGTCGTCCCTTGTTCTGCCAAGTTCGATATAGTCGCCGAAGCCTTTTATTATATATAGGCAGGTATGACCGCCTGATACGACCATTGCAAGAAAGGGGAAGTTTAAGTCATCATATTCAAGAAAAACCGAAAAGATGTGACCTTCAAGATGATTCACAGGAACCAGAGGTATCCTCCTTGAGTAACTTAGAGCTTTAGCAAAACCACATCCCACAAGCAATGAACCGATCAATCCAGGTCCGTAGCAGACTGCTATGAAATCGATATCGCTGAGAGTTACTTTTGGGATAGTTAAGGCTTCTTGCACGACTGGAACAATCATCTCTATGTGTCTTCTTGAAGCAAGTTCGGGGACTATACCGCCATATTTTTTGTGAATTTGGGTTTGGGATGAGACGACATTTGACAAAATCTTTTTGCCATTAAGGACTACAGCAGCAGAGGTGTCATCACAGGATGTATCTATTGCAAGACATAACATAATGGTTAGATACCTCCATAAGCATGGAGTCCGCTTAAGAGTAAATTTACTCCCAGATAGGTGAAAATGGTGCTAAAGAAACCCACAACTGCCACGATTGCAATCTTTTTTCCTCTCCAGCCTCTGAGCAGACGAGCATGTAGATAGAAAGCATAAACAAACCATGTTATAAGGGACCAGGTTTCTTTTGGATCCCAACTCCAGTATCTTCCCCAGGCTTGATCCGCCCATATAGCTCCAAATATCAAGCCACCTAATGTAAAAACAGGAAAGCCAATCGCAATATTTTTGTATGTAAGTTCATCAACGAAACTTTCATGAATAGAAAAGGATTGCAAAATTTTTTTGAGTGTAAAGCCATACCTCCAGACTAAAAAAGTGAAGACAATAGAAAAGAGGAAACTCAAAAGGACTACTATATTAGAATCGTTTCGGAAAGTTGCTTTAAAGAGAAGGCTTTTTTCAAAAGATTCTTTGCCAGCAGGAGAGACTTTAAAGATTATGAAATCTAAAGCTAAGGTAATCAAGACTATTGCAAAAAGAGAAAAGGTTAGAGTCCAGAAAATATAAGGACCGCCCTTCCTATCATCAGTTGTCAGTATCAGATATATAAGAGCTGTAGCAAAAGAGATAGCAAAGGTTGCATAGGCTATAAAACTTAGAGTGACATGGGCTAGTAACCAGTTGCTCTGTAGTGCAGGTATCAAGGGGTGTATATTTTTTGACATACCAGAAAGGTCTATAAATGCTAAAGCAATACCTGCTATCGGGGTGATAAAGGCACCGAAAGTTTTATTTTTATATTTAAACTCTATGAAGAGATAGGCCAAGATTGTGCACCAGATGAAAAATACTAAAGATTCGTATAGATTCGTGAGAGGAATAGATCGTAACAATCCCATTTGCATAAGGTCATTGAATTCTTTCCATCGTAAGCCAAAAGCAATAGTATGACAGATAAAAGCTAATAGAGTAGTTCCAGTAGCGAGTTGACCAATAAAGTCTTTTTTAAAGGCTAAATGTGCTATATAGATGACCATTGCTATCATATAAGCAATGGTCGAGATACCAAAAAAGAGCGAACTATCCATTCTACCCCCTAAACCTCACAATATTACTATTCTCTAATCTAAAACACCTCAAAATTAAGAGCTTTAGCGACAGTTTTAGTATTTTTTCTTCCTGTAAGCACCCTTTTAAATGTCGTAGATTATCTTTTTCCTCACTAAAATGGAAGTCTGACATATCTAATGTTTAAAACTATTTGTTATTCTATTAAATTTTTGCTCAAAGGTTGTTTTGTATTTGTTTGTTGTTCCGTAAATTGAGACCCTAATCAAGCCGTCTTTCTCTCTAAGCAATTTGAGCCATATTCTTGAGTGGCTTTTGAAAAAAGCAATGTAAAGTCCAACAGTCATTAATATACAGCCGAGATATACTAACCATACACCGGGGTCTTTCCTTACTTGCAAACCAGTATATTGGGATTTCCATAGATCCTGGAATTCTATTATTCCATGGGGAATTATCCAGGTCTCTGGATATCTCCTTAGTATCCACTGGTTGTAAATAGGTTTTTTATCTTCAAAGAACTCTATAAAGACAGCTGGATTATTCATAGTTTCTGCGTAGGTAAATAATCTACCTCTTCTATCAATAGCTAAGGCAGGACTAAAATCAGAAATGACACCTTTTATGTTAGTATCTGGGATCATGAAAGATTCCCCAAATTTCAGGGAGATCTCTTCTACTTTGCCGGTCTTTTTTGATGTAATGCGAAGTTTAAATAAAGATTCCATAGAGGGAGTGAAGCCATAACTGGATTGGTAGAAGGTGATTCCTTTATATCGGAGGGGTTCATTTACGGCTATAGTCTTTTTCAGGACCTCTTTACCATTCTCAATGATGGTTAAAACACTCGTGAAAGCCTTTGGAGTATCGGTATTTTCATAAAAAGTGACATCAAAATCATCACATCTAATCTCAAATCCTAAGGGAATCTCTTTTTCATTTCTTAGGTAGACTACAGATGATTGAGTGCCCTCTAAAAGATTAAGGTATCCGTTGAAACCAAAATGAATGCCTATCATCGCTCCTAAGAGGATTAGTAAGATGCTGAGATGGGTAATGTAAACTCCCAATCTGCTGTATTTGTTTTTCTCGGCAAAAATTTGAGTTGTTCCATCTTCCACAGTGTTTTGATGAATTCTGTATCCAGCTCTTTTTAGGGTTGAGATGATCTGTTCTTTCAATTTTGAGATATCTTTTTTGGTGGCAAAATCTATTTTCAAAGGTATTGTCTTAAGCTGTGCATCATCAGGATAGGTGGGATTTTCCTTTATCAAACTCAGGATTTTCGGAAGCCTTTCAAAGGAACAGACTATTAGGTTGGCTGTAAAAATAAATAGCAAAGCGATAAACCACCAGGATCTATACATATCAGTAAAGCCTAAAAAATCCAAAACCCTATAGACTGTAGGCGCAGTGGACGTTCCAAATAACTTGGCTAAAACAGCTATGTTCTTTTGAGGTTCTGCTTGCTGTTCAATTATGGTCCCTATTATTGAGGTAATAGAGATTAAGGCAAAAATGATGACAGCGAAAGTGACAGAGGATAATAGGTTCCATATGTAATCGATGATAGAGACTTTATTTGACTGGTCTTTTTTTGCTTTAGCCATAGAATGGAATTATTCCTTAATGGAAATAAGAGATAGCAGCTCTTTCATACTTTTATAGAACTGATTTTATTTTCTGAGCGCTCAAGGCTTCTCACTAAGAGTTGGTCTTGTTGTATGGTTGATAGTTCAAAGGGAATTTATAATATCTCCTCTGGATAAAATATCAGGCAAGGAGAAAATTACTTAATATTTTATTTTTATATTATATTTTAAGTTTTATATTAAGATATCTTATCAAGATTATGCAAGTCTGAAATCTTGC